>NZ_JBQCXA010000244.1:0-903 GCF_051956855.1 Neisseria sp. P0021.S007
GCGTTCAGACGACCGCACCCGCATCGTCGGCTGCGCCGTGTGTGGCGACCTCAAAAAAGCCCTCGTCGAAGCCCACCTGACCGCGCCCGTCCGCTGGCTGCCCTCGATGCCGCAGGCACTCGGCATCCGCAACCACTACCGCAACCCCGCCGAACACGGTTCCGACCGCTGGTTCAACGCCTTGGGCAGCCGCCGCTTCAGCCAAAACGCCTGCGTCGTCGTCAGCTGCGGCACCGCCGTAACCACCGACGCACTCACCGAAGACAACCACTACCTCGGCGGCACCATCATGCCCGGCTTCCACCTGATGAAAGAAGCCCTCGCCGCCAAAACCGCCAACCTCGACCGCCCCGCCGGCAAAGTGTACCCCTTCCCCACTACCACGCCCAACGCCATCACCAGCGGCATGATGGATGCCGTTTGCGGAGCCGTCATCATGATGCACGGGCGGCTGCAACAAAAAACGGGCGAAGGCAAACCCGTTGACGTCATCATTACCGGTGGCGGCGCAAGCAAAGTCGTCAACGCCCTGCCCAAGCAGTTTGTTTTGGACAATACGGTAAAAATTGTAGATAATCTCGTCATTTACGGTTTATTGAACTGGGTCGCGCACGAGCAGGAACAGACCGACACACTGCCCGAATAAGCAGCAACGCCGTAGCGCAGATTTAAAAAGGTCGTCTGAAAACATCAAACCGGGTTTTCAGACGACCTTCAGACGCAGCAAACTTCAGCCGATTGGTTTTGATGCCAATTCGCCACAAAATAACAACACAAAATCGTCCGCACACCACAACGGCACCCGAACACAAAAAAGGAAAACAACTCATGAAATGGCTTTTCGCCGCCCTCGTGGCACTCAACATCATCGTCTTCGGCGGCATGATTACGCACCGCCTCAAC
>NZ_JBQCXA010000245.1:0-902 GCF_051956855.1 Neisseria sp. P0021.S007
TCAAGGACGTGACCGCAACAACCGTCAGCGCAACAACCGCAACGACCGCCGTTCTAACAGCAAAAAACGCAATATTCCGTCTTCGGCAAAAATCGAGCAATACCTGAACATTACCGATACCGCCGACAAAGTCCTCTTTGCCGTAGCGCATGTTTTAGGTTTGAACGAAAAGGTTGAAGCTGCAAATGCGACATTGTCTTCTGAAAGCGACCAAGCCGAGCCGCTGGTGATTGTGGTATCCGAGCCTGAAGTGACCAACGCAGAGCCATTCGTATTTGCGATTGAAAGCGAAGACGAGCCTGCCGTAGCGCAAACTGAAGGCGCTGATGCCGAACAAGCCCTGCTTGCTTCTGCAGTCAGCAACGTCAAAGAAGCCATTTCTGCGGTATTGTCTCCGAATGCAACGGCTACTGTTGCACCGGTTGAAGCACCAGCCGAAACTGTTGCCACACAAACTGAAACCGTCGCTGAAGCAGCGCCTGTCGCAATCGTTGTACCTGAGAGCTTGGGCGATTTGATCTTCGTTGAAACCGATCCGCAAGCCGTTGCCGCTTTTGCTGCGCAGCCACAACCTGAACCGGTTGCCAAAACACGCCGTTCGGATGTGCCTAAAGTAGAAGTGGAAGACGTAGCAGTCGAAATGATTTTGGTGGAAACACGCAAAGATTAAGATTGGTTTTCCAGTTAAAAGCCCGATGTTGAACGCATCGGGCTTTTTTATTGGCAAGGAGTTATGCTGCTCTTATTTTCTTTGTGTTTACCATGAGCATTGCTTCATGGTTGAAAAAGCAGGATAGATTGCTGAGAAAGGGAAGGCATGGTTTTTTCAATAGGAAGGGCTTAATGAAAATTGGTATGAGAAAAGCCGTCTGAAATGGTTTCAGACGGCCTTGGTTTGTGTG
>NZ_JBQCXA010000246.1:0-902 GCF_051956855.1 Neisseria sp. P0021.S007
AATGTATGGTGTGCAAAAACAGATTGCCGCGGCGGTAATCGATTTTACGCAGGGCTTCGATGGCGGCCAGCGCAGTATGTTGATGGTCGGGATGCGTATCAATATTTGGGGACGGCGTCACGATAATATCCGGCTGGAATGTTTCTATCAGATAGCTAAGGTTGTCTACCAAGCTGTTCCAAGTAGAGCCGGGTTTGAGATGTTTCGCCAATGGGGAGGTATTGGCACTGCGGAAAATATCGACATCGGTCGTATCGATTTTGGTCGATTTAATCTCTTTTTCCGGATTTTGGCGCATGGCGGTCAATGTGCTGTCGAAGTAGCCCAGCTGCAGGATGTTTTCAGACGGCACGCCGGCCAAAAGGGGAACGGCTAGGCTGTTCCAAACGCGCATCCGGCCTTTTTGCAGATATTGTGCCTGGGTGTCGAAGTCGCATGTGCTGTAAAGATTGCCATAGTGGAAGCTGCCGCCTTCGCTGGCGGTTAAAGTGCAGATCATTGAATTGGCGGCGTGTTTTTCGTACAAACCGTATGCGCCGAGTTCAGCATCGTCAGCATGAGGCGCGAGGACAAGGATTTTTTTGCCGTCGAGGTTTTCACGCGGATAAACAGAGAGTTCGATTTCTTGATCTGGTAAGGACAGGTATTTGCCTTCCAGGCGGATGGTTTTGTCGCTGTCGGAGAAGGTGTCGCTCAGATTGATATAGCGCACGCCTTTTGCGCCGTATTCGAAATATTGCTTCCATCTGCCTTTAGATGAAATGGTTTCAACAAAAGGCAGTATCAGCAATCCTGCCCAAGTCGATTTGATGCGGATTTTGGCAATAACGGTATCTTGCCCGCTGATAGTGGCGGGCAAAGTCAGGCTGCCACCTTTGAGGATGGCATGCGCGGTAGAGGGA
>NZ_JBQCXA010000247.1:0-900 GCF_051956855.1 Neisseria sp. P0021.S007
TTGACCGGCTATACCGGCAAACCTTCCCCCACCGCCCTGTTGTTGGACGAAGGCATCGCGGGTACCAAGTATGCGGGCGGCAAAAGCCACACCAACTTCAAAGACGACAGGCAGCTGATGTTGTCCGCCGCCTTCAAAACCGACATTACAGACGGCCTTGCCGCATACAGCCACCGCCAAAAAGGCAACTACTACGCGGGCAAACGCGGTTATCAGAGCTACCTCAACAACCCCATTTACGGTGCAGATGCCTGTTACGACCAGTATCCCGACAAATCGCCACGGGAAAAAGACATACTCTGCAAATCTTCCGCCAGCCTGGTGCCGAATATGGCCGTCCTGTTCAGGCCGGGCGAAGAAATCATGAACAGCCACACCGACACCAAAACCCTGCTGCTGAAAAACAACTGGTATCTGCCGGGCAACCAAAAAATCAGCCTGCAATATATGGACAACAAAATCGGCTTCGGCGAAATCAACCCCCTGATAACGGCATGGATACTCGGTTTCGCCGAACAATCCCTAGACGAACCTGCGCAGCAGGCACCGGGCATAGGGACGAAAATCGACAGCAAAACCTACAAAATCGGCTACGAATGGAAGCCGCAAAACAACAAATGGATAGATTTTCAGGCCGATATGTGGCGGGTGAAGACCGACAGCAACCGCCATCAGAGCGGCGGCCCCGTCGTCGGCGTCATTACGCCCGACTATGAGTACGACCTTTGGTATTGGTGCAACATACGCAAACAGCCCTCACCTAACCTGCGGGGGGAAAGCTGCGAAAGCGCGATGACGTCGAACACCTACGGTTCGGCGCGAACCCATGAAGAAGTGCTGCGCATGATAGAAGACACGCCCGACAAAATCGCCCGCAAGCTGGCAGAATACGATGAAAAC
>NZ_JBQCXA010000248.1:0-899 GCF_051956855.1 Neisseria sp. P0021.S007
GGTGTGTCATGCATGACTGTTGAGGAATTAGAAGCAGTCAGACAGTCTTCGGCAGGCACTTTCATTACCAAGACCGCAACGCTTACCCCTCGTCAAGGCAACCCCGAGCCGCGTTATCGGGACGTCCCTCTCGGCAGCATCAATTCGATGGGCTTGCCGAATCAAGGCATCGATTACTATCTGGATTACCTGCTTACCCTTCAAGAGTCTCAGCCGGAACGGACATTTTTCCTATCACTGGTCGGCCTGTCGCCCGGCGAAACACATATCCTGTTGGAAAAGGTGCAAAATAGCGGGTTTAACGGTATTACCGAACTCAACCTATCCTGCCCAAACGTCGCCGGCAAACCGCAAATTGCCTACGACTTTGAAACCACCGAGATGATTTTGGATAATGCCTTTACCTACTTCGACAAGCCCTTGGGCATCAAATTGCCGCCGTATTTCGATATTGCCCATTTCGATCAAGCGGCGAAAGTGTTCAACCGCTATCCCCTAAAATTCGTCAACTGTGTCAACTCCATCGGCAACGGCATGTATATCGAAGACGAATCCGTCGTGATCCGCCCGAAAAACGGCTTCGGCGGCATAGGCGGCCAATACATCAAACCGACTGCGCTCGCCAATGTCCACGCGTTCTATCAAAGACTAGATCCGTCTATCCAAGTTATCGGAACGGGCGGCGTTTACAGCGGCCGTGATGCGTTTGAACACATCTTGTGCGGCGCAAGCATGGTGCAGATCGGCACGGCGCTACACCAGCAAGGCGTAGACATTTTTGAACGGGTTTCCCTTGAATTAAAAGCCATCATGGTGCAAAAAGGCTATGAGAAGCTGGAAGACTTCAAAGGCAAATTGAAATATTTTGCATAAGGTTTACTCTAAAAAACGCCCAAGGC
>NZ_JBQCXA010000249.1:0-897 GCF_051956855.1 Neisseria sp. P0021.S007
CCCCCACACCGTCTATTGCGAAGCATCGGGCGGCATCGGCTTCGACCGACTGAAGCGCGTGGCGCAAACCGGCGTGGACGGCATCGCCCTCGGCTATCTGACCCACAGCAGCCATTCGTTGGATATAGGTTTGGATTTCGTGGCTTAAATTTCGAGTTTGCTATAAAGCAAAGGCCGTCTGAAATATAGACCTTTTATTTTCAAGCAGCCTTTTTGCTTCCAAAGCAGAAGATATAAAAATTATGCAGGGTAGCTTCAACCTTCATATAACATGAAAGAGTAGGGCATAACTAAGCCATCATGTAAAAAGCCGTCTGAAACCCAATGTTCAGACGGCTTTTTACTCCCAAAATGATTAATTGATCATTACCATTTTCCAGTTATCCCAATACGGATTGTCCTACCTGGTGCAGGCAGGTAAGAGCGACTCATCGGGTCGAGGTAGTAGCGGTTGGTCAGGTTGCTGCCCACCAGCTCGGCAGTCAGGTTTTTGCCGATTTTGTAGCGCAGGTAGGCATCCCATACTGCAACAGGCTGCCAGCGCATATAGTCGGGGTCTGCCTGTTTTCCATTACCTGCTTGGTCGTAATATACCTGAAAAATCGCCCTGCGGTATTATTCAGCTTAATAATCAAGTAAGTCTTTCGCGGCTTATCGTATGTAGGAAAACTGCTACAATAATAACCATCAATAAACCATCCCTTGAATCTATTCAGTCTACCTGAAACTCAAAAAGCAGCATGCACATGGTTTTACAGAAACCCTGTAAACAGCAAAGCTATCTCTTTAGAAAACGCATAAGGAAAACAACATGAATCTAGCCATCACTGGCTCCAGCGGCAACATCGGCGGTATGGTCGCCCGTCATCTGAGCACATGCGGCCTGCCGCTTATCCT
>NZ_JBQCXA010000250.1:0-893 GCF_051956855.1 Neisseria sp. P0021.S007
CCGTCATCGTCCTCAACAAAGCCGACCTCCCCGAAACCGCCCAATGGCGCGAGAAACTCAAATTCTACGAAACCCTCGGCTACTCCGTGGTCGAAACCAACGCATTGGAAAACGCCGACATCCTACGTCCCATTTTAGAAGGGCAAACCAACATCCTGCTCGGACAAAGCGGCATGGGCAAGTCCACCCTGACCAACGCCCTACTCGGCAACCAAGCCGCCCGAACCGGCGACATTTCCACCGCGCTCGACTCCGGTAAACACACCACCACCCACGCCCAACTATACGATTTAAACGCAGAAACCCGACTCATCGATTCCCCCGGCCTGCAAGAATTCGGCCTGCACCATCTCCAAGCCGCCGATTTATTACAATACTTCCCCGACCTGCGCCACCTTATCGGCCAATGCCGTTTCCACAACTGTACCCACCGCGCCGAACCAGGCTGCGCCGTCAAAGCCGCTGCCGAATCAGGCGAAGCCAAACCCGAGCGCATCGAATTTCTGCAACGCGTTACCGATGAATTGTTGAGATAAAGATTGAATGGAAATAAGCGTTTGGATAAATAAAAAGGCCGTCTGAAAATTTCAGACGGCCTTTTGTTGAAGCATAACCAAATTTACCTTTCAACCGGTATCGCTACCTTAGCGGGAAAGAGAAGGTGCTTTTCGCGGCGGATTGATCATGAGAAGAATGGCTTCTTCAATTTTTTTGTCCTCCCGATCATGGAGCTCTACCGGAAACTTCAGACGCAACACTGCAACAATAGCGCCAACCGATAAGCCTGCATCATTAAGCAACTCAATTTCTTTAAGTACAGGTGCGGAAAGGTTTAACATGGTTTCTCCTTAAGATTTGATACTAGCCCACTTTATCCCCGGGCTGTGCGCCTG
>NZ_JBQCXA010000251.1:0-893 GCF_051956855.1 Neisseria sp. P0021.S007
CTTCTTTGACCGTGTGGGCGGTAAATAATTGATTGCGCTCTGCTTGCATACGGCTGCTGAAGTGTGAAGCTTGAGTGAGGAAATGGATAAGGTGGTCGGTATTCATTTTTGGCGCCGATCGTTTTATGCAGATGAGGATTACACAAGGTTTACGGTTACCGTGTCAACAAAATAGAGTGCGTGTGTTACAGTTATGCCTGAATGATAAATAAAGCTTTGCGTCTGTTTTGCAGATGCTTAGGCCGTCTGAAAATGCCGGCAGGTTCTCAAAAAGGATAGTTATGTTGTTTTCCCCATCCCGTATTCGAGTAGCAGCTGCGGCTGTCATGATGTTGTTTGCTACACAAACTTTTGCCGCGCCCGGCGATTCAAATGCAGTTTTTGAATCAGCTAAGATTATTAAAAAGAAAAGCCGTGCCGACCGTTTTTCTCCCGAAGAGCGCGAGCAGGAGCGGATACGTCTGTTGGGTATACAAAACCGCACCTCGCAGGTTTTCACTTTGTTAAATTCAGAACTGGCTTTACAAAAGGGCGATGCGGCTTCTGCACTGTTTACGTATATTTTGACGTTGCATCGCACCAAATCTCCCGAAGTAGCCGAGCGCGCTTTGGAGATGGCGGTTTCTTTAAACGCATTTGAACAGGCTGAAGCCATTTACCAAAAATGGCGTGAAATCGAGCCGGAGCCTGGTGAAACACAAAAGCGCATGACTTGGTTGCGCAATTTGCTGCTGGGTAAAGCCGATAAGAATTTGAGCGGATTGGACAAGGTGATTGCCGGCGGTAGTGAAGACGAGCAAAAGCGCGTGTTCCTGCTTTTGGCACAAACCGCAGCCCAACAGCCGAATCTGACCAGCGATGCGGTCAAACAAGTGCATAAAACGGCCTTGAAT
>NZ_JBQCXA010000252.1:0-891 GCF_051956855.1 Neisseria sp. P0021.S007
TCACGCTCGTCGGCGCAACCACCCGTGCAGGTATGCTGACCAACCCTCTGCGCGACCGCTTCGGCATCGTTGCCCGTTTGGAGTTTTACCAAAATCAAGACCTTGCCACCATCGTCCGCCGTTCCGCACAATTACTGCAACTCGACATGGGCGAAGAAGGCGCGATGGAAGTCGCCAAACGCAGCCGAGGGACGCCCCGCATCGCCAACCGCCTGCTGCGCCGCGTACGCGATTTTGCCGATGTGAAAAACAACGGCGTAATCGATGCCGCCGTTGCCGATGCCGCTTTAAGTATGCTGGATGTGGACGCACAAGGTTTGGACGTCATGGACAGAAAATTCCTCGAAGCCATCCTGCACAAATTCAGCGGCGGCCCCGTCGGCCTTGACAACGTTGCCGCCGCCATCGGCGAATCTACGGACACCATCGAAGACGTGATCGAGCCTTACCTTATCCAACAAGGTTTCCTGCAACGCACCCCGCGCGGCAGAATGGCAACCGAACGCGCCTACCTGCACTTTGGCTTGAAAATGGAAAAATAAGTGTTGATCAACACAAAAAGGTCGTCTGAAAACCCGATTTTTGGTTTTCAGACGACCTTTTGTTATCAGCGTAGTTGGTGCGGATAGATTTTAAAGCAGAGCAAGGTAATCAAGTCTGAGAAGATACAGAGATTGAGAAACGATTTGCCAAGCAGTTCAGCACATTAGACCACAGAAGCCAGTTCCGCCCTCATAGCATCAATCACCGCCTTATAGTCCGGCTTCCCAAAAATTGCCGAACCTGCCACAAAAGTATCGGCACCCGCCGCCGCGACGGCAGCGATATTGTCGGTTTTGATGCCGCCGTCCACTTCGATGGTAATGTGCCGTCTGCTTTGCGCTTCATACT
>NZ_JBQCXA010000253.1:0-889 GCF_051956855.1 Neisseria sp. P0021.S007
CTATATAACCGCATTAAGAAAAGGAGTTAGTTATGCTAAGTAAGTCAATTACAGCAAAATTAAACGAACAAATTAATCTCGAGTTGTATTCATCAAATGTCTATTTGCAAATGAGTGCATGGTGCCATAAACATGGTTATGAAGGCGCTGCAGCATTTTTACTTCGTCATGCCGATGAAGAATTGGAACATATGCAAAAGTTGTTTACTTATGTGAGCGAAACCAGTGGAATGCCTTTGTTAGGTAAAATTGACGCCCCTAAACACGATTACGCTTCATTAAAAGAAGTTTTTGAAACAACACTTGAACACGAAAAACTAGTGACATCTAAAATTAATGAGTTAGTTGAGAGTACTTTTGCAGAAAAGGATTACTCTACTTTTAACTTCTTACAATGGTATGTAGCTGAACAGCATGAAGAAGAAAAATTATTTAACAGTATTGTTGATAAATTCAAACTTCTTGGTGAAAGTGGTACAGCGCTCTACTACATTGATCGTGAATTAAAAACTTTATAAGAATAGGAGAAATAAAATGTTATCAAATAGCGTGATTAAACTATTAAATGATCAAATGAATTTAGAGTTTTATTCTTCTAACTTATATTTACAAATGAGCGCCTGGTGCGAACAACAAGGTTTCGAAGGAGCTGCAAAATTTTTATCAGAGCATGCGGCTGAGGAAATGCAGCATATGCGTAAACTCTTCACTTATTTAAATGAGACCGGCGCATTGGCTATCATCACACAAATTGATGAACCACCTCATCAATTTTCATCATTGAAACAAGTACTTGAATTAACTTATGAACATGAAAAGTTAATTACCTCTAAAATCAATGAATTAGTTGGTAGAACTTTTGAAGAGAAAGACTACTCTGCCTTTAACT
>NZ_JBQCXA010000254.1:0-889 GCF_051956855.1 Neisseria sp. P0021.S007
CGCAGCAGCGATTCCCAATGCGCCTTGCCGGTCGTGTAAGTAAACGCGGCCGGCAACAGCAAAACATCAAACTGCTGCTGGGCGCGGAAAAACTCAGGAAAGCGCAAATCGTAGCAGACGCCTGCCGCTAGCGGAACATTGTCCACGCTTCACTGCGGCACATCGTTTCCCGCCAGTATCGTATCGGCTTCGGCGTAGCGTTCGCCCAAACCGGAAAAGCCGAAAAGATGCATTTTGTGGTAAAGCCCGATTTGGTTGCCGTCGCGGTCATACACCAGCATTGTGTTCATCACCTTGCCAGCGTCTGGGCTTTGCAACGGAACCGTACCGCCAAATAGCACCACGCCGCATTCCCTTGCCGTTTCGCTTAAGGCCGTCTGAAAACGGGTGTGGCAGGTTTTGCCAACTCGTCCATCATCCAAAGGCTCGGCAAATGCCAGCTTGTCCGTATCGTTTTTGCCCATCAGCGGCCAATATTCGGGCAGCAACACCCAATCCGCTCCTTGTTCAGCAGCCTCGCGGACAAGGCGTTTCATGGTGGCAATATTGGTTTCGGGGTCGGTAGACGACACCATTTGCACAGCAGCGGCGCGTAAAGAGCGCATCATCAAAACTCCTGTCAGATTTTGCAAGAATTGTAACTTGTTTACGCACAAGGCCGATACAATCGTCACACAATTCCTCTCCAAAAAAGGATAAACCATGAACTTGAAACTTCTCCTCACTGCTGCACTTTCCACCGCCGCACTTGCCGCACATGCCGACGTACAGCTCTACGGCAGCATCAAAAGCGGCATCGAAACCTCGCAAACCCGTTTCGGCGGCCAAACATACAGCCGAACCGCCATTGCCGACCAAGGCAGCCATATCGGTTTACGCGGCTCGCATC
>NZ_JBQCXA010000255.1:0-886 GCF_051956855.1 Neisseria sp. P0021.S007
GCTACTACCATCCTAAAGACTACATCCAGGCTTTGTATAAGGCTTATCAAAAAGAAGAAAACCCTGCCGCCAAAGATGCGATGGCGCAGATTTTGGTCAATAGCCGTATGTGTGCTGAAGGCCACCGTCCGATTTGTCAGGATACCGGTATTGCGACCGTATTCTTGAAAGTAGGCATGGATGTACAGTGGGATGCCGAGATGAGCGTACAGGAAATGGTTAACGAAGGCGTACGCCGTGCATACACCTATCCTGACAACAAACTGCGCGCCTCCGTATTGGCCGATCCGGCTGGCAAACGTCAAAATACCAAAGACAACACCCCTGCCGTTGTACATATGGAAATCGTAAAAGGCGACAAAGTCGAAGTCACTTGCGCAGCCAAAGGCGGCGGTTCTGAAAACAAAACTAAAGTTGCCATGCTCAATCCTTCAGACAATATTGTTGATTGGGTATTGAAAACCGTTCCTCAAATGGGTGCCGGCTGGTGTCCTCCGGGCATCTTGGGTATCGGTATCGGCGGTACGCCTGAAAAAGCAGTGTTGATGGCCAAAGAAAGCCTGATGAGCCATATCGATATTCAGGAGCTCAAAGAAAAAGCCGATTCAGGTGCAGAATTGTCTACAACCGAAGCCCTGCGCTTGGAACTCTACAAAAAAGTAAATGCCTTGGGCATCGGCGCACAAGGTTTGGGCGGTTTGAGTACCGTACTGGATGTCAAAATCCTTGACTACCCAACCCACGCGGCTTCCAAACCGATTGCCATGATTCCAAACTGCGCGGCAACTCGCCACATCGAATTTGAATTGGACGGCTCAGGCCCGGCCAAACTGGAAGCCCCGTCTTTGGAAGACTGGCCGGATCTGACTTACAGCCCTGACAACGG
>NZ_JBQCXA010000256.1:0-886 GCF_051956855.1 Neisseria sp. P0021.S007
CCACGGTTCGAACTGGCGCGATCGTATTCGATATAAATTCGTTTATTAGAATCACGCAAGGTGGCTTGGACATCCGGGCGGCAGATCCCTACCCGGCACATTTGGTTGTTTACCTGCTGTTGGTTGATCCTAATATCTTTCGCTGCGGCTGTGGCCGCTGGCTTTGCTTTGGTTGTAGTTGCCGGATACGCTCCATGCGGTACCGAGCGCGACTTAGGCGCGGATGCCGCCGCCGCTTTGTTTGCTTTCCTGTTCGACAGTGTCCTGCGGGCTTTCGATGTGCAGTGTGCCGCCGACTTCGGCGTCGATGCGTCGGGCATGGGCTTGGGCACCATTCAGCACGGTATTGCCCTTGCTGCTGAGCTGCAGTTTGTCCGATTGCAGCAGGGTGTTTTGATGGGTTTGGCTGTCCGAACGGTTTTTGCCTTTGCCGTAGGCGGCTTCGGCATAGATATAGACGCCGGTTTGGGCACCAACGGAAACCCCGACGCCGACCTGTACGCCGGCATTGCGGTTTTTGCCGTCCTGATGTTGGCTGTCTTGGGCCGACTGCAGCCGGATGTCGCGTGCGGAATCGAGGCGGATGGTGTCGCCCGCGGTAATGTTGCTGCCTTGGACGGTAATGTCGCCCTCGTGGCTGCGGATATTGATGTCGCCGCCGGCTTTCAGGCTGCTTTGCCGGCTTTGGCGGTAGTTTTGGTTTTGTTCTTTGCCGGCGGATTTAAAGCCGAAACCGGCTTCAACGGACAAGAGGACGGCGCCTTGTTGGCTAGACTTGCTTATTCAATCCACTCAGTTACAATTTTTCTAATTGATGCTTCTTGAATCTCAATTTGAACTCTCGTGTCCAACCCTATTCCATCCTGTATAGTTATTACCATAAAAT
>NZ_JBQCXA010000257.1:0-886 GCF_051956855.1 Neisseria sp. P0021.S007
ATCAACAGGCGGTCACGGTTGTCTTCGGTCAATTCGACATCCATAGGCGCGCGGCACAAAAATGCATAATCGCGCAAAATGCGTTGGCAGAAACCGTGAATGGTATAAATCGCGGCGTTGTCGAATTGTCCGATGGCGGCTTTGAGGCGGACAATCAGCCGCCCCCGACTTTCTTGAGCCAATGCCTGTTTGAGCAAACCGGTTAGAAACACATCGCCCGGATGATTGTCTCGGCAATATGCTGCGAGGTCGTCTGAAAGATTGTCCGTATCCTCCACACTTTCTAAGGCTTGCAACACTTCGTCCAAACGCGCGCGCAAACGGGTTTTTAATTCCGCCGTCGCCGCTTTGGTAAAAGTAACGGTCAAAATGCTTTCGACAGGCATCTGCTCAAGCACGACCAAGCGCGTGAACAAAGCCGCAATGCCGTAGGTTTTGCCCGTACCGGCAGAAGCTTCAATCAGATCGGTACCTGCTATGGGGATGTTTAGGGGATCGAAGGCTGGAATGGAGGCGTTGGCGGGCATGCTAAAAGGAGGGAAGTACCGACAGAGGGCGTAATCATAGCAGAGGTCGTCTGAGAACGGTGGGGAGCTTGGGTATGAAAAAAAGCTTTAGCTTGGTTGTATGGAAGGTTTGAGATTTTCGGTTGTGTTTCGTTAGAGTTAATCGAAGATATCAACCGTAGAAATGGGGTGCGGAAAACAATAAAAACGGCAGCTTTTTGGGCTGCCGTTTTCTTTTGTGCGATTAAGCTTGATCTTCAGGTTTATCAGATGACTCTTGGGTTTTATCAGATGGCGCTTGAGCGGTTTCTGATGACTCTTGAGCTTTATCCGATGACTCTTGAGCGGTTTCTGTGGAAGCAGGTTCATGTTGATTGATT
>NZ_JBQCXA010000258.1:0-885 GCF_051956855.1 Neisseria sp. P0021.S007
CTACTGCACCATCGGCGTACATCCCGACAGCCAAGAAGCAGAAGAATTTACCATTGCCGAAATGGTAGAAGCGGCCAAACATCCCAAAATCGTCGGCATCGGCGAAACCGGTTTGGACTATTACTGGTGCAAAGGCGATTTGTCATGGCAACATCAACGCTTTGCCGACCATATCCAAGCCGCCAACGAAAGCGGCCTGCCCGTTATCGTCCATACGCGCGATGCGGCCGAAGACACGTTGCGGATTTTGAAAGAGTGCCACACCAACTCCGGCGTGATTCACTGCTTCTCTGAAGACATCGCCTTTGCCAAAGCCGCTTTGGATTTAGGGTTATATATCTCCTTCTCCGGCATTGTGACGTTTAAAAACGCACCGCTGATACAGGAAGCCGCCAAATACGTCCCTGCCGATAGAATCTTGGTAGAAACCGATGCGCCTTTCCTCGCGCCGGTTCCCAAACGCGGCAAACAAAACGAGCCGTCCTACGTCCGCTATACAGCCGAGTTCTTAGCCAATCTGCGCGGCGAGAGCTTGGAAACATTGGCACAAAACACCAGCGACAATTTCTATCGCCTGTTTAAGAAAGTACCCGATGGCCGTCTGAACAACGGCTAGGTCTAAAGCCTCTACCATCGGCTCTGCCTACCTGTCATCTAGATCCTGCCTCAAACTCAACGGTAAACTCGAAATGACCCGAGACAGAAACACAATCGGCTTGCGCTATCTTCCGAACGGCCAGCCTTTTGAAGAATGGGAATTTTCCCATCAACACAATAAATAAGTTTAAATTCAAAATATTGCTTTCCTAAGCCCGACAAAGCAAGAGGCCGTCTGAAAGTATTTTCAGACGGCCTCTTGCTTATTTTACCGATAGGATGTAAAAC
>NZ_JBQCXA010000259.1:0-884 GCF_051956855.1 Neisseria sp. P0021.S007
GCTGTATATCATAATATGATATTAGCTCTCATTACTAATATTATCAAACAAGCGGCCATCTGAAAAGATAAACGGTATTAAAAAAGCCATCGACTCTTACAATCTTTATGCCATCCGCACATCAGGCCAATATTTAAACCTCATCAGACCGATAAAAATTCAAATGGTTTCAAACCATCTGTATTTTTTATCCATAAAACATCAGGCCGTCTGAAAACATTCTTTCAGACGGCCTAATTCAAACAAAATCATTTTTTCCGTTTCGCCCTTGGGTGCGCCTCATCATCAACGCGCGCCAAATGGTCAAAGTCCAGCTTTGTATAAACTTGCGTAGCGGAAAGGTTGCTGTGCCCCAACAATTCCTGTACGGCACGGATATCGCCCGATGCCTGCAAAAGATGGGTTGCATAGCTGTGGCGCATCATGTGCGGCGAGATATGGCTGGCACTGCCCACGCGCACTGCCCACGCCTGCAGGCGTTTTTGGATTTGACGTTGCCCCAGCCTGCCGCCGTTCTTATTGGTGAACAAGGCCTGCTCGCCCTCTTTGGCAATACGCACTGCCAGATAATCGCGCAATGCCGCAATGCTTTTAGCCACCAAAGGCACTTGCCGCTGCTTGCCGCCTTTACCCTTCACGCTGACCCAGCCTTCATCCAAGACGATACCGTCCAGATTCAAACCTTGTATCTCACTCAGGCGCAAACCGCTGCCATACATCAATTCAAACATGGCCTTATCGCGTACGTCCAACTCATCATCAACCGGCGCATGGTCAAGAATATGGTTTAAAGGTTCTTGCGGCAGCGCTTTGGGCAGGCGTTCGGGCAGGCGCGGCGCTTTCATATTAAATGTCGGGTCGCTTTCCATGACTTCTATCTGCAC
>NZ_JBQCXA010000260.1:0-884 GCF_051956855.1 Neisseria sp. P0021.S007
TTGCTGATCCGCGTGTACCCCAACGGCAAAGCCGACGTGAACCACTTTACCGCAGCAGGCGGCCTGCCTTTCGTTATCCGCGAATTGCTGGACGCAGGCTTATTGCACGACGATGTCGATACCGTCGTCGGACACGGTATGCGCCACTACACCAAAGAGCCTTTCCTCATCGACGGCAAACTCGAATGGCGCGAAGCCCCCGAAACCAGCGGCAACGATGACATCCTGCGCAAAGCCGACAATCCGTTCTCCCCAGACGGTGGTTTGCGCCTGATGAAAGGCAACATCGGTCGCGGCGTGATTAAAGTATCTGCCGTGCGCGAAGGTTGCCGCATCATTGAAGCGCCCGCCATCGTATTCAACGACCAACGCGAAGTGTTGGCTGCGTTTGAACGCGGCGAGTTGGAACGCGATTTCGTCTGCGTTGTCCGCTACCAAGGCCCGCGTGCCAACGGTATGCCCGAATTGCACAAACTGACCCCGCCTTTGGGCATCCTGCAAGACCGCGGTTTTAAAGTGGCGCTGCTGACTGACGGCCGTATGTCCGGTGCATCCGGCAAAGTGCCTGCATCCATCCACATGACGCCTGAAGCCCTGATGGGCGGCAATATCGCCAAAATCCGTACCGGCGACCTGATCCGCTTCGACTCCGTTACCGGCGAACTCAACGTCCTGATTAACGAAGCCGAATGGAATGCCCGCGAAGTCGAACGCATCGATTTGAGCGCTAACCAACAAGGTTGCGGCCGCGAACTTTTCGCCAACTTCCGCAGCATGACCAGTAGCGCAGAAACCGGTGCTACGAGCTTCGGCGGCGAATTTGCCTAAACCATTTTCAGACGGCCTTTTAAAACAATCAGGCCGTCTGAAACCATGTTAACAAC
>NZ_JBQCXA010000261.1:0-881 GCF_051956855.1 Neisseria sp. P0021.S007
CCATGCACAAGACGGGTTCTTTGGCTGTCGGTAAAGAATCCGTATCGGGCGAAAATGCCGCTGCAGTTGGCGACAAGGCTAAAGCAGGTGGCTATAAGGCGGCTGCTTTGGGTTATGATTCTGCCGCTTCCGGTTTAAGCGCAACTGCTTTGGGTGGCGAATCCAAGGCGGAGGCATTGCGGTCGGTGGCGGTTGGCTTTCGGGCCCATGCCAAGGGAACAAATGATGTAGCAGTCGGTGGCGCAGCGGCTGCTTCTGGCGGTCAATCCGTTGCAGTCGGTCTGCTGTCCAAGGCTTCGGCTTTGCGTGCCGTTGCGGTAGGTAATGGCGCTCAGGCAAGTAATATTGATGCAGTAGCTATCGGCAGAGATAGTGAGGCGGATGCGCTCAGCGCGACGGCCTTAGGTGATCGAGCTAAAGCACGTGGAACTCAATCACTTGCGCTGGCATCGGCTGCTGAAGCAGAAGGTTATCAAGCAGTGGCGGTTGGTACGCGTGCGGTATCGAATGCCGTAAACAGTGTAGCTTTGGGTGTCGAGTCTTCCGCTACAGCCTTGAACGGTCTGGCTGTCGGCACCAGCTCCAGTGTGCGTAAAGAAGGTGGTACGGCAGTCGGCGGCGGTGCATCGGCTTTGGAAGAGAAATCTTTGGCACTCGGTTTCCAAGCCAAAGGTAAAGCCGAGAAAGGGGTGGCTCTGGGTGCGCAAAGCATCGCAGATTTGGCTGCAGGTCAGGCAGGCTATGATTTTGCGACACAGTCGGCAAGTCAATCTGAAGACAAGACATGGAAATCGACATTGGGCGCGGTTTCAGTTGGCAATGAAAAGGACAGCCGTCAAATTACCCATGTGGCTGCCGGTACTCAGGATACGGATGCGGTA
>NZ_JBQCXA010000262.1:0-879 GCF_051956855.1 Neisseria sp. P0021.S007
ACTTCAGTCAGTTCGATTTGGCTGTCGAGTTCGGCTGGTATCTGTTCTACTTTCAATTTTTCGCCAACGGAAACTTTATATTGTTTACCGCCGGTTTTTACGACCGCGTACATACTCAACTCCATGAGAATTAGGTTAACTTTCCGCACACCATGTGCGAAACGAGCTATTCTATTTCTATTTGCCTGTTTTGTCAAAATTTATTTTATTTACAAGTGAAAAGGCCATCTGAAAGATATGTTGCATGCTTTTTAACTGATATAATCACGCGCTGGATTGCTGATATCTTTATGCAACATTATTACCCCGACCGAATGTACGGGTTTAAACAGATTCATTGGAGCCCCGCTCCGTTTTGTCAACAGAGAATGTTTTATGCTCGAAAACCTGCCTTACTTCCAACGCCACCTGCCCGATGACCTTGCCAAAGTTAATGCGGTCATCAACCAAGCTGTTCAATCCGATGTCGCGCTGATTTCGCAAATCGGCACATACATCATCAGCGCGGGCGGTAAGCGACTGCGTCCGATTATTACCATTTTGGCAGGCAAAGCAGTCGGGCATGACGATGAAAAGCTGTATTCGCTGGCGGCGATGGTGGAATTCATCCACACCTCCACCCTCCTGCACGACGATGTCGTCGATGAAAGCGAATTGCGCCGCGGCCGTAAAACCGCAAACAATCTCTTCGGCAACGCGGCGGCCGTTTTGGTCGGCGACTTCCTCTATACACGCGCCTTCCAACTGATGGTTGGTTCGGGCAGCATGCGTATTTTGGAAGTGATGGCCGATGCGACCAACATCATCGCCGAAGGCGAAGTCATGCAGCTGATGAACATCGGCAATACGGATATTACCGAAGAGCAATACGTCCAAGTT
>NZ_JBQCXA010000263.1:0-877 GCF_051956855.1 Neisseria sp. P0021.S007
ACCATGTTCCGACTAAGGCGTTGGAAGGAATATTGTAAAAACGCGCAGTTTCTCTAATACTCATTTTCCCATTCAAAATAGGTTGAAGAACCTGTAATTTAAATTCGATTGTGTAGTGTTTACCCATAAAAAATCTGCACCTCAATTGTTGGTTTGTTGAGTCCAACTTTTGGGGCGCAGATCAAAATGGGGATGAAATTGCATTTTTCCCACCTGTAACAGGGGGCTAAATGACTGACATTCAAATTTCAGTGCAAGAACAACCTTTTGATCAAAATGCCGTTTACCAATGGCTTTCTGAGCAACATTCGGTTGGCGCAACGGTTATTTTTGTGGGTAAAGTACGTGATCTTAATTTAGGTGATGAGGTATCTAGCTTATATTTGGAACATTATCCTGCAATGACAGAAAAAGCCTTACGTGAAATTGTAGAACAGGCGAAAGCGCGTTGGGATATTCAGCGAGTGTCGGTTATTCATCGTGTTGGGCTTTTACATACTGGTGATGAAATTGTTTTAGTCGGCATCAGTTCTGCTCACCGAGGTGATGCCTACCATGCTAATGAATTTATTATGGACTTCTTAAAATCTAAAGCGCCGTTCTGGAAAAAAGAACAAACTAATCAAGGTGAACGTTGGATTGAAGCAAGAGAGAGCGATAAAAAAGCGTTAAGTAAGTGGTAATTCAATATAAAAAATATGGTCATTTTATGGCCATTTTTACTTTTATTAGCAAAATAATTACATAATTACATAATTACATAATTACATAATTACATAATTACATAATTATATATACTTTTAGTTATTAATTTATCTTTACATTACATTTAGTTTATCAATAAAAACTGTTTTTATCAATTTTTGTAGATCATTTG
>NZ_JBQCXA010000264.1:0-877 GCF_051956855.1 Neisseria sp. P0021.S007
GGATTATCATTTTCTATGCTTTGGTGGCAGCTTGGGCGTTCTGCCGAGGCAAAGGCAAGTCGGACGTGTTCAGCACATTCGCATTGGGCAATGCAATCTTTATCCTGCTCTTCCAAGCCTAGATTAATAATGAATCCAACGGCTTCCTGACACACTGGCACCTCTTTGCCGCAGCGCCGCTGCTGTTTGCCGCTGCCTACATGCTGCAATATTCGCGCGTCCAAACCGAAGCATCGGAAAACCAAGGCAAACAAGACCAACCCCTCCCATTCTCGCGGATTGCAGGCTGGGCTATCCTCGTTATCGCTCTGATGTTGGGCGGCTTCGCCACCTACACCCAATGGACGGGCGAGGAAATCCTGTTTATCGAGCTTTGGGCATTACCGATATTCACCGCCTTGCTGTTGCTTGCCAACCGTTTGAACTGGAAAGAGCTTTTTCAGACGACCTTGGCATTCATGCCTCTGTTTGCGCTGCACTTCATCGGCTATCACCTCGAGCACCTATGGACTGCCGCCGCAGCCCTGCCGCTTGCCGCCGCTACCGTGTTGAACTTCGTCATTCTGAACAACCGCCAAACCCATGCGCCTATCGACTTGCACAAACTCAACATCATCATGCTCGGCATCCTTTGGTCGCTTTGGGCAGGAATGTATGTCGGCAATCGTCTCGACGGCGTTTGGTCGCAGCTCTCGTGGCTTGCCGTACCGCTGATCATGTGGATCGTCCTCCATACGCAGCGACAGCGCGGCTTTTTCAGACGACATCAAGCCGCCTATCAGCATTTCGCCCTGCCGATAGCCGCCCTTGCATCGGCAAGTTGGATGATATGGACGAACTTCTCCACTCCGTTCCAACCCGCGCCGTTGCCGTATAT
>NZ_JBQCXA010000265.1:0-876 GCF_051956855.1 Neisseria sp. P0021.S007
CCCCCATGGCCGAATACGTCCTGCGCCATCGCGCCCGCGAAGCAGGCATGGGCAATGCTGTCATTACTGCCAGCGTAGGCACATCAGGTTGGCACGACGGAGAAGACATGCACGAAGGCACGCGCCGCGCACTCAAGCAACACGGCATCGACCCGTCAGGCTTTACCAGCAGCAAAATCAAACCCAGCGATGCCGAGCATTTCGACTACATCATCGTGATGGACGACAACAACCTCAGAGAAACTGAAAAGCAGCTCGGTTTCCACCCTGGCAAAATCTTCAAACTGACCGACCTTATCCCCGATTCAGGGTACAACCACGTTCCCGATCCGTGGTACACGGGCGACTTTGACGAAACCTACCGTCTGGTCGATGCCGGCAGTTTGGCCTTGTTGGAAAAATTGAAACAGGCTTAAACCGACTTTAACAATAAAAGGCCGTCTGAACAGCTATCCGCAAAAGCCATGCTTTCGTGATTACCTGTTCAGACGGCCTTTATTGATAACCGCAATCAACCTACGCGATAAAACGCCAGGCTGCCCAATAAATTCGGCAGATGTTTGACCTGTCGGTTGCCCGTCATGACCGCACGCTCAAGCACACGGATTTTATTTTTGGCACACAGTAAGTCAAAGTCTTTGAGGGTACACCAATGGATATTGGGCGTATCGTACCAATGATACGGCATCCGCTCGGAAACCGGCATATGGCCGCCAACGGCGATTTGAAAACGGTTGCGCCAGTAGCCGAAATTAGGGAAGCTGACAATAGCCTGCTTGGCCACGCGCATTAGGCAGCGCAGGATTTTTTCCGTGTTCTGCATCGCCTGAATGGTTTGGCTCAAGACAATCACATCAAAACTTTGATCACCAAAAG
>NZ_JBQCXA010000266.1:0-876 GCF_051956855.1 Neisseria sp. P0021.S007
GTGCTATGCCTATCGTCTGGGTGTGGATGGTACGCAATTCCGTGCCAACGATGATGGAGAACCGTCAGGAAGTGTGGGTCGGCCGATTTTAGGGCAGATTGATTCGGTGGGCGTAACCGATGTTTTGGTCGTGGTCGTCCGCTATTTCGGCGGTACTTTATTGGGTGTTCCCGGTCTGATACATGCGTATAAAGAGGCAACGGCTCAAGCGTTGGCAGTTGCGGAAGTGGTTGAAAAGAATATTGAAAAAACCGTTTGGCTGAAATGTGAATATCCGTTTTTGAACGAAGCAATACGCATCGCTAAACAATATCAGGCGGATATATTGGAACAGGATTTACAGTTGGATTGTCGATTGACGGTAAGTTTGTCGTTGGCAAATTATGAGGCCTGTATTTCGGCTTGGAAGAATACACGGCAAATTGAAGTAAATACAGAAAAGCCTTTTGAATGAAAAGATCGTCTGAAATGCTTTGTGATGGTATTTCAGACGACCTCTTCTCTCATAAATCTTCTTGTGTGTATCTGTCTAAGGCATCGATGCTGGAGCGCAAATATAGCCATGCCAATTGATGGAATTCGCCCAGCGCGTTCCATAACGCATCTTCACTCATAATGCTGTATTCGCCTTCCGTACTCAAATCCAGTTCTGCCCCGTCCTCAATGGCTTGATGGCACGCCTGATACTCATGGGTATAAAAATTGTCCATATCGCGAATCAAAGCGACGGCATGTTTCCAACGCCGGATGTCTTCTTCCAATTGCGGTAGTAGATGACACCATTCGCGGTATTTTCTTTGGATTTCATCAATACGTTTTTGCATGGTTGTTTGTCCTTTTTTTAATTTTGTGGATAAGTTGAATAGGTTGCAGAGT
>NZ_JBQCXA010000267.1:0-874 GCF_051956855.1 Neisseria sp. P0021.S007
CTGCAATACGTTGGAAATGTAAAAAAGCAGGGTTGGGTGGATTAATTTAACAAAAAACCGTTCAAGCAATGTATTTTCTTGTAAAATATCAAGCTTCATTTTTAAAAAATATTCGGATTAGTTACCGATTTTGACCGACGGAAGGGTTATGGATTTTCGTTTTGACATTATTTATGAATACCGCTGGATGTTTTTTTACGGCGTATTAGCGACGCTGGGAATTACAGTGGTTGCAACGATTGGCGGTTCGATTTTAGGTTTGCTGTTGGCATTGGCTCGTTTGGTTAATCCGGAAAAAGCCGGTGCGCCGATACGTGCATTGGCTTGGGTTTTGCGTAAGATTTCTTTTGTGTATGTTGCATTGTTCCGCGGTACGCCATTGCTTGCTCAAGTTATTATTTGGGCTTTTGTTATTTTCCCATTTTTTGTACATCCTACCGATGGTGCATTAATCAGCGGAGAATCTGCAATTAATTTTCGTCGCTCTTATGGCCCATTGATCGCAGGTGTAATGGCTTTGATTGCCAACTCAGGTGCATATGTTTGTGAGATTTTCCGTGCCGGTATCCAGTCGATTGATAAAGGCCAAATGGAAGCCGCACGTTCTTTGGGTCTGACCTATACCCAGGCGATGCGTTATGTGATTTTACCTCAGGCTCTTCGCCGTATGTTGCCGCCACTTGCAGGTGAATTTATCACACTTTTGAAAGATAGTTCTTTGCTGTCTGTTATTGCAGTTCCTGAACTTATGTCTGTTCAAAAAGCAATCACAGGTCAGTATTCGATATTCCAAGAGCCACTTTATACGGTTGCATTGATTTATCTTGTATTGACGAGTGTATTAGGATGGGTATTCTTACGTTTGGAACGTCGC
>NZ_JBQCXA010000268.1:0-873 GCF_051956855.1 Neisseria sp. P0021.S007
CCGCCACTCAGTGCAAAGACGATGATTACGATGAAAACGGCCAATGCGGCAGTACGCGCGATTCTGCGCTTTTCTTTGGTGCTGTGGTTTTGTGTCAGATCAAGATAGATTGAGAGCGCGCTGAAAGGATTAATCAGCACGAGAAATGCCACAAGCAGCTTGCCGATTTCTACACCCAGTTCCATATTATTCCTCGCTTTCAGTTAGGTCATCGTTATCCGCATTACGGCGGCGGAGGTTTTTGTGTTCGTTGGCAATACCCATCAGCAGGGCGAGCACCACCATGATGGAAAGTGTAGCCGTACCGCCGTAGCTGACCAAGGGGAGGGGGACACCTACGACGGGCAAAATACCGCTGACCATGCCCATGTTTACAAAGGCGTAGCAGAAAAAAGTCATGGTCAACGCGCCTGCCAAAGTACGACTGTAAAGGGATTGCGCTTGTGCGGCAATCCACAATCCGCGTGCCAGAATGATGAGGTAAACCAGCAGTAAAAGGATATTGCCAATCAGGCCGAATTCTTCGCCGAATACTGCGAGAATAAAGTCAGTCGTTGATTCGGGAATATAGTCTAAATGGGTTTGCGTACCGTTGAGCCAGCCTTTACCCCATACGCCGCCCGAGCCGATGGCAATCATGGATTGGATGATGTGGTAGCCTGCGCCTAACGGGTCTTTGGTTGGGTCGAGCAGAGTGAGGACGCGGGTTTTCTGGTAGTCGTGCATGCCGTAATTCCACAAGAGCGGCAAAGCGGCCACAAAGGCAATAATGGCGGAAAAAATAGCCTTCCAAGGCAATCCGGCAAAGAAGATGACAAAAATACCCGAAGCCATAATCAGTGCTGCCGTACCCAGATCTGGCTGCTTCAATAT
>NZ_JBQCXA010000269.1:0-873 GCF_051956855.1 Neisseria sp. P0021.S007
GATAACGGGCTTGGGTTTGGCTGTCGTTATTCGGATTTTCATGTTGGGCTTCATGGCGCACATCATGACGCTGACTCGACCTTTGTTTGAGTTGGGCGGCTTGGAGATTTCCGGCAAAGACATGATTATGTTTGCCGGCGGTATTTTCCTGCTTTATAAAGCGACTACTGAGCTGCACGAACGCCTTGAGGGCCACAATCAATTTGCGGTTGCTGAAGGACAGAAGAAGCATTCTTCTTTTTGGGGCGTTGTGGCGCAAATCTTGATTTTGGATGCAGTTTTCTCTATCGATTCTGTTATTACGGCAGTGGCGATGGTGGATCATATTGTGGTGGCAATGGGTGCGGTTGTTGTGGCGATGACGGTGATGATTTCTGCCAGCAAACCGTTGACTGCCTTTGTGGACAAGCATCCAACCGTTGTGATGTTGTGTTTGGGTTTCTTGTTGATGATTGGTTTCAGCCTGATTGCAGAAGCCTTCCATTTCCATATTCCGAAAGGCTATTTGTATGCGGCGATTGGCTTCTCGATTTTGATCGAACTGTTTAATCAGGTTTCGCAAAAGAATGCCCGTAAAAATGACTATATCAGCACTTCTTGGCGTAAGCGTACCGCTGAAAATGTGTTGGGCATGATGGGTATCCGCGAAAGCATTTTGGCAAAAGCAGGCGACAACGGCGGCGATGACGAGCATTTTGAAGAAAACGAAAAATCCATGATTCGCAGCGTGCTGACTTTGGCGGAACGCCCGATTATGGGCGTGATGATTCCGCGTCGGGAAATCGAGAAATTGGATATTTCCCAAAGTCGGGAAGAACAAAATGCGCAGTTGAAAAATACGCCGTATAGCCGTTTGTTGGTTGTCGGTAAGGC
>NZ_JBQCXA010000270.1:0-872 GCF_051956855.1 Neisseria sp. P0021.S007
TCACTTTTGCCGACGGCGAAACCGACGTACGCGTGACCAAAGAGCAGGCGCAGGGTGAGTTGTTTGACTGATGGAATAAAGGCCGTCTGAAACTTTATGCCGATAAAGTGAAACTATGCCTGCCTTTTAAAAATCCTTAACCTGCCAATGCGGTATAATGCCTCATCTGCACACGCAGCATATACGGAAACATTATGGACAACGCACAAAATACAGAAAATCCGATTCCTCCACGCAACTCCATCCGCAAAAACAGCATTTACCTGCTGCCCAATTCCTTTACCATCGCCGCGCTGTTTTGCGCGTTCTTCGCCATTACCCAGTCCATGCACGGACGTTATGAAACAGCGGCGATTGCAGTTTTCCTTTCCATGCTACTCGACGGCATGGACGGACGCGTAGCGCGGCTGACCAACAGCCAAAGCGCGTTCGGCGAACAGCT
This sequence comes from Neisseria sp. P0021.S007, assembly GCF_051956855.1. NCBI lineage: Bacteria > Pseudomonadati > Pseudomonadota > Betaproteobacteria > Neisseriales > Neisseriaceae > Neisseria > Neisseria sp. P0021.S007. The sequence continues at coordinate 443 of NZ_JBQCXA010000270.1, forward strand.
CGACAGCCTTGCCGATATGGTCAGCTTCGGCGTGGCACCTGCCCTAATTGCCTACAAATGGCAACTTTGGCAGTTTGGCAAAATCGGCTATTCCGTCGCCTTTATCTACTGCGCCTGCGCCGCCCTGCGTTTGGCGCTGTTCAACACGCTTATCGGCAAAGTCGATAAACGCTGGTTTATCGGCGTTCCAAGCCCGACCGCCGCTGCGTTGATTGTCGGCCTGATTTGGGTCAATCACAGCATCGAACGTTTCCCCGGCGTGCATTGGTGGGCATTGGGTATCACCCTGTTTGCCGGCATTTCCATGATTGTGCAGATTCCGTTTTGGAGCTTCAAAGAAATCAACATCCGCCGCCAAGTGCCGTTTATGGGCATGGTGTTGGCCGTGTTGGTATTACTGCTCATCAACTGGAAGCCTTCGCTCGTCCTC
>NZ_JBQCXA010000271.1:0-871 GCF_051956855.1 Neisseria sp. P0021.S007
ACCTAAAATGGTCTTGCTGGCAGACGTGGTTTCCGACGATGAAGCCGCCGTGCAGGCAGCCGCCGAACACATCTGCGAACTCGCCCGCGCCCGTGACGGAGAAGGCTTTATCGCCATATCTCCAGAAGCGCGCAAAACCTTCTGGCTTGACCGCAGCCGCACCGCCGCCATCGCCAAACATACCAACGCCTTTAAAATCAACGAAGACGTGGTAATCCCACTCGAAAGGCTCGGTGAGTATTCAGACGGCATCGAACGCATCAACATTGAGCTTTCCATCCAAAACAAACTCAAACTCTGTGCCGCCTTGGAGCAATATCTGTCCGGCAAACTCCCCATCGACAAAATGGGAACAGACCTGCCAACCGCCGAACTGTTAGGTGAACGCGGCAAACACGCCCTAGCCCACGTTTCCTCTGTCAAAGCGCGTTGGGAATGGTTGCTTGCTAACTTGGATGCGCCACTTGCCGACTATAAAGCTCGCTATGGCGCATCCGTCCACGCCGCGCCCGAAGCCAAAGACAATGAAAGCTGCTTTATTGCCTTCCGCGATTTCCGCCTGCGTGTGTCTGTCAAAGCGGACGTAATGAAGCCGCTTTCTGAAATCTTCAGCGGCAAAACCGATACCAAAATTATTCAAGGTTTGGGCAAAATCCACGCCAAAACCGTGCGCAGCCGCGTCTTCGTCGCCCTGCATATGCACGCCGGCGACGGTAACGTTCATACCAATATTCCGGTTAACTCAGACGATGCCGAAATGCTTCAGACGGCCTACCGTTCGGTCGAACGCATTATGAAAATCGCCCGTTCGCTCGGCGGCGTGATTTCGGGCGAACACGGCATCGGCATCAACAAGCTCGAATTTTTGACC
>NZ_JBQCXA010000272.1:0-870 GCF_051956855.1 Neisseria sp. P0021.S007
GCCTGACAACGGTTTCTCAGGATGACGCCAGAGCAGGAAAAAACGGATGTTGAACAACAGGATGGTAATGGCAACGAAAATCTGATGGCTGTATTTTACAAACAGATATTGCATGGCAGTTTCTTATGTTAAAGGTTGAAAAACAAAGCAGCTATTTTACCGCAAACATCTATTTCTGACGCAACTTTTCAATCGCCAGCAGATAGGGAGGTGCATTGCGGCGGTTGACAAAGCCATAACGTAACACGGCAAAGGCTTCCTGCGGCAAAGTTTCCGCCCATTGCACAATCGCTTCAGCCTCTATTCGGCCGGCTTCATGCCCCGGATACAATACCGCCACGGCAAGCCCGCCCTCTTTCAGCAAACCCAAAGTATCCGTCAGCGCACGGATGCTGCTTTCCGCTTCAGTCGTACAGCTTTTATCGCCACCTGGCAGCCAACCGAAATTAAATACTGCGGCATCTAGAGGCTCGTCGATATAAGACAAAAGGTTTTCATGGCCGTCATGTATCAGGACTACCCGACCATCTACACCGTTTTCTTTCAGACGGCCTTGGGTTTGCGCCAGTGCTTTAGATTGCACATCAAACGCCCACACCCTACCCGTCTCGCCAACCAACTGCGCCAACAGCAAAGTATCATGCCCGTTTCCGGCCGTCGCATCCAAAGCGTGGCCGCCTGATTTTAAGGCTTGTCGTAACAGGGAGTGTGCAAAGGGAAGAATGTTTTCAAGCAGCATGATAAAGGTCGTCTGACAATAAAAATACCCTAACGCAAAAGCGGTAAGGTATTGAAAAACAGGAATGCGTTACATCATTTATTCGGCAGGTTGTTGCACAGTCTCAACTTGAACCGGAGCAGCTGCGGCAG
>NZ_JBQCXA010000273.1:0-870 GCF_051956855.1 Neisseria sp. P0021.S007
CTATGACTGGGTTGCCAAACTACGCGTGCTGATTTCCAACCGCGAAGCCTTAGGCTATCTCAGTATCGGCATAGCGATGAGCGTATTGTTCGGCTTTGCCTTTATACACATGACGCTTAAAGGCTATGGCAGCGCCGGCCATATCTATTCCGTCAGCACTTATTTATGGATGTTTGCAATGAGTTTGGACGATGTACCGCGCTTGGTCGAACAATACGCCAATCTAAAAGATATCGGACAACGCGTTGAACTTTCGGAAGAAAACAATTTTTCCAAGGCCGTCTGAAACCTTAACACACTATCAGGACATATTATGAGTTGGTTTTATTTAATCTTAGCCGGTATGCTGGAAATCGGCTGGCCATTGGGCTTAAAGCTGGCACAACAGGAAGGCTTCCGCTGGCATGGCTTTGCCGCCGCGCTTGCCTGCATCGCCGGTAGCGGATACTTCCTTTACCTTGCCCAAAAAAGTATTCCAATGGGTACAGCCTACGCCGTCTGGACAGGTATAGGCGCGGCAGGGGCGTTTTTAGTGGGCGTTGTATTTTTCAACGATGCCGCCAACTTCGGCCGCTGGCTCGGTGCATTTCTCATCATCTCCGGCGTCGTAGTGATGAAACTCTCCAGCGGAAACTGAAAATCTCGTTTCTATCCAATCCAAGGCCGTCTGAATGAGCATGTTCAGACGGCCTAATACCTTCCCGAATATAACGAAATCATCTTAAATTAAAACCAAGCATTCTTTCCTTTTTTCAGACGGCCTGTTTAAAGTGGCGACTGTCCATTATTCAAACAATCGGTTATAGCCGTCCAACAAAGGAATCCAAATGAGCCAAGCCAATCCGCTTCCACCCGAACTCTCCGTCCAAC
>NZ_JBQCXA010000274.1:0-869 GCF_051956855.1 Neisseria sp. P0021.S007
CCTTACAGCTGGAGCGGTGCGGTTTTGGTGGCGCGTAACGACAGCAACATCAAATCCATTGACGACATCAAAGGCGTGAAAACCGCGCAATCCCTGACCAGTAACTACGGCGAAAAAGCCAAAGCTGCGGGTGCGGAACTTGTGGCAGTGGACGGTTTGGCGCAATCGCTGACCCTGATTGAACAAAAACGCGCCGATGCGACTTTGAACGATGAATTGGCTGTTTTGGACTATCTGAAGAAAAACCCGAATGCCGGCGTGAAAATCGTTTGGTCTGCGCCTGCAGATGAAAAAGTCGGTTCCGGCTTGATTGTCAATAAAGGCAATGACGAAGTCGTGGCGAAATTCAGCACGGCAATCAACGAGCTGAAAGCCGACGGCACGCTGAAAAAACTGGGCGAACAATTCTTCGGAAAAGACATCAGTGTTAAATAATTTTCTTGCTTCGCTGCCGTTTATGACGGAAACACGCGCCGATATGATTGTCAGCGCGTTTTTGCCTATGGTCAAAGCCGGTTTTATGGTCTCGCTGCCGCTGGCGGTGGCGTCGTTCCTGATCGGGATGGTGATTGCCATCGCTGTGGCTTTGGTGCGGATTATGCCTTCGGGCGGCATCGTGCGGAAAATCCTGCTGAAGCTGGTGGAAACTTATATTTCCATCATCAGGGGGACGCCGCTGTTGGTGCAGCTTGTGATTGTGTTTTACGGGCTGCCGTCCGTCGGTATTTTCATCGATCCGATTCCCGCCGCCATCATCGGCTTCTCGCTCAATGTCGGCGCATACGCTTCCGAAACCATACGCGCGGCGATTTTGTCCGTGCCGAAAGGGCAGTGGGAGGCGGGTTTCTCCATCGGCATGACCTATATGC
>NZ_JBQCXA010000275.1:0-868 GCF_051956855.1 Neisseria sp. P0021.S007
GCTCTTGAGTGCGCAAAACAGCCTGATTTCCCTGAAAAACAGTCTCGACACGCAAAAACAGGTTTTACGCAACCTGCTCAACCTCAAGCCGAACGAAGCCATCGCCGCCGACCCCGCACAATTCCGCCTACCGTCCGTCGAAGGCGTGAACCTCGACGTACCGATTACCGTATTGGCGAACCGCCCCGACCTGCGTGCCGCCGAATACCGCCTGCAATCTTCGCTCCAATCCGTCGAAGCGCAAAAACGCAGTTGGTATCCCTCGATTACATTGGGCGCGAGCTTGAGCACGTCGTCTGAAAAAGCCAAAAGCGCGTTCAATATCCCGCTCTTGGGCGGCTCCGCCACCGTCAACCTGCCGTTCCTCAACTGGCAGACCATGAAATGGAAAGACAAAACCGCACAAGCCAATTTCGACAGCGCCAAACTCGACTTTGAAAAAGCCCTGACCACCGCGCTGAACGAAGTCAATACCAACTACCTCACCTACCAAAACGCCCAAGCCGCGCTCAACAACCAAGAACAGCGTTACGCCTTGGACAAGAAAAACAGCCGCTACTACCAAGTGCGCTACCAACACGGCAAAAACGAGCTGAAATATTGGCTGGAGGCGTTGAGTACGGAATACGGCTCTGCCCAAAACATATTGAACCAGCGGTACGAAACGCTGAAATACGAAAACATGGTGTATAAAGCGATGGCGGGACGTTATACGCCGAAATAGGGCGGTCGGCTCAGCTCAAGAGGTCGTCTGAAAACTGAAAAAAGCGGTTTTCAGGCGATTTTTGTCGGTTGCACATGGCTTAAGTTTGCTGCGGGCAAGGCGGCAAGCTGTGGTAAGATGGACGCCGTCGAAACACAGTCGGTT
>NZ_JBQCXA010000276.1:0-860 GCF_051956855.1 Neisseria sp. P0021.S007
GGTGGATTAGTAATTACTTCAGGAAAAATGCTTAATTGATCTATGATTTTAAGATAATCATATATAAAAAATCCACCAATAAATGTTCCTAATATTGCTGAGAACCCTAATAATTTACTGATGATTTCCAAATAATCAGAGAGTTTTCTTTGCTCTTCTGGTTGCTCAACTGTCTCAGCTTGTTTAATTTCCTCCTGTTGTGTAGCAGCATTATTTTTAGCAGCATTTTCTTCCGCTTTCTTTGAGTTTTTATTTTTTTCTTGAACATCTCCATTCCATAATTTTTTAAAAAATTTACATAAGCGTGTAAGTTTATTTTTATTCTGTACATTGTCTTTTGATTCAGGCTGCTTATTTTCAGCGGTGTGCTCTGACTGCTCTTGAATGCCTTTGTCAGCCGTTTTTTCTTGATTTTCTTTAGGGTTTTGCGTGTTTTTGTTTAAGTTAGCTTTTGATTTGTTTTTTGATTTAACCGGTTTAACCATTGATCAATCCTCTTTTTTCCCAAAAAAGACGGATTATACCCGACTTTCACAATCCCCCATCTCACACCGCTTACGGTATAATATGCACTTGTTTAAAGACTTTGCGGGGCGTTTCAGACGACCTTGCGGCAAGGGATGGCTATGAATATGAAAAAGATTGTTGCCGTTGCTTCTGTGGCGGCGTTGTTGGGCGGTTGCGCTTATGATTCTGACTCGGCGTTCGGCGGTTTGGGCGGCGGTACGGGTATCGGCGGCAGCGTGGTGCAAATGGCGGTTGATCATCAGTGCCGTTCGGAATTGAACAAGCGCAATGAGTGGCGTTTGGTCGCGCTGACGATGAGTGCGGACAAGCAGCGCGAGTGGGAAGATAAAATC
>NZ_JBQCXA010000277.1:0-860 GCF_051956855.1 Neisseria sp. P0021.S007
GCACGGCGATCACACCGACTATATCGTCAACGGCCGCCTGCACCATCAACACGGCGACCACTGCGACGATCACGGTCCGGTTGAGATTGTGAAGTAAGTGCAATAGAAGCGGTTTCTTCTGAATAAGCGTTAAAAACAAAAGGTCGTCTGAAAATGCTGCTTCCGTAAAAAAACGGAATGGCGTTTTCAGACGACCTTTTTGTGTTTTCTATCTAATGAGAAGAAGGAGAGGGGAGGGGTAAATGGCTTTAGCTTTTGTTTGTTAAACCAGGTCTATTAGATAGTTATGCTCTATCGTTTATGATTTTAATAAGTCCGACAAACTATCATCTTCTTCTGATGCAACCGTATATTTCTCTTGCGCCCATTCGCCTAAGTCAATCAATCGGCAACGCTGACTGCAAAACGGTCGGTATTTGCTCTCTTCATTCCATATCACCGGCTTTTGACAGGTCGGACATTTCACAGTCGTTACTTCAGTCATTATTTGTTCCTTACAAATCATTTAAGCTTTGTCTGTTGATTGAGATATTTCATTTTAGGGCAATAATGTACCAAATTTCGAGTTGCCGGCATATCCCAGATAAAACCTATGCAGCCCCTGAATTTTCTTGGTTAACTCAGATAAAGTCCCTTCATTTTCTAAGACATCATCTGCATAGAGAAGCCGCGTTTTGCGGTTAGCCTGAGTATGCATAATGCGCTTGATCTCTTCTGTGTCCAAACCACTTCTTTGCTGAACACGAAGAATTTGTGTTGCTTCAGAAACATCAATCACCAATACTCTATCAACAACCGCCAAAAAATCTGGATTTTCAATCAGCAAGGGTACATCGATGATGCCGTATGCTGCATCGGGA
>NZ_JBQCXA010000278.1:0-859 GCF_051956855.1 Neisseria sp. P0021.S007
TCTGAAGACAGCTTTTTATCTGTTGAATCCGTTAAAAACGCTTCTGCCGTTTTTCCCCACTCCAAATTGTCTTGCGCCAAATTGGGCAGCAATAAAACCTTTCCGCCAGAATGCCACACTGCCAACACGGCACAGGCAAACAGCGCGGCATCGTCAAACCACAGCGCGGCCGTTTGCACGCCTGCCTGTTTCAGACGGCCTGACAGATGAAAAACCGCACGGTTGAAATCAGCACGCGTCCAATTCGGATGGGCAGCGATAAGGTCGTGTTGGGGCAGGTCGGGGGATAGAATTTGGGTTAGGTGCATGATGGTTCTAAGGTTTTATAATTTTGATGTATTTGCCTTGGTATCTTCTTTGAATTGGGCCAAGCATTCATCGTATTGTTTGTTTGTCGTTTGGCGTACCAATTCGTAATCATTTGCCTGCCACTCTTCCAATGAATGGCTTTCACTTCTTTTGAAGCAATGGAGTAACCGATCGGTTTTGCCGTTTTGTCCGTCTACAAAAGGCTGATAATTGATGAAATATTTTTAATGGTTTAAACCTTCAAAACTAATTTCCGATAAATCCACTCTCCGGCAAATAATATTCCCATTAACACATACGACACGATGCCTGTATAAGCCGCCCACCAATCGTAATATTGCAAGCTTGCCAAAATGGCGGCGGTTGCGCCGTTGAAGATAAAGAACGCGCACCAGATTTTCGTAACGCGTCGAGTGTGGCGCACACCTTCGGGCGGCAGGTCGGGGTGTTGCAGTCGGGCGAGGCGTTCGATAACGGTTTGTTTGGCAAACAGGCTGCCGCCGAAAATGGCAAGCATCAGTGCATTGACGGCGACGGGATACCAATACAT
>NZ_JBQCXA010000279.1:0-858 GCF_051956855.1 Neisseria sp. P0021.S007
TTTCCACGCCGTTGACGAAGGGGAGGCCGAGGGTATCGGCTTCGGCACGTGCTTCGGCAAGTCCGCCGGTATGGTCGTGGTCGGTCAGGGCGAGCAGGGTGCAACCGTTTTGAAGGGCGAGTCGGACGACTTCGGTTGGGGAAAGCATGCCGTCTGAAACGGTTGAATGGCAGTGTAAATCAATCATGGTTTTGCTTTGAATTTTCTCAAAAAAGGCCGTCTGAACGTTTCAGACGGCCTTGATTTGTTAGAACAGAGAGTCCAGTTGTTGTCTGTTATTGTTGCCGGTATTGCTTGGCAGAACTGGGGTTTCGTCTAATTCTTCACGGGCTGGCGCATTGCCGCTCTCGGTACGGCGGCGGTTTTCATTCGGAACGGCACGATGGGCAGGACGCGGAGCAACGCCGCTGTTGTCCAAGGCCAGGTCGGAGCTGGTGGTCATGCGTTCGCGCATATACACTTCGCCGCCGTTTGTAACCACGCCTTCAGGTGCTTTCATCGGTTTGACGCTGGTGCCTTTCAGGGCGAAGCGCATGTATTCTACCCAAACCGGTACGGCGATTGTACCACCGTAACCTGCACGACCCATGCTGCGCGGTTTGTCAAAGCCGATATAGACGGCAGTCACAACGCTAGGGTTGAAGCCGACAAACCATGCGTCTTTGTTGTCGTTGGTGGTACCGGTTTTACCGGCGATGTCGGCGCGGCCGAGTGCGGCTGCACCGCGTGCGGTACCGACACGGACAACGTCTTGCATGATTTTGTACATGATGTAGGCGTTGCGCGGGTCAATGGCCTGAGGTGCGTTCTCACCGGGCTACCAAAGGTTGCATTTGCGCTCTCAGACGGCCTTGGCTG
>NZ_JBQCXA010000280.1:0-858 GCF_051956855.1 Neisseria sp. P0021.S007
GTTTCAAGCGGCCAGCGAGGTAACGAGCTGTTTGAACTCGGTCCATGCATCGCCTTCTTCCGCGCCTTTGATGATGCGGTCGATTTTGGCGCAGGTTTTGAGCGCGTCGAGCAGGCGGTTGATGGAAATGCGTTTGACCGCCATCGGTGCAAGGGTCTGCTTGTCGCCCCATAAACGCAGGCTGTTGCGCAGGCTTTGGATGTTTTGTCCCTGCTTGAGTGCGGCAGTCAGGCGGATTAGGGTGCAGATGTCTTCGGCAACCGCCCACAACAGCAAAACCGGCTCTTCGCCTTCTTCTTCCAAACCGTCCAGCAAACGGGAAACGCGCAGGGCGTCGCCTTTCATCCACGCGCCTGCCAGTTGGAATACGTCGAAGCGGGCGACGGTGGCAACTGCGGCTTCTGCGTCGGCAATATTGATTAAATGGCCTTGAGGATGGAGCAGAGCGAGTTTTTCGATTTCCTGACGGGCGGCCAAAAGATTGCCTTCGACGCGCTCGGCAAAAAGGGCGAGTGCTTCGGGTTCGATGTCCAAACCCTGCTGTTTCAGACGGCCTTGTATCCATTGCGGCAAAGCATGTGGCGCAACGGCTTTGGCTTCTAAGACGATGCCTTTGCCTGCCAATGCGGAAAACCATTTGGACTGGATTTGCGCTTTTTCAAGCTTGGGCAGGAGGATGAGCGTAACCGTATCTTCGGGCAGGCGTTCGGCGAAGGTTTGCAGGGCATCACCTCCGTTTTTGCCGGGTTTGCCGTTGGGAATATGGATTTCCAGCAGTTTCAAATCGGCAAACAAACCTGCGCTGCCGGCACTTTGCAACAGCTCGTTCCAGTCAAAATTGTTTTCGGCAGTATAGAC
>NZ_JBQCXA010000281.1:0-857 GCF_051956855.1 Neisseria sp. P0021.S007
AAATTATATATTGAGTTCAGATGTGCGACAAATTGTCTTATCAGGGGTGTTGCGAATTTGTTTTATGTAGTTGTGAAAAGATGAAGGCCGTCTGAAACTAATCAAAGCCAAAGTTTTATGTCATATTAGGATTGGATATAAAGAGGCCGTCTGAAAATGATTTCAGACGGCATTTATTTTCGTAATGTGATCATTCAGGCTCTTAAGGACCTTGTTTTGGAGAGTTTTGTTCTTTTGGTTTGTTCGCTTTCCGCGTTTGTATTTGGCTTTGTTTGGGGTGTTTTCTTTGCAATGTATTTTTGTGTTTTGGGAAATAAGCTTACAAGCTCTGTTTGCAGGATACTGGAAGGAAGTGTGTATCCATGGTGCCACCGCAAGACCAAACTGTTGTACCTTTAGTAGCACTTGTTTTTGCAAAACTTGGTGTCAGGTGGATTTCGGTATTCTTCACAGGAACGGCGGCTTGATTGCCGATGGCGGCAACAATAGTGCCGTTATCTTCAATACGGACAATCTTTACATAGTTACCGACTTTATTGTCGTCTGAAGCGAGTTGTTTGATATTTAGGTCAAGCGGCAAGCTGCCTTTATCTGCATAGGCTTCTTCGACGTAGCTTTTCATACTGCCTGCCAGCATAATGCCTTCTGCTACTTGTGCTCTGGCAACATAGTTTTGGTATGCAGGAAGAGCTACTACTGTCAAAATGCCGATAATGCCGATAACAATCATCAACTCAATCAGGCTAAAACCGGTTTGGGCTTTGCGTAGTTTTTTCATTTTTTGAGTATGTCGTTTTCTTATTTTTATTTTATAAAGCAAATCCCATAATTATTATGGGATTTGCTTTGAGTCGAAT
>NZ_JBQCXA010000282.1:0-855 GCF_051956855.1 Neisseria sp. P0021.S007
TTTCTGGATGTTTTGTGCGAACTTCGCAAAGGCGGGTTTCTGTATCTGAACGGATAATCAAACCGACATAGTGGGTCTTGCTGAATGTGCCGTCTTGGTTTTTGCGTTCTCGTGCGAACATCCGGTCAAATGCGGCAATGACGAAAATACCTTGTTTGCGTTCGGTTTCTTGAGACATGATGTTTCCTTTCTGCCAACTTAGGGCATATTGATGATGGTTTCTCGGTTATAAAACGCCCATTTCGGGCTAATTAAGCTGGATAAAATACGGTTGTAGTTTTCTTCTGTAATGGCTTTGAGTTCTCTGTTAAATTCATGTTTTGCATACTGTTTTAAATATGGCTCAATGCAGATAATCCATTTCTGGAGCTTCTCGCGCCATAGGCGCGAACCAGCACTTACAAACGAAAAATTGCTGTTTGCAATCTTCCACAGACTTTTTTTGTCGATGGTTGTACGAATCAGGCGATAGCCTTTGTCTTCAGGAAGTCTGCTGTTAATGTGTTTTGAAATGTATTTGGCCACATATCTTGCCAAGCCTTTGCTGTTGGTCTTTACCGGCAAAAGTTCGGAACGGCCGAAACCGTATTTATCCATGTTTTCACGAAGAATTTGCCAAAGCTGACGGAGTGCTTTGTTTGCTGATGTGTAGTTTCGGGCTTGAATTTGCTTAAAATTCAGGCCGCGGCGAATGTCTTCGCGTGTGTTCACAATCAGATGGAAATGAATACGACCGCTTTTCATGCGCTCGTATACGCAGACATAATGTTCGAAATGTTTTTTAAGAAAGTTTGTGCGCAGGCTGTGAAAGCGGCGGCTTGCCTCTTTGACGTCTTATACGTCGTCGGCAAATGT
>NZ_JBQCXA010000283.1:0-854 GCF_051956855.1 Neisseria sp. P0021.S007
CCCACAAACCCCGCGCCTTTACTCCATCGCCTCCGCACAAGACGAAGTCGGCGAAGAAGTCCACCTCACCATCGGCGTCGTCCGTTTCGACCACCACGACCACACCTACACCGGCGCAGCATCCGGCTACTTGGGTGAACGCCTCGAAGAAGGCAGCGAAGTCCGCGTCTTTGTCGAACCCAACCCCAACTTCCGCCTGCCGCAAAACAGCGATACACCCATCATCATGATCGGCGCAGGCACAGGCGTCGCCCCCTTCCGCTCCTTCATGCAACAACGCGCCGCCAATGGCGACAGCGGCAAAAACTGGCTCTTCTTCGGCAACCAACGCCTGGCTGACGACTTCCTCTACCAACTCGAATGGAGTGATTGGCGCAAAGACGGCCTCCTTACCCGCGCCGACCTCGCATGGAGCCGCCAAGGCGAACACAAAGTCTATGTCCAACACAAAATCACCGAACGCGCCGCCGAAGTTTGGAACTGGCTGCAACAAGGCGCACACATCTACGTCTGCGGCGACGCAGCACGCATGGCGCGCGATGTCGAAAACGCCCTGATCGAAGTCATCGAAACCCAAGGCAAACTCAGCCGCGACGAAGCCGAGGACTACCTCAACGACCTGCGCGAAGACAAACGCTACCAACGCGACGTTTATTGATTGGACAAGCCAAAATAAAGGCCGTCTGAAAGCTGAATTTCAGACGGCCTTTTTAAGGAACTTGCTCGGATTGTTATCAATTTATCTTGTCTTGCATTATAATTATGCAAATTTGACTCACTCGAAAGAAAATAAATTGGAAGGATTACAACAACTTGTAGATTTATTGGTGGGTTTTATCGATTGGATATTGAAA
>NZ_JBQCXA010000284.1:0-851 GCF_051956855.1 Neisseria sp. P0021.S007
ATGCATAATTGATGTTTTCAGACGGCCTAGGCTGGGCTTGAGGCCGTCTGAAAATAATAACAACGGAAAACAATAATAATGGCACATTACGCAATCGGAGACATTCAAGGCTGTTTTGACGAGCTGACTTTGTTGCTTGCCAAAATCGGCTTTAATCATGGTACGGACACCCTTTGGCTGGTCGGCGATATTGTCAATCGCGGCCCGAAGTCCTTGGAAACCCTGAAATTTGCCAAAGAGCATGACAGCAGCGTGCAAATGGTTTTGGGCAATCATGATTTGCATCTTTTGGCCGTCGGTTGCGGTGAAGGAACGCTCAAGCGCAGCGATACGGTTGAGCCGATTTTGTCCCATCCCGAGAGTCAATCCTTATTGGACTGGCTGCGTCATCAACCGCTTTTGGTGCGCGGTAACAGGCATGTGATGGTGCATGCCGGTATTTTGCCACAATGGTCGGTTGATAAAGCCGAAAGCCTTGCCCGTGAAGCCGAGGATGAATTGCAAGGTAAAAAGTACAGGAAATTTTTTGGCAAAATGTACGGCAACAAGCCGACTGCGTGGACGGATGATTTGACCGGCTACGAGCGCCTACGGATGATTGTTAATGTCTTTACCCGTATGCGTGCGCTGACGTACAAAGGCGAATTGGATTACGAATATAAATCCACTTTGAAGAAAATGCCGCTTTACCTGCGCCCTTGGTTTAAAGCACCTGATAGGCAGAATTTGGATTATATTACCGTGTTCGGGCATTGGTCGTCGTTGGGCTACGTTAATACAGACCAAGTAATTGCTTTGGATACCGGCGCGTTGTGGGGCGGAGAGCTGACAGCGGTCAATTTGGATACCAA
>NZ_JBQCXA010000285.1:0-849 GCF_051956855.1 Neisseria sp. P0021.S007
GGTCAACGCTATTTTCACTGTTAACTTACAATCCAGCTGCAAATCCTGTTCCACAATATCGGCCTGATATTGTTTGGCAATCCGTATAGCCTCATTCAAAACAGGATATTCACACTTCAACCAAACTGTCTTTTCGACATTCTTTTCAACAATTTCAGCTATCGCCAATGCCTGAGCTGTTGATTCCTTATAAGCATGAATCAGACCGGGAACACCCAATAGCGTACCTCCAAAATAGCGCACAACTACAACCAACACATCCGTTACGCCGACAGAATCAATCTGCCCCAGAATAGGGCGACCTGCGCTTCCGGACGGTTCTCCATCATCGTTTGCACGAAACTGCATTCCATCCACACCCAATCGATAGGCGTAGCACCAATGTCGCGCCTTGTGATGCTCTTCCTTTAATGGGTCGAGATACTTCTTCACATCGGCCAAAGTGCGAATCGGATAGGCGTACGCGATGAAGCGGCTGCCTTTATCTTTAAATTCAGCCTGTGTCAGTGTGGTAATGGTTTTATAGGTCGTAATCATGCCAAAATATTTTCAGACGGCCTTTGTTATAAAAGGCCGTCTGAACGTTTCACGTGAAACATTAGTTTTTCAGTGCTTCAGTCAGTTGAGGCACAACTTCAAACAAATCACCAACCAAGCCGTAATCTGCCACATTGAAAATCAGAGCGTCAGCATCTTTGTTGATGGCAACAATCACTTTACTGTCCTGCATACCGGCAACGTGTTGGATAGCACCAGAAATACCGATAGCGAAGTATAGTTGCGGCGCAACCACTTTACCGGTTTGTCCGACTTGGGCATCGTTTGGCGCATACTCGGCATCCACTGCCG
>NZ_JBQCXA010000286.1:0-849 GCF_051956855.1 Neisseria sp. P0021.S007
GCTACTGCGTTGATTTGTGTTTGTGCCTGGGCGAGGTAGGGTGTGCCCAACAGGTCGGCGATATCTTTCATGACGGTTTCCCCACCCTGCGCGCACAGGTTTGCCGGCGCTTTTCCTACCGACAGGGCGCGCGCATAGGGTAGGCAGCCTTCATAGCCGCACTCACGACATTGGGTTTGCGGCAACAGGCGGCTGATGCTTTGGATGGGAATGTTCATCATGGATAGTCAAAATCGAAAAGGCGCATTATATCAGATTGTTGCGTTTATTTTGGCGAAACCCGCTTTGCTTATTTTAGCGAAACTCGCTACGCTCGTTTTCAGACGGCCTGAGCCGGGTTTGCGTTATAATTTTGAAATGGATTTATTCGGGTAATTAGGAATGACGGCTACACTTTGTCCCTGTCAGTCGGGACGTGTTTATACGGAATGTTGCGCACCGTTTCATGCGTGTGAGGCGGCGGCCTCGAAGGCGGAAGAGTTGATGCGTTCGCGTTACAGTGCGTATGTTTTGCAGGAAATCGACTATATCGTGGACACGACTGTCCCTGCGCAGCAGAATTTGTTGGACAAGCAGGATTTGGCGTCGTGGAGTAAGCAGACGCAGTGGTCGGGATTGAAGGTTATCCGTCATGTGCCGTTTGGCAAACTGCATGCTTTGGTCGAGTTTGAGGCGTATTTTGAGGAGAATGGGCAAACTGAGTGCCATCATGAATTGTCGGCGTTCGTGAAAATAGACGGGCGTTGGTACTTTATTGATCTGACCGTTGCTTTGCCGACGATGAAACAGCCTTGTTTGTGCGGTTCGGGCAAAAAGTTTAAGGCGTGTTGCGGATAGTTTTTCAAATAG
>NZ_JBQCXA010000287.1:0-848 GCF_051956855.1 Neisseria sp. P0021.S007
GTACACATTTGGATAGCGCACTTCGGGAGCTGCAGAAGCAATGTAGACTTTGCGTGCACCTGCCGCGCGTACCATTTCAACGATTTCACGGCTGGTCGTACCGCGCACGATGGAATCATCCACCAACAAAACGCTTTTGCCGTTAAACTCGGTTTCCATCGGGCTGAGTTTTTGGCGCACTGATTTTTTGCGTGTTGCTTGACCGGGCATAATAAAGGTGCGGCCGATGTAGCGGTTTTTAATCAGACCTTCGCGGTAAGGTTTTTCGAGATGGACGGCAAGCTCCATCGCGCTGGGCCGGCTGGTATCGGGAATAGGCATCACGACATCAATATCATCGACAGGCAGCTCGCGTTTGATTTTTTCTGCCAAAGATACGCCCATATCCATACGGGACTGATAAACGGAAACGCCATCGATGACGGAGTCCGGGCGGGCAAAATAAACATATTCAAAAAGGCAAGGGCTTAATTTGGCTTTATCGCTGCATTGACGGGAAATAATCGTGCCGTCAAAACCAATAAATACGGCTTCGCCCGGCTGGATATCGCGTTCCAAATCATAGGCAAGTGCATTAAAGGCAACGGATTCGGAGGCAACGGCATAAGATTTTTTGCCGGATTCGTCAATTTGCGAACCCAAAACCAACGGACGGATACCGAAAGGATCCCGGAAAGCCAGCATGCCGTATCCTGCAATCATGGCTACTACGCCGTATGCGCCGCGTACCAAACGGTGTACTTCGGAAACGGCGTTGAAAATATTGTCGATAGTGAGTTGGTAAGGGGCTATATTTTTAGAGACTTCGCGGCGTAATTCGTGCGCGAATACATTGAGTAATACTTCGG
>NZ_JBQCXA010000288.1:0-847 GCF_051956855.1 Neisseria sp. P0021.S007
CCGGACGATGTCGCGCAACTCGTCGGCATGTTTGAGTGCAACAAATGCTTGGGCTTGGGCGCGAAGGCCGAAAGTGTTGTATGGGGTGAGGTCGGTTTGGTATTGGATGGGTTGCATGATGATTTGTGATTTTGTGGATTCAGGTCGTCTGAAAACTTACTATTTAACAATTACGATAGGTAATGGGGTTTTGGGGCGCTTTATAATTTTCTTGGGAAGAATAGGTCAGCTTATTCACGATTTCTTCATAAATGTCGGAGCCTTCTGGTAACGGCTTGCCTTCAAACATCCAACGACCTTGAATAATATCGTCGGCAGAAATCCATCTTTCGATTTCATACACTGCCAATGTCCAGCCGCGATAGACTGCAACTGCATATTTTGCTTTTTCACGTCGGCTTCCGATTTTCCAATATTTCCGTGTGCGTTCGTAAATTTCCTTATCCCTATTGGCTTCAGGAATATTCCCAGATCTAATGTCTTTTTTCAGTTTCTCGTATTCGTTATTAATCGTAATTAAAACAATAGGTTTATCAGTTTTCAATTCTTGCGCATCATATTTTCGTTTTAATTCGGATAAGCTCATCAATCCTACTTCAGAAGAATGTGTGCCGCCTTGAATATTAGTCAGCGGCTGCTGGCTCGGTTTGACTAAGGAGAGTAGGTCTATTGCCATCGCTTCATATTCAAAAGCCTGTTTGTCTGTTTGGATGTTGTGCCGCAGAATGTAATACACGGGTTGGTTTCCACTTTGATGTATTCCCCTAATCAAGGCAATTTTATCACTTGGCGTTTCTGTTTCTTGTAATGAACCTAGGGCATGATGGAAAACGCGATTGTCTATGCC
>NZ_JBQCXA010000289.1:0-846 GCF_051956855.1 Neisseria sp. P0021.S007
GCCATCGCGTACACGGCAAAAACCCTTCTGAGGGTAAGCTCGAGAAAAAGTGGGATTTGATGTATTTCCGCAGGAATAAAGTCAAACGCGCGCAAAAACTGGGCTTTGTTTACCCCTTCAGGCAGCATGAATTTGAAGCCGAATGGTTTGATTAACTTAAAACACATTTCGACTCAATCGAGATGATTTCCACAAGGCGGATATTTCTCCGCCTTTTTTAATTTCTATGAACGCACTTTTTATTTGCAGCCGCAACCAATGGCGCAGCCCCACTGCTGAAGCGGTATTCCGACGCTATCCGAACGTACAGACCCGTTCCGCAGGCACAAGCCCTAACGCACGGCACACCGTTTCCATCAACGACATCGCATGGTCGGATAAGATTTTTGTGATGGAACAAAAGCATAAAAACCGCCTGTCGGCGCAGTTTCCCCGAGCTTTGCAACATAAGGAAATCATTGTTTTGGACATTCCTGACGATTACCGCTATATGGACGAAGAATTGATCGAGATATTGAATGAAAGCGTCGAGCCGTATTTGTCTGACAGCTAGTCTATAAGAGCTTGAATAAGCAAAGGTAAAGGGTATGGATAAGGTTTCAGACGACCCCAAAGGTCGTCTGAAAATCCAATCATCAAAAGAAAAACCGGATTCCCAGTTGATGGTAATCCGGTTTGTTTTATTTCACACTTAGAAATTCATTCTCACGCCTACGCGGACGGAGCGAGTGGACAGCGGCGCAGTTGGCAAGGTTGAATGCGTCAACAAACCATTCAGATGCACCTTGCCGTGTTTATCTGATTAAAGCCTGTCATTCATTGAATCACAGCAGCCACGTTTTTCAG
>NZ_JBQCXA010000290.1:0-846 GCF_051956855.1 Neisseria sp. P0021.S007
GTCCGCATGAAAGCTGCAGGTAGGGTGTGCGCGGTACGCACGTACGCGTGCTTTAAGTGTAAATACAGAAGCAGTATAAAACGGTCGTCTGAAAAATTTTCAGACGACCCTTTCGGTTAATTTTCCGAATAGCCTTTCTAAGGCAGTACAACCACATTTCAATCTTTTCCTGCACAGAAAAAGGAATACAACAACTGTATCATCTCGTTGACTCGTGAATCGGCAATGTAATATTGCCGTTCTCGATGGTTCACTTCAAAAGACACCAATCCGGCCTCACGCAGTAGTGCCAATTGGCTGGACATCGCCGCTTGAGGCAGGCCGGATGATTCAGCCAGTTCGGTTACATTGTGCGGTCTTTCGTGCAGCTTACATAGTACGGCGAGGCGATGGGGGTTTGCCAGAAGTTTAAGAAAGGCAGCGGCTTCTTCGTAGGGCGGTTGATTATCGGCAGTGGTCATGGTTTGCCCTTTTCGGCAAATGTGAAGGTCCCATTATCAGTCATAACTGCCGCAGCGGCAACTTTCAGACGACCTCTGTTCAGCGGTTCCATGGCATTTTAGCCAGCAGTCGTGCCATGCCGCAGAATCCGGTTAAACCGGCTGTCAACAGACCTGCGCCGACTACTGCGTCTATCAGATAAAACCAAGGCGATACCAGCGAACCTGCCAACACGCCAAACAGAACCAAGCCGCCTGCGATGGTTTGCACCTGCCGCATGATGTCCGGTGCGGCGTGTTCGGCGATTATGGGGAGACCTGCGGCTTTCCATGCCTGCAAACCGCCTTCAAGAATGTAGCACTCGCGTCCCCGACCAAGTTCCGCTAATGCTGCTTCTGCCTGCGC
>NZ_JBQCXA010000291.1:0-845 GCF_051956855.1 Neisseria sp. P0021.S007
TAACGCGCCAGGATGCTGCCCGGTCGTCTGAAATCAACACGTTGACGGCGAAGCTGGAGAGTGTTGAAGTCGGCGGACGGAACTACGCCTTATCGACGGCTGCGGCGGATAAAATTCTTACGGTAAGCGGCAACAATCAGACCAAATCCGTTACATTGGATGTGTCTTCAAGTTTGGATTTAAAACAAGGGGACGCGCTGATTATTGCTTGTGATCTCGACATTGTTAATGCGACGTCCATGTTCGGCAAACCGTATCCGCGCATCGGTGTTGAGCTTTCTGTCACTTATTCGGACAACACGATAGGCTACTTTAGCGCATGGTATGACGAAGCAGTCAAAGATGCACCGAAGACGCTGAAGCGTCGTCTGGTTGCAAAACATACGGTGGCGAAAGATGTGAAGGCCGTCCGCGGGTTGATTGTGCAGGCACGTTATCAGACATCTGATTCCATCAAGGTTTCGGGTGTAAAACTGGAGCGCGGCACGGTAGCAACTGACTGGAGTCCCGCGCCGGAGGACAGTAACGCCGATGCGTCTGCGTTATCGGCTTTGTCGGCTGAATTGACTGCCTATAAAGCAGCACAGGTTGAAACCGATAAGGCGCAAACCGAAGAAATTCGTGCGGCTAAGGCAGTAGCATCCGGAAATCAGGCAGAGATCACACGATTGCAGACTGCCAAGGCGGAAAAGGACGAAGTTGCCACTATCGCCCGCAGCGCATTGTCGGCAGAATGGAAGCGTGATGCTGATAATGCCAAAACGGCGGCGGTTGCAGCGGCAGTGGCAGATGCCAAAGTTAAGGCAGATGCAGCACAGGCGGCGGCAGAAAGAGCGGCACAGGCC
>NZ_JBQCXA010000292.1:0-844 GCF_051956855.1 Neisseria sp. P0021.S007
CAGGCGAAATTCTCGCCGTACTCGGCCGCTCCGGCTGCGGCAAATCCACCCTGCTCAAAACCATCGTCGGCCTGGTGCGTCCCGACACCGGCGAAGTCTGGCTCAACGGCGACAACATCACCGACATGCCGTCTGAAAAACGCAATATCTCGCTGATGTTTCAAGACTACGCCCTTTTGCCGCATTTAACCGCCCTCGACAACGTCGGCTTCGGCCTCAAAATGCGCCGTCTGCCCAAAGCCGAAATCGAAGAACAATCCATGCAGGCCTTGCGCGACATCGGTTTGGAACACGAAGCCCAACGCAAACCCGAAAGCCTCTCCGGCGGCGAACAGCAACGCCTCGCCCTCGCACGCGCCCTAATCACGCGCCCGTCACTGTTGCTCTTGGACGAAGCCTTCTCCAGCCTCGACACCCACCTGCGCCACCACCTGCGCACCCTGACTGCCGAACGCATCCGCAGCCAAAACATCCCCGCCATCCTCGTGACCCACTCCGCCGAAGAAGCCTGCACCATGGCCGACACCATCGCCATCATGCACGAAGGCCGCATCCTCCAACACGGCACGCCGGAAACCCTTATCCGCCGCCCCGTCAACGCCCAAGCCGCCCTGTTGCTCGGTTTGGCCAACACCGGCGACACACGCTACATCCCCCAACACGCCATACGATTCGACCCGAACGGCACGGCCGTCCGCATCAGCGAAGCCGTCCCCCTCGCCGAAGGCATACGCCTCACCCTCGCCCATCCGCAATACGGCGATTTGATTTGGTATCCCCATGCCGACCACGATACGGACAAACCGCAAACCGGACAGGAAATCAGCATCAGCGTGGATGAAAA
>NZ_JBQCXA010000293.1:0-844 GCF_051956855.1 Neisseria sp. P0021.S007
CCCTTTCATGATGTCAATGATTTTTTTCGCTTTGGCTTGTGTGATCACGTTAAGAGTGCCGAAGAGTGTGCCGACTTAATCACGCCCTCCTATTTATAGTGGATTAACTTTAAACCAGTACGGCGTTGCCTCGCCTTGCCGTACTATTTGTACTGTCTGCGGCTTCGTCGCCTTGTCCTGATTTAAATTTAATCCACTATATTTTGGTGAACCCTACCTGAATGGTGGTTTTACGCATTCATACCGCTGACTGCCATTTATCTCGTTCTAAAAATCCTGATTGAAATCATCCGATTCCTATTTAGACTCAGAAAGAAACCCCCATGACCTGCCCCATCTGCACTGCCGACAACGAAGATATTTTGCTACGAACCCCAAACCTGCGCGTCATCGCCGTCCACAACGAAGCCGCAGCCCCGGCATTCTGCCGCGTCATCTGGAACGACCACATCGCCGAGATGACCGACCTTTCAGCCGCCGAACGTGCCGAAATCATGGAAATGGTGTATAAAGTCGAAGCCGCCATGCGCCAAGTATTCCGTCCCGCCAAAATCAACCTTGCCAGCCTGGGCAACGTCGTCCCCCATCTGCATTGGCACGTCATCGCCCGCTTTGAAAACGATGCCAACTTTCCCGCCCCGATTTGGGCAGCCCCCGTCCGCGAACACGGCATGACCCTGCCGGACAACTGGACGGAACAAGTCAAAGCCCTGCTGGCGTAATGTTCAGACGACCCCTGCCGAAAAGGTCGTCTGAAACCCAACCAAAGGAAACCATATGACCTGGAAAACCTCCCGCCGCCATTTCCTCCGCGCCTGCTCCGCCGCAGCCGGAGCCGGACTGC
>NZ_JBQCXA010000294.1:0-843 GCF_051956855.1 Neisseria sp. P0021.S007
CCATCATCCCACAAAAATACCTTTTATCCAATATTTCATGCCACAAAGTCAGGTACGACCCCGTCTTTCGTTTACGCTGTTAGAATGCCCCCTTCGCCCCCGCACGGGTATAATCCGTTGCCATATCGGCAATAGCGGAATGACCGAAATTGCTTTAGGATTTCGGGCAGCCAACCGCCCTGTCCGCCAAGGCGCGGATGAACCTTTACCGGCATTCCCGTTCCAATCCGTCAGGTTTTGATTATCTTTGAGGTGTGATAAATATGTCTTCCAAACCTTTGCTCCTTTTGTGTTCCACATTGACTGCATTGTTATGCGCCTGCAGCGCCGGCAACGAAGCGGCAGAAGCCAGCGCATCTGGAGCTTCAAATGCGTCGGCAGCCGCAGCCTCCCAAGCCCCGGTACAAACCGCCGCTTCCGAGGCAGCATCAGCCTCCGCGCCTTCCGCCACACAAAATCTGACCGGTTTGGATCAGGCAAAATGGCAAACCTACCGCTGCAAAGACAACGGCAGCGTATCAGTCCGCTATTTCAAAACAGAGGACGGAGCCGCGGCGCAAGTACGCTTTAAAGGTGCCGAATTTGTCGCACCTTTCAGCCCCGAAATGAGCAACGAAGATTTGAACGCCTTTAGCGACGGTCAATACACTTGGACAATCGGCAACTTTACGGAAACCGATTTCTACAAGGAAGACGGCGGTTTTCTGGTTCATCATGAAGCCTCGGAAGAAACGCCTGACAACATGACGGACAACCTGCTGCTGCAAGAATGCGCCCCGTCCCAATAGCATTGCTGCTTTGGCAAAAGCCTACAACTATAGTGGATTAAATTTAAATCAGGAC
>NZ_JBQCXA010000295.1:0-841 GCF_051956855.1 Neisseria sp. P0021.S007
ATTCAGGGTCAAGCGCGGAAGTTGGTTCGTCAAACAGCATCAGTTCAGGCTGAATCGCCAATGCTCGGGCAATGCCGACGCGCTGCTGTTGACCGCCGGAAAGCTGGTAGGGGTAGAGGTCAATCTTATCGCTCAAACCGACTTTTTCAAGCAATTTGACAGCCTCTTCACGCGCTTTGGCGACAGGCTTGCCTTGTACGGCAACCGGCCCTTCCATGACGTTTTCCAACGCAGTTTTGTGCGGAAAGAGGTTGTATTGTTGGAATACCATGCCGGACTTGCGGCGCAGTGCCAAAATATCGTGTTTGCTTGGTTTTTTGGAAAAATCGATGCTTAACGGCTGCGCATTGTCAAACTCGATTTGACCTTGTTCAGGCATTTCCAAAGCGTTTAAACAGCGTAAAAACGTGGTTTTGCCTGAGCCGGAAGGGCCTAAGATAACAACCACTTGTCCTTTGCCGACATCCAAATCGATGCCGCGCAAAATGGTATTTTCGCCAAAGGTCTTATGGATATTGCGGATTTTAATCATGACAACTCCTTATTTGGCGATATAGCGGTCGAAACGTTTTTCCAAACGCGCCTGAATCAGAAACAGCACTTTGCAGAAACACCAATAAACCAATGCGGCTTCGATATAAACCGGTAGATAGTCATAGGAGCGATTCGCAATCTGTTGAGTAACTTGGAATAATTCAGTTACCGTTAC
The DNA here is from genome assembly GCF_051956855.1 of Neisseria sp. P0021.S007. Classification (NCBI taxonomy): domain Bacteria; kingdom Pseudomonadati; phylum Pseudomonadota; class Betaproteobacteria; order Neisseriales; family Neisseriaceae; genus Neisseria; species Neisseria sp. P0021.S007. The sequence goes on from NZ_JBQCXA010000295.1 coordinate 710, forward strand.
AACTGCTGCAAGCGAGGTATTTTTGAACAAACCGATAAATTCATTGCTCAAAGGCGGTACGGCAACGCGGAATGCCTGCGGAGCGACAATGCGGCGGAATGTCTGCATATAGGTCATACCGATGGAGAAACC
>NZ_JBQCXA010000296.1:0-841 GCF_051956855.1 Neisseria sp. P0021.S007
CTCTATAAGTGATTGATTTATATGTTTACCATAGTTTTGTACCAACCCGAAATCCCGCCCAATACGGGCAATATTATCCGCCTTTGCGCCAATACCGGTGCCGATTTGCACTTGGTCAAACCGCTTGGTTTCCCTCTGGATTCGTCCAAAATGAAACGCGCGGGTTTGGATTATCACGAGTTTGCCAAACTGACGGTACATGAGAATTTCGATGATTGCCTCAAGGCCCTTGAAGGCCGTCGCATTTTCGCGCTGACCACCAAAGGCTCTACTCGCCCCGACGAAGTTTCCTTCCGCGAAGGCGACGTGTTGCTGTTTGGTCCCGAAACGCGCGGCCTGCCTGCCGAAGTTCTCGACAGCCTGCCTGCCGGACAAAAAATCCGCCTGCCGATGATGCCTGACAGCAGGAGCATGAATCTTTCCAATACCGTCGCCGTGATTTTATTTGAAGCATGGCGGCAAAACGGTTTTGCCGGCGGCGTATAACAGGCCGTCTGAAACCGCTGCGTTATCAACTCAAGAACGGAACCCGTTTTGACTTTTACTAAAAAAACCCTCCTTTCCTTAGCCGCTGCCACCATCGGCGTCCTCTCCATCAATGCCGCCGTCGCCGACAGCGTGGTCCGAGTCGAAAAACTGCATCCTTCTGCCAACCGCAGTTACAAAGTTGCCGGCAAACGCTACACGCCGCTAACCAAAGTTTCCTCTTTCAGCCAAACCGGCAAAGCCTCATGGTACGGCAACCAGTTCCACGGTCGTAAAACTTCCAGCGGCGAGCGTTACAATATGAACGCCCTCTCCACCGCCCACAAAACCCTCCCTATTCCCAGCTACGCACGTG
>NZ_JBQCXA010000297.1:0-840 GCF_051956855.1 Neisseria sp. P0021.S007
GGTTTGGGCTGTGGTGCTCAGGGTGTTGTCTTCGAGAACCAGTTTGCCGTCTTTGTCGGGGGTGTAGAGCAGGGTGGTGCTGAACGTGTTGTTTTCAAAAGTCAGGTTGCTGCCCATTAGTTTTTGTTCGAGCATGTCGGACAACGGGGTGTTGCCGTAAATCAGCGGGCTGTTGTCTATAGCCGTTTTGAGGATGGTGTCGGGAATGTGGATTTTGAGGTTGGCGCGGCAGATGGCTTTGCCGTTGTCTTCGGTTTCTTTGGCGTCTTCAAGCAGGGTTTCTAATTCGAGGCCGGCGGCGATGATTTTGTCGGCATCAACGAATTGGCGGCTGTCATTGCGGGCAAAGGAGCGCGCTTGTTGTTTGAGGGTGTCTTCGATGGTGGTACGGATGTTTTGCAGTGTGGCCGGTTGGGCGCAATCAAGCGCGGCTTTCGGCTCTTCTTTGCTGCATGCAGCAAGAAGAATCGTGCTTAAAATCAATACGGAAGCGGTTTTTTTGTACATGGGTACTCCTGAAGATGACGGCCTTTCAGACGGCCTGACGTGCCTATCATAACAAAAGCACTTGCAGCAAGTAAATGCGGCAAGTGCTTTTCTATGTCAGATGTATCAGCCTTTGATGACGCTGACAAAGCCGGAGAGGATGGCGGCGTTGAGCAAGTCAACGAAGAACGCACCGACCATAGGTACAATCAGGAAGGCTTTGTGCGACGGGCCGAAGGTTTGGGTCAGGGACTGCATGTTGGCAACGGCGGTCGGGGTGGCACCCAAACCGAAGCCGCAGTGACCTGCCGCCAATACGGCAGAGTCGTAATCGCGACCCATGAAGACGTAGGT
>NZ_JBQCXA010000298.1:0-840 GCF_051956855.1 Neisseria sp. P0021.S007
TCATAGTGGATAAAGCCTGCGCTTTCCAATGCGCCGTGTACGGCATCTTCAATATCCAATGCTGCTTCATCTTGTGGCAATCCTTTGGGCGGCGTATGACCAAAAGGCGTGTTCGGTTCCATTGTCAGATGATATGCGCTGATATGAGATACGCCTGTTGCGATAGCCGTTTGCACATCGTTTAAGGCCGTCTGAACCGTTTGGTTTGGCAGGGCATACATCAAATCGATATTGACTTTATCAAATAATTTCAATGCAGTATCAATAGCTGTCAGGGCTTCTTTGCCATTGTGAACGCGTCCTAATCGAGCAAGCATATCGTCGTTAAAACTCTGCACACCGATAGACAGGCGCGTAATGCCTGCGTCTTTAAACCCTTGAAACTTCTCAATTTCAAATGTGCCCGGGTTCGCTTCTAAAGTAATTTCCGCTTCGGGTTGCAAGCGCAACAGCGAACGCACGCCGCTTAATAAACGGTCAATCGATTCTGCTTGAAACAGGCTGGGTGTGCCGCCGCCGAAAAATATGGTTTCCACTGGTCTGCCCCAAATATTGGGCAATTCAAGCTGCAGGTCGGTTAATAGGGCATCGATATAGGCTTCTTCCGGCAGGCCGTTTTTCAGGCTGTGGGAATTGAAGTCGCAATACGGGCATTTTTTGATGCACCAAGGAATATGGATATAGAGTGATAAAGGAGGTAGGGCGGTTAGCTGGCCAGGGCGTTGGAAAGTGATTTGGGTCATGGTATGTGTTTAGGCTCAAGGCCGTCTGAAATTTTTAGGCCATTATTTTAACTTAAATGTCGGCTGGGAAAGTAATCAGTAGGAAATTTGCGAAGTC
>NZ_JBQCXA010000299.1:0-839 GCF_051956855.1 Neisseria sp. P0021.S007
GCCGTTTACTTTAATCGGGCCGTTGATGCCTTTGGTCATGCTTTGCAACAGGGCTTGCGGTTTTTTATTGATATAGTCGGACTGGAATAAAGGCGGGAACATGGCACCCCGACCTTCGCCTTTTTTACCGTGGCAGGCAGCGCAGTTGGTTTCGTAAATTTTTTGTCCTTTGCTCATCAGCGCGGCATCAGCGGCAAAAGCAGTTGGGAGGCTGAGTGCGGTCAGAAGGAGCAGGATAGGGCGGAGTGCAGTCATGATGTGTTCCTTTTTGAGTGGTGTTTTTGATGGCCACACGCTTGGTTTGCGTTTTAATAGCTTGATGATAACGCTAAAGGCCGTCTGAAAGTGAATTTTTCAGACGGCCTTTGGTTTAGGTCAAATCCAGCCTTGCAGATTGGCCCGACTTAATTGTGCAAGTGCGGCAATCCAGTCGGCGGAATCGTTGAGGCAGGGGATGTAACGGTATTCTTTGCCGCCGGCGGCGTGGAATTGTTCGCGTCCCATAATGGCGATTTCTTCCATGGTTTCGAGGCAGTCGGCCAGGAAGCCGGGGCAGAATACGTCGAGTTTAGTTGTGCCTTGTTTCGGCAGCTGATCAAACAGGGCTTGCGTGCTGGGCTTGACCCATTGGGATTTGCCAAACTGGCTTTGGAAAGAAACGATGTATTCTTGTTCGGACAAGCCCAATGCCTGCGCCAACAGCTTGGCAGTATGGTGGCACTCGTCAGGATAAGGGTCGCCGTCGTCGTGATGCTTTTGCGGAATACCGTGGAAACTCAACATCAGTTTTTCGCTGCGTCCGTTTTGAGTCCAATAGGCTTCAATATGCTGCTTCATGG
>NZ_JBQCXA010000300.1:0-839 GCF_051956855.1 Neisseria sp. P0021.S007
GCGCTCAACCTGCTGGCAGACAGCCCAGAATGGATGGCCAAAATCGGCGCCAATCCGATGTTCTTAGGCTTGGACTTGCGCGGTGGCGTTCATTTCACCATGCAGGTGGACATGAAAGCTGCGATGCAGAAAACGTTTGAACGTTATTCAGGCGACATCCGTCGCGAAATGCGCCGTGAAAAAATCCGTACCGGTACCGTCCGTCAGATTGAAAACGGTCTGATTGTTCCGATGCAGGACGCTGCCGACGTACAAAAAGCCATGCCTAAGCTGCGTCAGCTTTTCCCTGAGGCAAATTTGAACGCTGATGGCAATAACATCACGCTGACATTATCCGAAGAAGCGATTAACAAAGTACGCTCTGATGCGGTGAAACAAAACATCACCACCTTGCATAACCGTGTCAACGAGCTGGGCGTGGCTGAACCTGTCATCCAGCAATCCGGCCTCGACCGCATCGTCGTGCAGCTGCCGGGTGTGCAAGATACTGCTAAAGCAAAAGATATTATCGGCCGTACCGCGACTTTGGAAGTGCGTATGGTAGAAGACGACCCTGTCAAAGTGCGCGAGGCTTTGGAAGGCAATGTTCCGAGCGGTTTCGAGCTGTTGTCCAGTAGTGGTGATCATCCACAAACCTTGCTGATCAACAAACAAGTTGAACTGACCGGTGACAATATTAACGACGCACAACCAAGTTTCGACCAAATGGGTGCTCCAGCAGTCAGTCTGAGCTTGGATAGCGCAGGCGGCAGTATTTTTGGTGAATTGACCGCCGCCAACGTCGGCAAACGCATGGCGATGGTGTTGATCGATCAAGGCAAATCCGAAGTGGTTACCGC
>NZ_JBQCXA010000301.1:0-838 GCF_051956855.1 Neisseria sp. P0021.S007
GTATCGGGTGTCGGAGCAAAATCCTGTGCCGATTGCGCGCAATATCATCGCGGCAAAGATTCAGGCGAGTAAGCGGGTGCTTCAGCGGCAGATTCGCAATTATGGCGAGGATGTGGCGATTCAAGGTGCGGTCGATTCTTTGAATATTTCGCTGCGGCAGTTGAAGGGCGCGGCGGAGCTGGACGTGGTGCGCGGTATTGAAGGCGATGCGGCGGCGCGTTATTTCGGCGTGTTCGGGCAGCTTTTGAGCGAAAAAAGCGGCTTTTCTTTTGACGGGCGTAACCGCCGTCCACCCAGAGACGGGGTGAATGCGCTGTTGTCGTTTGTGTACAGTCTGTTGGGCAAGGACATCAGCGGCGCGCTGCAAGGCGTGGGGCTAGACCCGCAGGTGGGCTTTCTACACGCCGACCGACCGGGGCGCGACAGTTTGGCGCAGGATATTTTGGAAGAATTCCGCGCGTGGTGGGCGGACAGGTTGGTGTTGTCACTGATTAATCGCGGGCAAATAAAACCACAGGATTTTGTTGCCGAGGCAAGCGGCGCGGTGAGCCTGAAAGCCGATGCGCGTAAGTTGTTATTTCAAGCCTTGCAGGAGAAAAAGCAAGAGAAAATCGTTCATCCGTTTTTAGGCGAAGAAGTAGAAATCGGCTTGCTGCCGTATATTCAGGCAATGCTGTTGGCGCGGCATTTGCGCGGGGATTTGGCGGAATATCCGCCGTTTTTGATTAGATAGGTTTGCAGGTCGTCTGGAAACGGATTGGACGTTTTCAGACGACTTTTAAAGCAGCCTGTATATGGGAATACAAAATGCTAATGTTGATTACTTACGATATTTCGC
>NZ_JBQCXA010000302.1:0-836 GCF_051956855.1 Neisseria sp. P0021.S007
ATATTGTCTAAAAGGATGTCAAACAGGCGGTTGGCGGCCTCTTGGCTTGCCCATGCAATGTGTGGCGTGACGATGAGGTTGGGCAGTCGGGCTTTCAGCAGAGGGTTGCCGTCGCGCGGCGGCTCTTGTGTCAATACGTCAAAACCTGCTCCGCCGATTTGGCCGTATTTCAACGCCGCAACCAAAGCGGCTTCATCAACCAAGCCGCCGCGTCCGCAGTTGATGAGGATGGCGCCGGGTTTCATTTGCTGCAATTCAGCTTCGCCTATCATATTGGCCGTTTGCGGCGTGAGCGGACAATTAAGCGATACGACATCGGCGGAGCGGATGGCTTCGTCAAAGGAAACATAACCGTCGCGGACGCTTTGGGCATTTTTATGTTCGGCGAACACGACATTCATTTTGAAAGCCTGAGCATAAGTTGCCAGCGTTTTCCCGATATTGCCGCGACCGAAAATCGCCAGCGTTTTACCGTTCAAATCGCGCATCGGTGCGCCGAGGTGGCAGAAAAACGGTGAGTTTTCCCACAAGCCTGCCGCAACGTCACGCTGATAGGCAGGCAGGTTGCGCATCAGGGTAATCATCATCATAAACGCGTGTTCCGCCACGGATTCATTGCCGTAAGCGCGGATATTGCACACTGCCGTACCGTTTTGTTTGGCAGCCTCAACGTCCACATTGTTGACGCCTGTCGCGGTAACGGCAACCAGCTTGAATTGTGGATTTTCGGCAAATGCTTGGGCGGAAATCACGACTTTGTTGGTAATCACAATGTCCGCGCCGCGGATACGCTCTAAGGTTTCGTGCGCTTCGGTTGTGCCGTAGCTGCTCAATGT
>NZ_JBQCXA010000303.1:0-835 GCF_051956855.1 Neisseria sp. P0021.S007
GCACTTGGCTGATTTGGCTTGATCGCAACACTGATAACTTCGCCCTACTAATGCTGCTCGCCGCATTTACCGTTTTTCAGACGGCCTACGCCGCAACTGGCGATTTGAACTTACTGCGCGCGCAAGTACATCTGAACATAGCAGCTGTCATGTTTGTATCCGTCCGCGTCAGCATTCTTTTGGGCGCGGAAGCCCTTAAAGAATGCCGTCTGAAAGACCCTGTTTTTATTCCAAATATCGTTTATAAAAACATCGCCATTACTTTCCTGCTGCTGCACGCCGCCGCCGAACTTTGGCTGCCCGCACAAACCGCCGGTTTTACCGCGCTTGCCGTCGGATTCATCCTGCTCGCCAAGCTGCGTGAGCTCCACCATCACGAACTCCTGCGCAAACACTACGTCTGCACTTATTACCTGCTCCAGCTTTTTGCCGCCGCAGGCTATCTGTGGACAGGCGTGGAGAAACTGCAAAATCTGCCTTCCTCCGCCCCATTACACTTGATTACCCTCGGCGGTATGATGGGCGGCGTGATGATGGTGTGGCTGACCGCCGGACTGTGGCACAGCGGCTTTACCAAACTCGACTACCCGAAACTCTGCCGCATTGCCATCCCCCTACTCTTTATGGCCGCCATCTCGCGCGCTTTCTTGATGAACGTGAACCCGATATTTTTCATTACCGTTCCTGCGATTCTGACCATCGCCGTGTTCGTACTGTATCTTTTCACGTTTGTACCGATATTTCGGGAAAATGCGTTTACGGATGATCCGGAATGAAACAAAAGGCCGTCTGAAACTTTCAGACGGCCTTTTGTTTTAAATAAATGCTTTATTTG
>NZ_JBQCXA010000304.1:0-834 GCF_051956855.1 Neisseria sp. P0021.S007
ATACGGCGTTGCGGTTTGAAGATATGCGGCAAGTGAGCGTAGTGGTAGAGGGCGAGGCGGTCGGGACTGAGGGACAAGACCGTGTCGATGGTGGTTTTGATGCTTTCGGTGTTTTGGTGCGGCAGGCCGTAAATTAAATCGACGCTGACTGATTTAAATCCGGCTTCACGCGCGGCATCAATCACTTCTTTGGTTTCTTCGTAGCTTTGAATACGGTTGACGGCTTCCTGCACTTTAGGGTCAAAGTCTTGAATACCGACACTCATGCGGTTGAAACCAAGTTTGCCCAGTTTGAGGACAGTTTCGCGGCTGACTTTGCGCGGGTCGATTTCGATGGAGTATTCGCCGTTGGGAATCAGCTGGAAGTATTTACGAATCATGTCGAAGACGCGTTCGAGTTGGTCGTCGCTCAGGAATGTGGGCGTACCGCCGCCGAAGTGGAGCTGCGCGAGCTGGTGTCTTCCACCCAAATGCGGTGCCAGCAATTCCATTTCTTTTTCCAGATACCGGATATAGGCATCGGCACGGCTTTTGTCTTTGGTAATGATTTTGTTGCAGCCGCAGTAGTAGCAGATGGTATTGCAGAAGGGAATGTGGATGTAGAGTGAAAGGGGTTTGTTGAGCGCGCCCATGTTGCGCAGGCTTAAAGCTTGGATATATTCGGCTTCTTTAAAGCCTTCATGGAAGCGGTCGGCAGTCGGATAGGATGTATAACGGGGACCGCTTGATGGCAAACTGGCAATTAATTCACGATCGAATTCCGGTAATTCGTTGTTTGTGTTGGTGTTATTTGAGATGGGGATGATTTTCATGGTTGGGCTTGTAGTATAAAGT
>NZ_JBQCXA010000305.1:0-833 GCF_051956855.1 Neisseria sp. P0021.S007
CTTCGGCATGTACAACGAACGCGTCGGCGCGTTCACTTTGGTGGCTGAAGATGAAGCAACAGCAGCCCGCGCCCACAGCCAAGTCAAAACCATCATCCGTACCTTGTATTCCAACCCGGCTTCACACGGTGCGAACACCATTGCGCTGGTGTTGAAAAATGATGATTTGAAAGCACAATGGATTGCCGAACTCGATGAAATGCGCGGCCGCATCAAAGCCATGCGCCAAAAATTTGTCGAGTTGCTCAAAGCCAAAGGTGCAACCCAAGATTTTGATTTCATTATCGAACAAAACGGCATGTTCTCTTTCAGCGGCCTGACTCCAGAACAAGTTGACCGTTTGAAAAACGAGTTTGCCATTTATGCCGTCCGCTCCGGTCGCATCAACGTTGCCGGCATTACTGATGACAACATCGATTATTTGTGCGAGAGCATTGTGAAAGTGTTGTAATTGTCGAATTAAAGGCAAAGGCCGTCTGAATCGTTCAGACGGCCTTTATTTTTGACTTGTCAGCTTATCCGGCAACTGCGTTCATTCCCCAATAAATCACCGCATAGCGCAGCAGTTTGCCTGCAATCAGAATAATGGCGCAATGCAGGGCATTGAGCCTGAGCCAGCCTGCAGCAAGGGGGAGGGCATCGCCGATAATCGGCAGCCATGCAAACAATAGCGGCCAAATTCCCCAACGATTAAGCCTTTCCAACATTTTTTCAGACGGCCTTTTTTTATTTGGAAACATCCTGCCCATGTAATACGAAACCATACTGCCCAAGCCATTCGCCAATCCGGCACACAAACATGCGCCGAGGGCATGTTGCGGATATTGGTACAC
>NZ_JBQCXA010000306.1:0-833 GCF_051956855.1 Neisseria sp. P0021.S007
CTATTTATTGTTAAGTGTTTCAGACGGCCTTGGGTATTGAGGCCGTCTGAAATATAAGATGAAGCATATATTTTAACAGAGCTACACTTTATGGAACAGTTTGCTACTGCTTTTCTTTTTCGTTCAATGGCTTGAACTCTTGCACATCCGGAGGCGGGGCTGCAAAGATGGTGTCTGGATTGGGGTGTGCCGCAAATTCTGCCAGCAGGTTGCGATAGTCCAGTGACTGTTTCATCAGTTCGGCGGCGGCGGTGCGCAGGTTGTCCACGTCTTCCGGCGGCAGATAGAAACTGGTCGGAATATTCAATACCTTGTCCCTCAGCTGGGATGGCGGAAGGTCTTTGAGATTCAGGCTGACGAAAGAGAAATAGATGTTTTCATTTTGCTTGTCTTTGTTCCATTGGTCGACAAAAGCTCTGAAGCGGCGCAAAGATTCTTACGAATGTTGGTCGATCGGGATATTCACGATGGCGGAAACGACATCTCGGAAACCGGGTACGGCAGCGCTTTTATCCAAATTGCTGCTGACTTCGTTTTGGGCATTGACGTTGATGACGACAATATGGCGGATTTTGTTTTGTTTAATTTTATGCGTCAGGATTTTTTCCGGATACATCTCCGTCATGTCCAAAAGGCTGCGCATGCCCAGATTGTCGGTTAAACCGCCGTCGATAAGGTGGATGTAGGGACGGTTTTTACTGTCGCTGTATTTTTGGAAACGCTCGAAAAATTCTTTTCGGGTTTGCAGCTGTTTTTTACCTGCTTCGCTGTCTTCGCTGTCGGAGACAAGTTGAAACGGCGGCGTGTATTGGCAATGACCGCCGTTGTTATTG
>NZ_JBQCXA010000307.1:0-833 GCF_051956855.1 Neisseria sp. P0021.S007
CGTTGTAACGGTCTGCCTTACCGAGGATGAAACTGATGCCGTTTTGGATGTTTTTGCTGTACTGCGCGGCATCACCAAGATAAAGCGTGCCGCCCGATGCTTTTTGCAGCAGCTCCAATGGCGCGTCGGCAATGAGTTCGACGCGGCTAAGTCCGACCCAAGGCGTGCCGCTTTTGTGGAAATAACGGGCAACGATTTCAAACGGCGAACCGGTTTCGCCGCTGAGCAGCACGGGGCCGCTTTTTTTCACGGCAGGCTCAAGTTGTTGCTTGAATTCTTGAATGGCGGGGCTGTTGCCGAGTTTATCGAAGGACAAGCCCGCCGCCATCTGCATTTCGCCGTGTTTGAGGGCGCGGTCGACGGTAGAGAGCAGCTTTTGCAGGGCAATCGGTTTTTCCAGAAAATCGAGCGCGCCGATTTTGGTGGCTTCGACGGCGGTGTCGATGCTGGCGTGTCCGCTCATCATCACCACGGGCATGTTGAGCTGTCCGTTTTTCGCCCACTCTTTGAGCAGGGTAATCCCGTCGCAGTCGGGCATCCATATGTCCAACAACACCATGGCGGGACGGGTTTGGTGGCGCAGTTGGCGCGCCTCTTCGGCGTTCTCCGCCAAAGCCACGGAATAACCTTCGTCTTGGAGGATTTCCGAGAGCAAGTCGCGGATACCTACTTCGTCATCTACAATCAAAATATCACTGCTACGCATAAGTTTCTACCAATCGGGGTAAGGCTATTTTCACACACGCGCCGCCTTCGTTCTGATTGCTCAGGCTGATGCGGCCGCCGTGCTCTTCGATGATTTTCTTCACAACGGGCAATCCCAGTCCCGTACC
>NZ_JBQCXA010000308.1:0-833 GCF_051956855.1 Neisseria sp. P0021.S007
GCGTACGACTTTAATCAAATCTTTACGGCGCTCTTCGGTCAACATAGGCATAGGCACGCGGATCAAATCGCCGACGGCTGCCGGGTTCAGACCCAAGTTTGAATCGCGGATGGCTTTCTCGACTTTGGCTGCCATATTGCTTTCAAAAGGTTTTACGCCGATGGTGCGCGCGTCCAGAAGTGTCACGTTGGCAACTTGGCTGACTGGAACCATGCTGCCCCAGTATTCGACTTCCACTTGGTCCAACAGACCGGTATGCGCACGTCCAGTACGCACTTTCGCCAAATTCTCTTTCAGCACTTCTACCGAGCGCTGCATTTTGCTTTCCGCTGTTTTTTGAATATCGTTAATCATTTTCTGCTTTCAAATAAGATACTGAATTTAAAACCGCGTCCGGACGCATGACCATCCGAACGGCAATCAAGCTGTTAACTGCGCATAGTACCGTCATTCGGCGATTCCGACAAGGCAGGGGCGGTTTTGGGCTTTATTTCTTAACTGATATTTAAATGTTGTTGTACATGAGTTTGGGGCGGGAAAGCATGGGCTGCCTCGAGATAGCCGAATTTATGTGCGCATAGATAAAAAGGTCGTCTGAAAACCTTATCAACCGGTTTTCAGACGACCTTTATCCTACCTCCCAACCTCTCTATGGCTAAAGGCAGGGTGCAAAACAGGAAAATACGCTCCTGTTACGATGCAATCACGAACCAAAGACCTCGAAGAAGCAGGTATATCAATAATGTGATGGTAATGTTGTTGTATCGCCATTTCATTTGGTTGATGGAAAAAACCAGCAGCATGAGGAGAAAGAATTGTGCTATGTATGACCA
>NZ_JBQCXA010000309.1:0-832 GCF_051956855.1 Neisseria sp. P0021.S007
CCATAAACACGGCCGTCCGATTGACTTCCGTGTCAGCACTTTGCCGACATTGTTCGGCGAAAAAGTGGTAATGCGTATCCTAAATTCCGATGGTACATCGCTCAATATCGACCAACTCGGCTTAGAGCCTTTCCAAAAAGAAATGCTGCTTGAGGCCATCAACCGCCCTTACGGCATGGTATTGGTTACCGGTCCGACAGGTTCGGGCAAAACCGTTTCGCTCTATACTTGCCTGAGTATTTTGAACACGGAAGATGTGAACATTTCGACGGCAGAAGATCCGGCCGAGATTAACCTGCCGGGCGTCAACCAAGTCAACGTCAATGAAAAACAAGGCCTGACGTTTGCTGCCGCACTCCGATCCTTCTTACGTCAAGATCCTGATATTATTATGGTCGGTGAGATTCGTGACTTGGAAACCGCCGACATCGCCATTAAAGCCGCCCAAACCGGCCACATGGTTTTCTCTACCTTGCATACCAATAATGCACCGGCCACGCTGTCCCGCCTTTTGAACATGGGTGTTGCGCCTTTCAACATCGCCAGCTCGGTCAGCCTGATTATGGCGCAAAGGCTGTTGCGCAGACTGTGTCCAAACTGCAAACGCGAAGTTGAACGCCCTCCGGTTCCGGCATTGAAAAAAGCCGGCTTTACCGATGCGGACTTGGCTCAAGATTGGAAACTCTACCGCCCGGTTGGTTGTGACAGCTGCCGCGGTAAAGGATTTAAAGGCCGCGTCGGTATTTATGAAGTCATGCCGGTCAGTGATGAAATGCAAAAAGTCATTATGAACAACGGTACAGAAGTTGATATCATGAACATGGCCTATCAG
>NZ_JBQCXA010000310.1:0-832 GCF_051956855.1 Neisseria sp. P0021.S007
TCTTTGAGGATGGTAGCCGTCAGCTCGCTCGTGCCTTGCTGTTGCAGGTACACGAGGCTCCAGTAGGCTTCCATTTGGCGTTGGAAGTCGGCGTAGGCTGTATAGGCGGCATCGAAGTCGCGCAGCGCGGCGAAAAGCTCGGCATCGCTGTTTTGATACAGCGGTTCGGCAGTGTCATCGATCAGGCTGATCAGCTGCTTTTGGTTAATGTAGTCGGCGGCGCGGCGCAGCGGCGAGGTAAACCAGCCGTAATGCTGCACGCCCATGCCGATGTGCGGTTCAGATTTGGTGCTCATGCGCACTTTGCCTGCCGGTTGGACGCGGAAAAGGCCGGGCAGCTCGTTTTCATCCAGCATTTGCGCCCAAGTGCTGTTGGCAAGAATCATCATCTCGCTGACCAGCGTATCGATGGGTGAACCGCGTTCGCGGCGGACGACGGATACGTTGCCTTCCTCATCCAATTCGATGCTCCCATCGTATTGCGGCGCGCGGTCGGGCTCGTATTTGCCGCGCGCTTTTTGCAGGGCGATGGCAAATTGATAGAACCAAATCAGGTCTTGATGGTGAGCGAACATCATTTCGCCTGCTTCGTCCAAGCCGGTTTCGGCGTTGAAATGCGGCTCGATGGTTTGGATGCGCAGGTTTTCAGCGATGTTGACCGCTTCGATTTTGCAGGTTGGCGTGCCGACGTTGAACTCGTTGTCCACATCGAAATAAATGCTGATGGAAGGGCGGTATGCGCCTGCATCAAGGCTGAACGCGGCAATCCAGTTTTCGGGCAACATAGTGATTTTGCCGCCGGGGAAATAAACCGTGCTCAAGCGTTCCATGA
>NZ_JBQCXA010000311.1:0-831 GCF_051956855.1 Neisseria sp. P0021.S007
GCTACTTCGTGCAAGGCTTCATTAGTGTTTGCAGGGTCCATTTGGTAGGTTTTCTTGTCTGCCTTACCCAAATTGCCGGAGCTGCCGACGGCGTCGCGGAACGGGCCGTAGAACGCCGAAGCATATTTTGCCGAATACGCCATGATGCGCGTATGGATATGGCCGGCATCTTCTAAGGCTTCGCGGATGGCAAGAATACGTCCGTCCATCATGTCGGATGGGGCAATGACTTGTGCGCCTGCATCGGCATGACACAAAGCCTGTTTTACCAAAACTTCAATGGTTTCATCGTTGAGGACATAGCCATTTTCATCGGTTAAACCGTCTTGGCCGTGAATGGTATAAGGGTCCAAGGCAACGTCGGTCATGATACCCAGCTCTGGGAATTTCTCGCGCAGGGTTCGTACTACTGTCGGCACCAAGCCTGCAGGGTTATAAGCTTCCTCAGCAAACTCGGTTTTGTTTTGCGTTACCACGGGAAACAAAGCCAGCATAGGAATGCCGAGCTTCAGTGCTTCTTCAGCGGTAAACAACAATTTGTCCAAACTTTGGCGTTTGACACCCGGCATGGATGGGACTGCCTCTTCCTGATTCTGGCCTTCCAATACAAAAACCGGATAGATTAAATCATCTGCCGTCAAAGTATGCTCGCGCATCAGACGACGTGAAAAATCGTCTTTACGCATACGGCGCATACGGGTGTTTGAGACATAACGCGGAGGGAAATTCATAATAATTGCCTTTAAATGATGAAGTCTTAAAATCAGTCTTCGACTTGACGTATGGCTTTGACCGAACGTTTAATTTCGCTGAGCGTATCGGTTTTATAAC
>NZ_JBQCXA010000312.1:0-829 GCF_051956855.1 Neisseria sp. P0021.S007
ACTTATACAAATGCGGATGGTTTTACAAACCGAATACGGTAATATCGCCCTTGCCTTGACGAATCAGCTCAGTTCCATCGGTCATATCGATAACCGTCGTCGGCTCAGTACCGCACCAGCCACCATCAATAACCAAATCAACAGCATGCTCAAGACGGTCTCGGATTTCGTATGGATCGGTCAATGGCTCGTCGTCTTCGGGCAGCATGAGGGTGCAACTTAAAATAGGTTCGCCCAATTCTTGCAAAAGTGCCAAGGCAGTAGCGTTATCGGGAACACGCAGACCGATGGTTTTGCGCTTGGGGTGAAGCGTGCGATTGGGTACTTCTTTGGTTGCCTGCAGGATAAAGGTGTAGCTGCCAGGCGTAGCTGCTTTGAGCTGGCGGAATTGGGCATTATCCACTTTGGCGTAAGTACCCAATTCGCTCAAATCGGCACACATCAGGGTCAGATGGTGTTTTTGATCGATTTTACGAATCGCGAGAATGCGTTCCATCGCGGTTTTGTCGCCGAGTTTGCAGCCAAGCGCATAGCAGGAATCCGTAGGGTAAACGATAACGCCGCCACTGCGGACAATATCGGCGGCTTGCTTGATGAGGCGGTCTTGGGGATTATCGGGATGGATGGCGAAAAATTGTGCCATGTTTTTTCCTTATCATTCTAATGGTTTGTTGTTTGACATTTTAAAACTTATTTGGCCGTCTGAATATTGGATTTCCATCAACATGAATGGATTTAGCCTCAGGTACAACACGGTTGCACCCAGTGATACCTTATATATAATTTTGATTTACCGGCCGATATCGAAAGTCAATTTAATACACTATAT
>NZ_JBQCXA010000313.1:0-829 GCF_051956855.1 Neisseria sp. P0021.S007
ACGATTTCCAGCACGCCATCAATATCTTTATCGGACAACATACTGAATACGGCGGTACGTTTTTGGGCAAAGGCAAGGTTAATCAGGCTGCGGCGCAAAGCACGGGCAGCGTGCGGATTGTGGCCGACATCCAAAACCACCAGCGGACGGCCGGGCAAAACTTGGAAACGTCCAGGATTCTCCACCAACAGCAAACCACGTTTAATTGCGCCGATATCAACCGGCAATTGTTCGTTCAAACACTCCAACACCGTCAATGCACACGCGGCATTAGACAACTGATAGGCACCGCGTAAAGCAGGAAACGGCAAGGAATTGCGGTTACGGCTTTGGCCGTCTGAAGATTGCGGATGGAAGCGGTAATTCCACTGTACGCTTTCCATTGACGCAAAATCAAAATCTCGCTGAACCATCAACAGTTTTGCGCCAATTTCTTCTGCGTGTTTAACCAATGATTCAGGTGCAGGATTCTGACCGCACACGGCTGGTTTACCGCTACGGAACACTCCGGCTTTTTCAAAACCGACCTGCTCGACAGTATCGCCCAAAAATGCCTGATGGTCCAAATCCACGCTGGTAACGACCGAGCAGTCGCCGTCAAATACATTCACAGCATCTAATCGTCCACCCAAACCGACTTCTAAAATCATTACGTCCACATTTTCATGCATGAAAATATCGATGGCCGCCAAAGCATTAAACTCAAAATACGTCAGCGAAATTTCGCCGCGCGCCGCTTCGATACGCTCAAATGAGGAAACAATCAATTCATCTGAAACCGGTTGAGTGTTGATGGCGATTCGTTCGTTGTAACGCAGAAGATGAGGAC
>NZ_JBQCXA010000314.1:0-828 GCF_051956855.1 Neisseria sp. P0021.S007
CATCATTGCGCTTTGGAGCACCGCCAACATCGCCGGTATGTCGGTTCAGAAGATGCTGGAACAATCGGAAGACGGGCAGGCGCGTATGGACAAAATCTATAACAACGTGCGCAATGCCGCCTACGAAGTCATCGCCGCCAAAGGCACGACCAGCCACGGCATCGGCATGGGCTTAAGCCGCATCTCCAACGCCATCCTGCACAATCAAGGCGTCGTATTGCCCGTTTCCACCTTGCTAGAAGGCGAGTTCGGACAAAACGGTGTGTATATCGGCGTACCGACCGTCGTCAACCGCCAAGGTGCGGTACGCATCATTGAACGATGAAGCCGAACGCTTTGCCCGCTCGGCGGAGCTGTTGAAAAGCTATCAACGCAAAGTCGATGAAATGGTCGGATAAATAGAATAGCCTCTGAATAAAACGTCGTCTGAAAACTGGAAATCTGGTTTTCAGACGACGTTTGCTATGTAGGAGGAAGTTAAACCGTCAATAGTCTAAATTCAAATAAAAAATACCTATATCTAAGTTACTTTATTCTCGTTACGCAATTTACCGGTTGTCGTCATTCCCGCCCCCGCCTACGCGAGGACAGGCTACGGTGGGAATCCATTTTTGAAATTCGGAAACTGTTTTTCAAATAAAGGTTTCTCAAGTTTTACGATGGATTCCTGCCTGCGCAGGAATGACGGTACTAATCCGCCTATAACAAACGTCTCTGAAAACCAAATTTCCAGTTTTCAGACGACGTTAACCTAAGCGTTATTTCTCTGCTTTCAACACCCGCTGACGGCGCGTTTCGCTCAACACCATGCCCGCGCTGACGGAGACG
>NZ_JBQCXA010000315.1:0-827 GCF_051956855.1 Neisseria sp. P0021.S007
ACTTGTCTGCGCGCGTTAGGCCCAGAGCCTTGGTTTGCCGCTTACGTTCAACCCAGCCGCCGCCCCAAAGACGGCCGCTACGGCGACAACCCCAACCGCTTGCAACACTACTATCAATTCCAAGTTGCGCTCAAACCAGCTCCCGCCAATATTCAAGACCTCTACCTCGACTCACTGCGCGAATTGGGTATCGACCCTAAAGTACACGACATCCGTTTTGTCGAAGACGACTGGGAAAACCCTACTCTCGGCGCTTGGGGTTTGGGTTGGGAAGTTTGGCTCAACGGCATGGAAGTAACCCAATTCACCTACTTCCAACAAGTCGGCGGTATCGACTGCTCTCCTGTGCTCGGTGAAATCACCTACGGTATCGAGCGTCTCGCCATGTATCTGCAAGGCGTGGAAAACGTGTACGACCTCGTTTGGGCAAAAACCCTTGATGGCAACATCGTGACTTACGGCGACGTTTATCATCAAAACGAAGTCGAGCAATCCACCTACAACTTCGAATACAGCGATGCCGATTGGCTCTTGCGCCAATTCAACGACTATGAAGAACAAGCCAAACGCCTGCTTGCAGTTGAAGACACCAGTCTTGCCCTGCCTGCTTACGAGCTTGTACTCAAAGCCGGCCACACGTTCAACCTCTTGGATGCACGCGGTGCCATTTCCGTTACCGAACGCGCAACCTACATCGGCCGTATTCGTGCGCTGAGCCGTATCGTTGCTCAAAAATTTGTTGAAAGCCGCGAGAAACTGGGCTTCCCATTGCTTAAAAACCAATAAGCCCACATATGCTTACCACGCCGCCGCCCTTTGATATATTC
>NZ_JBQCXA010000316.1:0-825 GCF_051956855.1 Neisseria sp. P0021.S007
TCTTTGCGTTGCTCGAGAACGTGTGCGCTCCAACCGGTTGTACGGGAAATGACGAACAGCGGTGTGAACATAGCGGTCGGTACGCCCAATTTTTGGTAGGAAACGGCGGAGAACCAGTCCAGATTCGGGAACATTTTTTTCTCTTCCCACATCACGCTCTCCAAGCGTTCGGCAATGTCAAAGAGGCGCATATCGCCGGTTTCTTTGCTCAAACCGCGTGCCACTTCTTTAATGACAACGTTGCGAGGGTCGGAAATGGTGTACACCGGATGACCAAAACCGATCACGATTTCTTTGCGGCCGATGCGTTCGCGGATGTCGGCTTCAGCTTCGTCGGCATTGCGGTAACGTTTTTGAATATCGTAAGCCACCTCGTTCGCGCCGCCGTGTTTCGGACCTTTCAACGCGCCGATTGCACCGGTAATGCAGGAGTACATATCAGAGCCTGTACCGGCAATCACGCGGGCGGTAAAGGTAGAAGCGTTGAACTCGTGTTCTGCATACAGAATCAGTGAAACGTGCATCGCTTTGATGTGTGATTCGCTTGGGCGTTTGCCGTGCAACAGGTGCAGGAAATGACCGCCGATGGTCTCTTCGTCGCTTTCAACTTCAATGCGTTTGCCGTTGTGCGAATATTGATACCAGTACAAGAGGATGCTGCCGAGGCTGGCGATCAGTTTGTCGGCGATGTCGCGCGCTTCACTTTCCGGATGGCTTTCACGTTCAGGATGAACGCAGCCCAGCATGGATACGCCGGTACGCATTACGTCCATCGGATGGGTATGTGCAGGCAGGCTTTCCAAAACTTTAATCACACGGATAGGC
>NZ_JBQCXA010000317.1:0-823 GCF_051956855.1 Neisseria sp. P0021.S007
AATATAGGCAGTGGCATCGATAATGTGCACATTGGCATATTTTTCTGCCAATTCTTTGATGCGTTCATTTCCTTTTGAAGTGACTGTTTCATCAATGGCAAGATTCTGACTAAATCCCGGTATGCGGTAAGACAGAATATGGGCGCGCAAGCCGTTGTATGACAAATTAGGGTTGTCTATCATCAGGTAAACCGCTTGTTTTTCCGAAGAAAGTTTTTGCAACATGAGGTTGAATTTTTTGAAAAAATCGGGATCGTAAGCAAGGGAGTTGCTGTTTTCAGGCATTTGGCTGCCCCAGCGCATGGCCAAAAGCACTTTTGAGTATTGGGGCAGATGCTCTTTGGCATACTGATAAACGGCACGGCAGGAGGCGTTTTTCTTGAATACGGGTGCAGCATAATCTTCTACATAGGCACAACTGTCCGCAGAAACCATCGTTGCCGACCATTTTTCTTTTTTGCCGACGGTATCAAAAAACGTTTTATATTGATCGGCATGCGAATCGCCTAGAATCAGTAATTCCGGCTGTTTGTCGGTATCGCCCCAAATACACTGTTTGTCGGTGTTGTTGTGACAAGAAGTGTAGGAACGTGCCAATCCCATGCGGTCGTATTGCTCCATAAACGGGAGCTTCATGGCAAGAAAAGGCGTAATAGCCAAAACAAGCATGGGGACGGCATAAATCCATGTCACAGACTGGGCAAAAGAGCCTTTCCACTTTTTAAACGGCTTCTCGACAAAATAATAAGAAAGCAGGGAGAGTGCAAACATTAAGATAATCGCGGCCGCAGTCGAATACGAAGGCAGATTGTTTGGACCGATG
>NZ_JBQCXA010000318.1:0-823 GCF_051956855.1 Neisseria sp. P0021.S007
GTTTATACCACCCAACTGCCGACGTTCACGCAAATCCATTTGGGCGGCAACGATAATGTGTTCAACCTGATGTTGGCGCTGTTCTCCATCGGTATCGCCATCGGCTCGGTATTATGCGCCAAACTCAGCCACGAGCGCCTGATTTTGGGCTTGGTTACCATCGGCACTCTGGGGCTAACGGTCTGTGGATTATTGCTGGTGTGGCTGACCCAAGGCCAACGCTTTACCGAATTAAACGGCATTATTTGGTTTTTATCGCAAGCTAAAGCGTATCCGATTATGCTCGTGATGTCGGCCATCGGCTTTTTCGGAGGCTTTTTCTCCGTACCGCTCTACACTTGGTTGCAAACCGCCAGCAGCGAAACCTTCCGCGCCCACGCCGTCGCCGCCAACAACATCATCAACGGCGTATTTATGGTGTCAGCCGCCATTTTGAGCGCAGTTTTGCTGATGTTGTTTGACAGCATCACGCTGCTGTATTTGATTGTTGCCGTGGGTAATCTTCCGTTGATTGTTTACCTCATCAAACGGGAATCGAAATTTATCGGGGATTTGACTGCTTTATTGAAAATCAGCAAATAAGGCCGTCTGAAATGTATCCCCACCATGCACATTTTCACTATTCAATCTCGTGGACAGCTTGTGCATAAATCAGATTACTGTCTGATTTAAAATTAAAAAACACATCTGCCTAAATTTTAAGCACAACTTTACTCCCAAACAAAATGCACATTTTCCCCAAACAAGCGTGTGCAAAGGCTGTGAATAAGTAAGCTTAATAATTGATATTTCAAAGAAAGACGATACTTGATTAATTTTTAGG
>NZ_JBQCXA010000319.1:0-823 GCF_051956855.1 Neisseria sp. P0021.S007
GGATACCATTACCGTCAAAGCCCAGCGCAACCGGGATAAAAGCGGCCGCAGTCAAGTCTACACCCGCGACATCAGCAACCTGTACAAAGGAAAACAGGAAATCGAAACCTACCGCGGCAGCAGCGTAGCCGATTTAATCGGCGGTATGGCGGGAGTTTACAGCGGCGACGCACGCAACAGTGGCGCGCTCGATCCCAACATACGCGGCATTCAGGGCGAAGGAAAAGTGCCGGTAACGGTAGACGGCACGGAACAGGCAATCAGCGTATGGAGAGGATTTGAAGGCATATCCAACCGCAATTACATCGACCCGAACCTTATTAGCAGCGTGTATGTGGAAAAAGGCGCATCGGCAAACCGCGACATCCGCACCGGCATAGGCGGTTCGGTCAGCATGAAAACGCTGGAAATCGACGACGTCGTGCCGAAAGATCAAAAATTCGGCATGGAAGTCAAGATGGAAACCGGCAACAATACCATCAAACAGCGGGAATACGCCCACGCTGAAACTTGGGGTACGGACTACCGCCGTTATCCCAAACCCTATTCTTTCGACCGCATGGAATGGGCGATTATGCTGGACGATAGCGACCGCCAGGAACAACGTTTCGGCGGGCGAGGAAAATTATTTAAAGACAACGCCTTCCGCATTTCAGCCGGTATGCGCGGCGAAGTGTTTGACGGCTTGATTGCCTATGCATGGCGCGACAAGGGCAATTACTTTGCCGGCAGCAAGGGAGCGGAACGCTACGGCTACATCTCCGACGCCAGCTCCATGACCGAGGAAGAATTTACCAAAAAAGTTACCGATATTCAGCAATAT
>NZ_JBQCXA010000320.1:0-822 GCF_051956855.1 Neisseria sp. P0021.S007
ATGAAGCTCGGCCTGCCGATGATGCTGTTGATTCTGCCGCTGATGCTGTTCTCCATGTACGTCGTCCTCAAACCTAATTTGAACGAGCGCGTGGAAGTTAAAGCCGAATCTATCCCTTGGACTTTGCACCGCGTTATCGCGCTGTTGATTTTCTTGGCAGCCGCCATCGCTTGGGTATTCAGCTCCAAAATCAAAGCCGCATTTGGCATTTCCAACCCCGATACCGTTATCGCCCTGATTGCCGCCGTTGCCGTCGTCGTATTCGGCGTGGCGCAATGGAAAGAAGTTGCTCGCAATACCGACTGGGGTGTATTGATGCTCTTCGGTGGCGGTATCAGCTTGAGCGCGTTGCTGCAATCTTCCGGCGCATCTGAAGCTCTGGGTCAGCAAGTTGCTTCCACGTTCTCCCACTCTCCTGCATTGCTGGTGATTTTCGTGGTTGCCGCCTTCATCATCTTCCTGACCGAGTTCACCAGTAACACCGCTTCCGCCGCCCTGCTTGTGCCTATTTTCGCCAGCATTGCCGCGCAAATGGGTTTGCCAGAACAAGTTTTGGTATTCGTCATCGGCATTGGTGCATCTTGTGCCTTCATGTTGCCGGTTGCCACGCCGCCTAACGCGATTGTGTTTGGTACAGGCTTGATTAAGCAACGCGAAATGATGAACGTCGGCTTATTGCTGAACGTCCTCTGTATCGTATTGGTTGCGCTGTGGGCTTATTTCGTCCTGATGCCATAAACCCGTAAAACCATATCCCAGGCCGTCTGAAAGAATATTTTTCAGACGGCCTTGAAGTTTGTCGTTCAGACACAATTTAACGAA
>NZ_JBQCXA010000321.1:0-821 GCF_051956855.1 Neisseria sp. P0021.S007
GGCGGAACTGGTCTCCGTAGCGGGCATCTACCGCAATTTCGAACAAGACCTGCCCGACCACCTGCACAAAAAAGCCGTACAGGTTTCATTGCAAGACAACCGCCTGGTTATCAGCGCAATCGACACAGATTAACCATTCCAAGCATTTGATAAAGGAAACATCGTGACAAAAATCATCGTAGTAACTTCAGGCAAAGGCGGCGTAGGCAAAACAACACTCATTGCTAATGTCTCCGGCATTCTCGCTGATATTGGACTCCGCGTCCTAATGATCGACTGCGACGTTCAGCCATCACTGTCTAAATACTACCCAATAAG
Organism: Neisseria sp. P0021.S007; assembly: GCF_051956855.1. NCBI lineage: Bacteria > Pseudomonadati > Pseudomonadota > Betaproteobacteria > Neisseriales > Neisseriaceae > Neisseria > Neisseria sp. P0021.S007. The sequence goes on from NZ_JBQCXA010000321.1 coordinate 319, forward strand.
CCACCGCGCTCCAAATGGTATTGTCGAATTGCTTCTCGGTGAAAATACCGAAGAAGTCATCCGCTCAACAATATCCAATACCGTTTTCCCAAATTTAGACATCGTTATTTCCAATAACATTTCTGCTTTTGTCGAGACTGAAGTAACTTCTCGTCCCGATCGTGCCTTTTTGCTGAGAAGCAAACTGCATTCACAATACATACAGAATAACTACGATGTGGTTTTGATCGATACTCAGGGTGCAGTCGGCCCTCTCTTGGATACAGCTGCCTTCGCTGCTACATGCTTGCTTTGCCCGATTATGCCTGAAGTTTTGAGTGCCCGTGAGTTTCTCACTGGTACCCAAGAACTTCTGAAGCGACTGCAAAAAGGCGAAGCAATGCGCATCCCCATGCCTCAATTACGAGCCATCATCTACGCGCAAGATCGTACCAATGATGCGAAATTCATCGCATCCTCTATCAAAGACTTCTTTAGTAATACCTTAGACGACAGACGTAAAT
>NZ_JBQCXA010000322.1:0-820 GCF_051956855.1 Neisseria sp. P0021.S007
TTACCGTACCTTGTTCAATCGCTTCAACGCTGAGTTTTGAGTTTTCCATCTCTCGCTCCTTAAACTTCTTCGTTCAATACCAAAGACAAAATCGCCATCCGTGCATACACGCCATTGGTTGCCTGTTCAAAATAATAGGCATGAGGTGTTTTATCCACGTCCGGATGAATTTCATCTACCCTCGGTAAAGGATGCAAGACGCGCAAATTGGGTTTAGCATTCGCCAACATTTGCGCATCAAGATTGAATTTACCCTGAATTTTGGCAAATTCCTGCTCATCAAAACGTTCGCGCTGAACGCGGGTCATGTACAAAATATCCGCCCATTCGACCGCTTCTTCCAATCCGGGCAAAATTTGATAAGGGCACCCGGCTTCTTCCAGCTCTTCAGTGATATAGTCCGGCATTGCCAAGCTGGGAGGGGAAACAAACGCAAATTCACAACCCCAACGCTTCAGCGCCTGACACAATGAATGTACCGTACGGCCATATTTCAAATCGCCGGCCATCGCAATCTTCAAATTGCTCAAACTGCCCTGTGTTTCATAAATCGTGACCAAATCCAAAAGCGTCTGACTCGGATGTTGGTTGGTACCATCGCCGGCATTAATCACGGGCACGCTCGAAAATTCGGCCGCCACACGGGCCGCACCGTCTTTCGGGTGTCGCTGAATAATCGCATCCGTATAGCTGGAAATAATCCTCGCAGTATCTGCGAGCGTTTCACCCTTTTTCGCGCTGGTATTTGCACCATCGGAAAAACCGATAACTTTCCCACCCAAACGCTGTACCGCCGTTTCAAAAGACAAACGAGTACGGG
>NZ_JBQCXA010000323.1:0-819 GCF_051956855.1 Neisseria sp. P0021.S007
CACTTGGCGTCATCAATGGGATTTCGCCCATATACACTTCGTTTTCACGAACTTCTTTTACTGTCGGCTTAGATGCTTCTTTATCCAAAATCACCAAACGGATACGAGCACGCAATGGGGCCGCATAAGTAATGCCGCGCAATTGGCATTCAGGAATATCGAACAAAGGCTCGCCCAATGTGTAATGCACAAACTCCAAGCGCGCATAACCATTATGGCTCACAATCGGGAAAATAGAATTAAATGCCGCTTGCAGACCATCATCAGTACGTTGGTCAAAAGCATTTTCCAGCTGCAAAAATTTCGCATAAGAATCAATTTGGGTTGCCAGCAGGAAAGGAACATCTAAGACATTCTCTCGCTTTGCAAAACTCTTACGGATACGTTTTTTCTCGGTAAACGAATAGCTCATATACACTCCGAAAAGCAATTTTAAATAATAGGCCGTCTGAAACAACGGCATGCATCAATCTGATATTTACATTTATTTGCAATGATTTTATAAAGGCTATGCAAATAAATGTAAACAATGCCTGATGCTTATTTTAAGAAGCAAAATAAGGCTGGCAGAAAACTGCCAGCCTTCATAGGAAGCATCAAATTATTTGATTTCGACTTTAGCGCCGGCTTCTTCCAGTTGTTTTTGGATGTCTTCAGCTTCAGCTTTAGAAACACCTTCTTTCAGAGTTTTAGGTGCACCGTCAACGATGTCTTTAGCTTCTTTCAGACCCAAGCCAGTGAGAGCGCGGACAACTTTAATCACGCCAACTTTTTGATCACCGGCAGAAGCCAATACTACGTCAAATTCAATTTTCTCTT
>NZ_JBQCXA010000324.1:0-818 GCF_051956855.1 Neisseria sp. P0021.S007
GAATTTGCACACATCGAAACACACGCCGAATACGGTGAACGAGCGGCGCAACACGCCGTGCTGCATATCGAGTTCGACGGAGAAGTTGGTAATGTCGTTTTTCGCCAAATCCACTTCTTGACCATCGACAAAGATTTTGACTTTGCTGAAATTGAGCGCGTTGATGGCTTTGCCGAAATATTTGGGATAGCCGTTTTTCCACCAGCCGACGCGGGTTTTGTCGGGGAACCACACGCCCGCGATGTAGGTACCCAAGTGGCTGTCGGCGGAGTAGGTTTCTTCAAAGTTGCCGCGCATGCCCATATAGCCGTTGCCCAAACTGGTCAGGCTCTCTTGCAGCCGTTTGTGTTCTTTTTCCAGTTTTACCGAACGCAGCGTCCAAGGGCTGATTTCCATGATTCTTGTATACATTTATGAAGCTCCTGTTATTAAAATTGTAAGTTCGGCAAAGGTTTCAGACGGCCTTTGCCGATGGTATGGATGGATTATTCGCCGTGGGTCTCTTTAATCAGACATACAGAGAAGGCTCCCAGTAACAAGACCGCGCCTGCAACCAAGAACATGGTTGCCTGATGGCTGCCCAGCATAGGGAAGAGGATAAAGCTCAGCAGGGAGGCGACGATTTGAGGCATACAGATAGAGCCGTTAAACAGACCCAAATAAGTACCCATGTGTTTGCCGGAGAGGGCATTGGTTACAATCGTCAAAGGATAGGTAATGATACCTGCCCACGCGATGCCGATTAAAGTATAAGACAGGATTAATGCGTATTGATTGTGGATGAAGAAAATAGAGAAGAAACCGAGCGCGCCTAAAGC
>NZ_JBQCXA010000325.1:0-818 GCF_051956855.1 Neisseria sp. P0021.S007
ATCTTCCCCAAACCCAATCTGCAAGCATTGGCGGAAAAACTCGGCTTCAAAAAAACCGATGAACTCTATACGGCCATCGGTCAGGGCGAAGTTTCCAACCGCGCCATCCACAAAGCCTGCGGTGCGCTGAATGAGCCGCCTCCTGTGCCGATTGATGAAACCAATATCGTCAAGCAGTCCAAAATCAAAAAAGGCGGCAAAAACGGCATTTTGATTGACGGCGAAGACGGCTTAATGACCACACTTGCCAAATGCTGCAAACCGGCACCTCCTGACGATATTGTGGGCTTTGTTACCCGCGACCGCGGTATTTCCGTCCACCGCAATACCTGCCCTTCTTTCCGCCACCTTGCCGAACAGGCTCCGGAAAAAGTGTTGAACGCAAGCTGGGCAGCCTTGCAAGAAGGACAAGTGTTTGCCGTCGATGTTGAAATCCGCGCCCAAGACCGCTCCGGTTTGCTTCGCGATGTTTCGGATGCGCTGGCGCGTCATAAACTCAACGTTACCGCAGTGCAAACCCAATCGCGTGATTTGGAAGCCAGTATGCGCTTTACCCTTGGAGTCCGCCAAGTCAATGACCTGCCGCGCGTATTAGCCAGCTTAGGCGACATCAAAGGCGTTTTAAGCGTAACGCGCTTGTAGTTCTAACGCACCAAGCAAATCTAAAGGCCGTCTGAAAGCAACTTTTTCAGACGGCCTTTTAAGTTTTTAACACACCAATATCTCAACGCTTCAACTTATCTTTCTTAAAAAGTCAGCCGCAGCCTTAGTCACCTCAATATATAACCCCCTCTTCTATTCTTACAACCAGTTGTTAT
>NZ_JBQCXA010000326.1:0-817 GCF_051956855.1 Neisseria sp. P0021.S007
GCTTCGGTTTGTTTGAGGCTTTAGACCAGTATTACAGCCGTCCCGGACAAGTGGGTTGGCAGTCATGGCCGTCTGAATTTCATCAACCTGATGGCGAAGCAGTAGAAAAATTCGCGCGCAGTCATGAGCGTGAAATCCGTTTTTATATGTGGCTGCAATGGCTTTGCGCGGAGCAATTGCGCGAAGTCAACCAAGCCGCTGCCGAATACGGTGTCAAACTTGGCATTTACGGCGATTTGGCAGTCGGCGTGGCGCGCGGCAGTGCGGACACTTGGTTAAACCGTCAAGATTATTGTATGGACGTATCGGTCGGTGCGCCGCCCGATCCTTTGGGGCCGACCGGGCAGAATTGGAATTTGCCGCCGCTTAATCCGTCGATGTTGAAGCATACGGGCTATGAAAAGTTTGCCCATCTGTTGCGCGAAAACATGCGCCTGTATGGCGTGTTGCGGATTGACCATGTGATGGCATTGTGTCGTTTGTGGTGGGTTTTAAACGATAAAACAGCAGATTTCGGCGCGTATGTGCATTACGATGCCGAAGTGACTTTTGCCATTTTGGCATTGGAAAGCCAGCGCAACCGTTGCGTCATCATCGGCGAAGATTTGGGTACGGTACCCGATCAAGCGCGTTATCTGCTCAACCGCTATCATGTGTTCTCCTACAAAGTGATGTATTTCAGCAAGGGCTGGAACGGTTTTCAATTACCTGAAGAATACCCCGAGCAGGCGATTACGGTCATCAGTACCCACGATGTCGCGCCCTTGGCAGGTTATTGGACAGGCAAAGATTTGGATACGATGTTCAAACTCGGTAC
>NZ_JBQCXA010000327.1:0-816 GCF_051956855.1 Neisseria sp. P0021.S007
CCGAAAAGTTTGTGGCCGTCTGAAAACATTACCTAGACGGTGCAGGCTGTTGCTAAAGAGATCGGTGGACGGATTCTGTTGACGGAGAATGTGAAAGAAGCCGTGAAAGGCGTGGATTTTATCCATACCGATGTGTGGGTCAGCATGGGCGAGCCTAAAGAGGCTTGGCAGGAACGTATCGATTTGCTGAAAGATTACCGCGTTACGCCCGAATTAATGGCCGCGGCTGAAAATCCGCAAGTCAAGTTTATGCATTGCCTGCCTGCTTTCCATAATCGCGAAACCAAAGTCGGCGAATGGATTTATGAGACATTCGGCCTGAATGGCGTGGAAGTAACGGAAGAAGTCTTTGAAAGCGAAGCCAGCATCGTGTTTGATCAGGCAGAAAACCGGATGCACACGATTAAAGCGGTGATGGTAGCGGCATTGGGCGATTGAGTTTGGCGCTCAACGCTGCTTACTGCTTCATTTAATAGAGATTAAATAAAGGCCGTCTGAAAGAAAGACTTTCAGACGGTCTTGTTGTTGGATTGGGGGTTTATTGCCAAATCAGGACTTTGGGTTCGGGGGTTACTTGATAGCCTTCTTGACGCAATAGTTCGATTAGGCCTTTTTCGCTGGGTAAATGGGCAATGCCGACAGCAAAGAGGGTGCTTTGTTTGGCCGATTGCTTGCGGATTTCAGGCAACCATGCCAAGTTGCGGCGGATCAGGAGGTCGTTTTTCAGCCAATCGGACATGGCTTTGGCGTACTTGGTATCAACAAGTTTGAGGGTGCGCTGTTCGGTTTCTTCCAAAAGTGGGATGAGTTCTTCAA
>NZ_JBQCXA010000328.1:0-815 GCF_051956855.1 Neisseria sp. P0021.S007
AGTCGACCCAGTGCGCCTGCATCATCCCACATGAGCGGTCTTCAAAATCTCAATACATAAATCAGCAAAATCCACGCCGATATGGCTTGCAGATTTTGGCACCAAACTGTGGCTGGTCATACCGGGCAAGGTATTGATTTCCAAAAGATACAGCTTACCGTCCGTATCTTTCAGAAAGTCCACGCGCGAACAACCTTCCGCACCAATCGCCTGCGCGCCACGCACGGCCAGTTCGCGCATCAGGTTTTCCTCCGCCTCGCTCAAATCTTCCGACGGGCATTGATAAACCGTATCGTCGCGGTTGTATTTAGCCTCGTAGTCGTAAAACTCGGTAGCCGGAATAATATGAATACTCGGCAGGCCTTTGCCGTTCAATACCGGGCAAGAATACTCGCCGCCGCCTATAAAGCGTTCGGCAATGATTTCGCCCTGCAAATGTTTCAATTCTTCGTAAACGCTTTTCAGACGGCCTTTTTCTTTGACTTTTACCACACCGACGCTACTGCCTTCCGCGGCGGGTTTCACAAACATCGGCAGGCCCAATTTTTCTTCAACGGCATCAAAGTTGCTGTCGTCATGCAATACGGCAAACTCAGGAACAGGCAAGCCCACAGCCTGCCAAATCAGTTTGCAGCGGTATTTGTCCATACCCAGTGCAGAAGCGGCCACGCCGCTACCGGTGTAAGGAATACCCATCAGCTCCAATGCACCTTGAATCGCGCCATCTTCGCCGAAAGTGCCGTGCAGAATATTGAAGGCCGTCTGAAAACCTTGTGTTTTCAATTCAGACAACGGGGTTTCTTTGGGGTCGAACG
>NZ_JBQCXA010000329.1:0-815 GCF_051956855.1 Neisseria sp. P0021.S007
CTGCGGACGGGCAACCCGGGTAAACTTTTGACCAATCCCGTTCTCATAACAGGCTACACCGAAAGCATGGTTGGCCGAGCCTTTGTATTCCGTACCGTTGTCGGAGTAAACGCACTCAATCAGATATGGGCAGGGATCAATCAGGTGTTCGGTCAGAAACTTGGCGGCGCTGTCTGCGGTTTTGTCCGGCAAAATGGCGGCGTATAGCTCCCTTGAGAAATCGTCAATGGCGACAAACAGGTAATCCCGCTTATCGGTGGCTTTCTGCCCTTTGAGCAGCGGCAGCCGTTTGGTATCGAGATGTACCAGCTCTCCGGGGTAGGATTTATTGTAGCGTTTGGCCTGCCTTTTGAGTTTTTCCTGAATGCCGCGTTCTACCTTGGCCAGGCGTTTCATTCCGTATTTTGCCTGTTTGAAACGGTTGTTGGTACTGGTTTGGGGTTTGAGCAGTCTGCCTCTTGCGGCTTTAAGTGCGCGGTAAATGGTGACGCGGCTGACTTGGTAGCGGCGTGCCAGGGAGGTGACGCTTTCCTTCCAATGCGTGTAGGCCAGCCAAATGGCTTGGCGGTGGTGAGGGGTGAGACGGGTGTTTTTGTGCATGTTCATGTTTCAGTATTCTCCTGGAAATACTGTAAACCACGCTACTAGTTTCTACACAATCATTTGGAAGTTGGGAAGGTATGCAGATCGCTGACCTGCGGAAGCTAACAGAATTCACACAACTGACCAATGACCCGGCAGCTTATAAAGCATTAAGCAATGGTGGCGAAACCTTTGAACAATTGGCAGTACGTGCAATGGCCGCCCTTTACGAT
>NZ_JBQCXA010000330.1:0-814 GCF_051956855.1 Neisseria sp. P0021.S007
ATCTGAAGGTACTGTTGTAAATGAAGTGACAGAAGAAACGGTTCAATCTACTGCAACAAAAATGGATAAGTTAACACTTGATGCGGGTAAAAACATTAAATTAACCCACAAAAAAGGCAAAGTGTTAAGTGTGGCAGTATCTGATACACCAACATTTGCTAATGTCACAACAACGGGTGATATCAACATTGGTGGTACTGTTCATGCACATGGTGGCTTGGATGTTCACAATAATCGTATTGTGAATGTGGCTGATCCTAAAGACCCAACTGATGCAGTAAATAAACGTTATGTTGATAATGCAGTGAAAAACATTAATAACAACATCAATCGTTTAGACAACAAAATTGATCACGTTGATCGTAAATTACAAGCAGGTATTGCAGGAGCGACAGCGATTTCTTTCTTACAACGTCCAAATGAAGCGGGTAAAAGCTTAGTTTCTGTTGGTGTTGGTGGTTATCGCAACGAAACTGCATTAGCGGTTGGTTATAGTCGAAATTCTGACAACAACAAAGTTTCGATTAAAGTTGGTGCAAGTATCAATTCCCGTAGTGATGTGAACTGGGGCGGAAGCATCGGTTACCAATGGTAATTATTTGATAAAAAGGCAGAGTAAAATCTGCCTTTTCTTTTGTTATGTTGAGATGAAAAAAAGTGCGGCCAAAATTTGATCTGACCCCAAAAAGTTAGACTGTTATTTAAAGGATTGTTTTCGATATTGTACCGGACTCAGTCCTTTTAATTTTAGTTGAATCCGTCGGTGGTTATAGTAATCCAAATAATCTCTGACAGCATTAATTATCTCCTCTCT
>NZ_JBQCXA010000331.1:0-813 GCF_051956855.1 Neisseria sp. P0021.S007
GAAATCATCATGGTCGTTCCCACTCCGAAAGGCGAGCGCAACGATATCGTGTTGGCGGCTGCTTTTGTGGCCGGTGTAACCAAAGTGTTTACGGTCGGAGGCGCGCAGGCGGTTGCGGCTTTGGCCTATGGTACGGAATCTGTGCCTCAAGTCGATAAGATTACCGGCCCGGGCAATGCCTTTGTCGCTGCGGCCAAACGACGCGTGTTCGGCGTGGTCGGTATCGATATGGTGGCAGGGCCGTCTGAAATTTTGGTGATTGCGGATGGTACGACGCCTGCCGATTGGGTGGCCATGGATTTGTTCAGTCAGGCGGAACACGATGAAATTGCACAGGCGATTTTGATCGGTACTTCTCAAGCGTATTTGGACGAAGTTCAGACGGCCATGAACTGCTTGATTGAAACCATGCCGCGCCGTGCAATTATTGAAGCTTCATTGGGTAACCGCGGCGCAATGATTTTGGCTAAAGACTTGGACGAAGCCTGCGAAATCGCTAACTATATTTCTCCCGAACACTTGGAATTGTCGGTTGAAAATCCGCAAGCGTGGGCGAAAAAAATCCGCCACGCCGGCGCTATTTTCATGGGACGCTATACCAGTGAAAGCCTTGGTGACTATTGCGCAGGCCCCAACCACGTTTTGCCGACCAGCCGCACGGCGCGTTTCTCTTCTCCTTTGGGAACATATGACTTCCAAAAACGCTCCAGTCTGATTCAGGTTTCAGAACAAGGCGCGCAGAAGTTGGGCAAAACCGCCAGCGTGTTGGCGCATGGCGAAAGCTTGACCGCGCACGCCAGAGCGGCTGAGTTT
>NZ_JBQCXA010000332.1:0-811 GCF_051956855.1 Neisseria sp. P0021.S007
AATAGACAGAGTCAGGGATACTTGGTTCGGAGAACTGTCATCACCAATCTTCAGACCATTAGTAGTCAAGACGCTGTTGCCTGTGATGACGCTGTCGGCAACCACGCTGGCAGCTTCTACTGAATTAGCTTTGACATGAGCAAACTCGACGTCGTCTGAAGTGGCTACGGTGATGTTTTTGCCGTCGCGGGTTACTTTGATGTTTTTGCCGTCTTTGAACGTTACCGTTTCGCCTGCCGCCACTTTTTCGGTAGTATCGCTATTGGCTTGCAGATTCCAGCCTTTTTCAGCGGTTTCTTTGACGGATTTAATTGCATCGCTGACAGTAGTCTTACCTGTTTCGCCGATGTCGGTAACCGTTACCGTACCGTTTTGGTTGGTTGAACCTGTACCCAAAACATTTGCCAGATTGGTTTGTGCAGCATTTATCTGTTCTTCAGTTGCAGCTTGACCTTTGGTGGCAAAGTCCGCACCGCCCAAGGTTTTGTTGGTCAGTCCGCTTACCGTGCCGTTCGTACCGTCAAGTACAATCGGGGTGCTGCCGGTTTTGCCCAATGCAACTTTGTCGTTCAAACCAAAATCAACTTTACCCCCCGACAGGGTTTTGGTCTTAATGTTGCCATCGGTACCGGTGTAAGTAACGGTGTCACCTAAGTTGACTTTTTCAGACGACCCTTCATCAGCGGCAATGACCAAACCTTTCTTCAACTCTTCGCCCACCTTATCCAAGGCTTCTTGAACCGTACCGACAGCGGTATTTTTCGTGCCGTCCGCTTTAGTTACGGTGAACGCAGGCGCAGCCACTTCACCC
>NZ_JBQCXA010000333.1:0-809 GCF_051956855.1 Neisseria sp. P0021.S007
GGCATAGCCGACGGCTGCCAACAGACGGCCCAAGTTCGGGTCGGAGGCAAAGAACGCGGTTTTCACCAAAGGCGAATGGGCGACGGCATAAGCCACTTTGCGCGCCTCTTCGCGGGTTTTCGCGTTTTGCACTTCAATCGTAATGAACTTGGTTGCACCCTCGCCATCACGGACAATCGCCTGCGCTAATTCCAAAGCCAGCGAACCGAGCAAGGCTTTGAGCTGCGCATAGCGCGGATCGGCGGTGTTGTCGATTTCGCTCTGACCGCAACGGCCTGTCGCCATAATCACGAAGCTGTCGTTGGTGCTGGTATCTCCATCCACAGTAATCGTATTGAAACTTTCGTCTGCAATTTCTTGCGTCATCAGTTGCAAAATTGGTTGGGACACTTTGGCATCGGTGGCGATAAACGACAACATGGTCGCCATGTTCGGATGAATCATGCCCGAGCCTTTGGCGATACCGGTAGCGCGGACTGTGTGTTTTTCGCCGACCAGGCCTGTGCGTGAAGCAGCTTTCGGTACAGTATCCGTCGTCATGATGGCACGCGCCGCGTCCGACCAGAATGCAGGGCGTACTTGCGGCAAAGCGGCCACAATTTTATCCACAGGCAGCGGCTCCAAAATCACGCCGGTCGAAAACGGCATAATCTGATTGGATTGGCAGCCGACCTGTTCTGCCGCCGCCGCGCACACTTTAATCGCGTCCAGACGGCCTTGTGCGCCGGTACCCGCATTGGCATTGCCCGTATTGATGACTAAGGCACACACACCGTCTTGGTCAAACAGATGCGACTTGGCAATATGCA
>NZ_JBQCXA010000334.1:0-807 GCF_051956855.1 Neisseria sp. P0021.S007
ACCGCGTATTGACCGCCGTGGACAGCGCATTGATGGTCATCGACGCGGCAAAAGGTGTGGAAGCGCAAACCATCAAACTCTTGAACGTCTGCCGCCTGCGCAATACGCCGATTGTCACGTTCATGAACAAATACGACCGCGAAGTACGCGATTCTTTGGAGTTGCTGGACGAAGTGGAAAACATCCTGCAAATCCGCTGCGCGCCCGTAACCTGGCCGATCGGCATGGGCAAAAATTTCAAAGGCGTGTACCACATCCTGAACGACGAAATCTATCTCTTCGACGCGGGTGGCGAGCGTCTGCCGCACGAGTTCGACATCATCAAAGGTATCGACAATCCTGAATTGGAACAACGCTTTCCGCTTGAAATCCAGCAGCTGCGAGACGAAATCGAATTGGTACAGGCTGCTTCCAACGAATTTAATCTCGAAGAATTCCTCGCCGGCGAACTCACGCCCGTGTTCTTCGGCTCTGCGATTAACAACTTCGGTATTCAGGAAATCCTCAATTCATTGATTGAATGGGCGCCCGCGCCGAAACCGCGCGACGCGACCGTGCGCATGGTCGAGCCGGACGAGCCGAAATTCTCCGGATTTATCTTCAAAATCCAAGCCAATATGGACCCGAAACACCGCGACCGCATCGCCTTCTTGCGCGTCTGCTCCGGCAAGTTCGAGCGCGGCATGAAGATGAAACACCTGCGTATCAACCGCGAAATCGCCGCCTCCAGCGTGGTAACCTTCATGTCGCACGACCGCGAGCTGGTGGAAGAAGCCTACGCCGGCGACATCATCGGTATCCCGAACC
>NZ_JBQCXA010000335.1:0-807 GCF_051956855.1 Neisseria sp. P0021.S007
GTCAAATGGAGTGTGCAGCAGAGAGCAAGAGCTGGAGATCCACAAACGGTCGCCCAGTTTGGCTTGCAGAGGCTCAACAGTTTCCAAAACTTTGTTCAGGTTGGCGCGCCAAATGTTGCGGCCGTCGATAACGCCGGCAGACAGAACTTTGTCGTAGTCGGCAAATGCGTCCAGTTGCTCAGGGGCGCGTACCAAGTCGATGTGCAGGCCGTCAACAGGCAGGGATTTCAGCAAAGCAGCGTGTTCGGCAACAGAACCGAAGTAAGTGCTCAACAGGATTTTGGCGCTTACTTTGCTCAAAGTAGCGTAAACGTCTTTGTATGCTTCTACCCATTCTTTAGGCAGGTCAACAGTCAAAGCTGGCTCGTCGATTTGAATCCACTCGGCACCGGCTTCAACCAAAGCAGTCAGGATTTCAACGTAAACAGGCAACAGTTTAGGCAACAGGCTCAGACGGTCGAATTCAACGGCGCCTTTTTCTTTACCCACCCACAGGAAAGTCAACGGACCAACAACGGTCGGTTTGGCTTTCAGGCCCAAAGCTTGGGCTTCTTGCAGCTGTTGAACGTAGTGTTTGGCGTTGGCTTTGAATTCGGTATCGGCGTGGAATTCAGGCACCAAGTAGTGGTAGTTGGTGTCGAACCATTTGGTCATTTCGATAGCGAATTGGTCTTTGTTACCACGCGCCAGTTGGAAGAATTGTTCCAAAGACAGGTTTTGGCTGTCGAAGCCGAAGCGGGCAGGGATGGCACCGGTAGCAACTTGCAGGTCGAGGATGTGGTCGTAGAAAGTGAAATCGCCTACGGC
>NZ_JBQCXA010000336.1:0-806 GCF_051956855.1 Neisseria sp. P0021.S007
AATCTGGCAGCAAAGCAAAGTCATCGCCTTGTTCGGCGAAAACGACGATGCCGCAGCCATGATTCAAGCCGCCAGCCAAGCATGCGGGTTGAAAGACTTGGCATACACCAGCGAAATCCTTGCCGACCAAGACTGGGTGCGCCTGACCCAAGCGCAGTTCGACCCCATCCAAATTTCCGAGCGCCTGTGGATTACCCCCTCTTGGCACGAAGCACCCAACAGCAACGCCGTTAATCTCCAGCTCGACCCCGGCCTTGCCTTCGGTACCGGCAGCCATCCGACCACGCGCCTCTGCCTCAAGTGGCTGGACACACAACTCAAAGGCGGCGAAAGCGTCCTCGACTACGGCTGCGGCTCAGGCATCCTGACCATCGCCGCCCTCAAGCTCGGCGCAGGTTCTGCCGTCGGCGTCGATATTGACGAACAAGCCATCCGCGCCAGCAAGGACAACGCCGCACAAAACAACGTCGATGCACAGTTCTACCTGCCCGACGGTTTACCGCAAGGACAATTCGACATCGTCGTTGCCAACATCCTCGCCAACCCCCTGCGCATGCTCGGCGAAATGCTCGCCGCCCGCACCAAACAAGGCGGACGCATCGTGTTGTCCGGTTTGCTGGACGAGCAAGTTGAAGAACTCAGCGGCATTTACCGCCAATGGTTCGACATCGAACCCGCCGAAATCGACGAAGGCTGGGCAAGGCTCAGCGGCGTCAAACGCTGATAGCGATACGCTTAAACAAAAGGTCGTCTGAAAACCGATTCAGGTTTCAGACGACCTGTTTCATGCCAATCCTGTATGAAGA
>NZ_JBQCXA010000337.1:0-806 GCF_051956855.1 Neisseria sp. P0021.S007
GCGTAAGACGGATTTCAGGTGAAACTGCTCGGGGTTGAACATATATTTGAGCAGGTCTTTGGCGTGCAAAATACCTAAAACCTCGTCTTTGTCTTCACCGATGACGGGGAAACGCGAATGGGCGGTTTCGATGATGTAGGCCGTGATGCGCTCGATGCTGTCGTTCTCTTTCAATACGTTCATGCGGCTGCGCGTAATCATGGCATCACGCACTTCCAGTTCGGCAAAGTCCAATACTTTTTCCAGCCGGGTCAGTGTGTCGGCATCAAAAACTTCCTGCTCGTGCGCTTGGCGCAGCAGGGTTAATACGTCTTCGGCGGAGTCGGGCTCGCCGGCAAGTCGGGAGATTAGGCGTTCGAAAAACTTGGGTTTCGACTGCGTACCGTCCATTTTAATATTCGTCCTCTTGGTAGGGGTTGGGGAAGCCTGACGCCAGCATCAGGCGGATTTCTTCGGCTTCCATTATTTCGGCTTCATCGTCTTCGATGTGGTCGTAGCCCATCAGGTGTAAAGTACCGTGTATGGTCAGGTGGGCAAAATGCTGCTCAGGTGTTTTGCCTTGTTCGGCGGCTTCTTTCAAAACCACTTGCGGGCAAATCACCAAATCGCCATACAGGCCGTCTGAAAACTGGTCGGGCAGGATTTCGCCTTCGTTGAGTGCGAAACTCAATACATTGGTGGCGTAATCTTTGCCGCGGTAGTCGCGGTTGTAGGCGCGGGCTTCTTCTTCGTCCAGAAGAATCAGGCTGATGTCTGCACGGCGGTATTCGTTTTTCAAGGCAGACCACGCCCAGCGGTAAAAATCG
>NZ_JBQCXA010000338.1:0-804 GCF_051956855.1 Neisseria sp. P0021.S007
ACCTGAAATTGAGAACATTATTACCGTTTCCGGCTTCAGTTTTTCAGGCTCCGGTCAAAACATGGCTTTGGGCTTTGTCATTCTGAAAGATTGGAGCGAACGTACTGCTCCGGGCAGCGATGCGACTTCTATTTCCGGTAAGTTGACCGGTATGATGATGGCTACGCTGAAAGACGGTTTCGGTTTGGCGATTGTGCCTCCAGCCATTATGGAATTGGGTACAGGTTCCGGCTTGACGATTTACCTGCAAGACCGTAACAACAGCGGCCATGCTGCATTGTTGGCCAAGCGCAATGAGCTGATTGACAAAATGCGCAAAAGCGGTTTGTTTAACCCAAGTACCGTTCGTGCGAGCGGTTTGGAAGATGCGCCTCAGTTGAAAATCGACATCGACCGCTCTGCCGCAGCCGCACAAGGTATTTCGTTCTCTGATATCCGTACTGCTTTGGCTTCTTCTTTGGGTTCGTCTTATGTAAACGACTTCCCGAATCAAGGCCGTCTGCAACGCGTGATGGTACAAGCTGATGCGAGTGCCCGTATGCAGCCTGCCGATATTCTGAACTTGACCGTGCCGAATAAATCCGGTGTTGCCGTACCGCTTTCTACCATTGCTACTGTTTCTTGGGTAAACGGTATGGAACAAAGCGTCCGCTTCAATGGTTATCCTGCAATGGAGCTTTCCGGCTCGCCTGTTAATGGCGTGTCTTCCGGTCAAGCCATGGCTGCGGTACAGCAAATGGTTGATGACATGGGCGGCGGTTACAGTCTGGAATGGGGCGGTCAGTCTCGTGAAGAGGCCAAAGG
>NZ_JBQCXA010000339.1:0-804 GCF_051956855.1 Neisseria sp. P0021.S007
GTATGTTTCCATATAAATAAAAAATTATTGTCCAGCCGATTAACGACACAAAGGCAAACCGTACCTGGTCTGCCTGAGACTGCAGCCTCTGTTTTGGCTCGTATCATAAGCCAAAACAGCTCAAACACAATAACAAAACCTTAGGCTAAACCCATTTGGTTGACGCAGTCGAAATACTCATGGGATATCAATGAGCAAACAAGAAAAATTTTTCGACGTATACGTTTCCTATCCGCCGAACACGGATAGGGAGCTCATCCACGCCTGCCTGTATGAGAACCTGCCCGAAAACGAAGTCGAGAGCCTGATTCAAGCCTTGGCTGAGCGTCCGCAAGCGATTGTGGCCGAAAAATGTACCCAAGATGAGCGCGAAAATGCGCAGCATTACTTCAGCTATTTGGGTTTGGACGTGATCGTCCGTCAGTCTATGGAATTGGAAGCAGTTGAAGAAGAAACTATGTCGGCAGCCAATACTCCCGACCCTATCCAATGCCCCGTCTGCATGACGATTATTGACGAACTAGATGCACAGGAATGTAAAACCTGCCACTTTGATTTGACAGAAAAAAATGAGCTGGCCATCCAGCGTAAGCGCATTGAATGGCAGGAAAAAATCTCTTTCGAGCATAAAAAACAAACCGAAATTGCCCACAAGCTCAAATACGAGCGCGAGCAGGAAGAGAAAAAGCTGCGCAAGAAAATCCGTGCCGAGTTGGAATCCCAACTACGCGAAGAGTTAGACCAAAATCCTGAGCTGGCAGCACTTGCAGCGAGGAAGAAAACACAGTTCCTGCTTACAATGGC
>NZ_JBQCXA010000340.1:0-801 GCF_051956855.1 Neisseria sp. P0021.S007
ATGGAAGGGCTGAAACGTTTTACATCAGGACGGATGGCTTTCAACACTTCTGCCGCCGCTTTCAAATCTTCAGGATTCGAGCCTTTAGGATCTTTACCCAAGTAGTTCAACAAGATTGGGAACATTTCGCTCGGGGTATCCCACAAAGCGATGCCGCAAGATTTCAGCTTGTTGGTGTATTCAGGTTTGAACAGCAAATCCCAGCCGTTTTCAGGCAATTTTCCGCCCAAAAGCTCCTTGCCTTTCGCGGTAATCGCCAAAGTGTTCACACCGGAGAAATAAGGAACGGCGTATTGATTGCCCGGGTCGGCGGTTTCCAACATCTTCAGCAATTCAGGGTCGATGTTTTTGTAGTTCGGAATCAGATCCTTATTGATTTTTTGGTATGCACCTGCCTCAATTTGGCGCGGCAGGAAGGCAATACCGGGCACAACCAAGTCATAGCCGGATTTGCCGGTCAGCATTTTGGCTTCCAGCGTTTCGTTGTTTTCATACAAATCGTAAGTCAGCTTCAAATTGTTGGCTTTTTTGAAGTCTTCGACTGTACTTTCGTCAACGTAGTTTGACCAGTTGTAGATATTCAAAGTATCGGTAGCGGCTGCCTCGGCATTGGCAGCAGGCGCGCTGCCTGCTTGAGGTTGCTCGGCTTTTTTCTCGCCACCGCCGCACGCGGCCAAAGACAATGCGGCCAATACGGCTAATACAGATTTTTTCATACGGGCAGATTCCTGATGAAAGAGTGGTTAATGTCAATAAATAAGAAACCCTGCACCCCATAAACACCCCGGCGCAGAGTTAGGC
>NZ_JBQCXA010000341.1:0-800 GCF_051956855.1 Neisseria sp. P0021.S007
CTGTACGCCGAACCAAGACATAACAGAGGCAAACGACTGATAAAACAACCCTAACGGCGACCAGTTGATAATCTGCGCTGAGATATTGCCTATGCCGCTATTGAAAAATGCCTTGATGCGTTCCCAACATGCACCGAAAAAAGAGGCTATGGAATTAACTACGCCGCTGATGAAATTACTTAAATCTTGCCACAATGCTTTTGCACCACCGACTACACCATCCCAGTTTTTATAAAGCATATAAGCGGCAACACCAAGAAGTGCTAAAGCAATGCCAATAGGCGATATTAATAAAAACCTACCCAGACTCATCAGACCACTACCCAACAGTGTTGCCGCCGTTTTTACTACACCGAAAATACGGGCCAGCGCACCAATGCCTGATTTAAACCTGATAACAGTGGCAAGCCAGTCAACGCCGAGCAAGGCTTTTGCAAGCCTGAACGACACCATCAACCCGGACAACTCATTCCCTACAAAACGGAACATTAGCCCACCGACCTTCAACGCCGCAAACCCTGCCGCAAGATGCACGAGTGCGGATACAACTTCGGGATTTTTTGATGCCCAATCTGCAAAACTGTTTATAATCGGGCGGATGGTCGTCATCAGCTGATTGAGCGCGGGCAACAATACACTGCCCGCTGTGATACCGATTTCCGTCAAACTATTTTTAAAGATTTGCCAGTTGTTTGCTGTCGTGGCAGACCTGGCGGCAAACTCTTTATCCATACTGCCGATAAACGCAGGTTTACCGTCTTTTGAGGTTTTTTTGAGTTCATTGATTGATTTCTTATAGG
>NZ_JBQCXA010000342.1:0-799 GCF_051956855.1 Neisseria sp. P0021.S007
ATTCATGACCAACCCCGTCGAATTAAGAAACGTGACCAAACAATTCGGTAGTCAAAAAGCCGTCAACCAAGTCGATTTAGTCCTCAAAGCAGGCGAAAGCGTCGGCATGGCAGGGCATAACGGTGCAGGCAAATCCACCATCATGAAGCTGATACTCGGCCTGATTACGCCGACCGAAGGCGAAGTCATGTTGCTGGGCGAGCGTACCGGCAGTAAGGCAGGCGCACTGCTTCGCAGCCAAATCGGCTACCTGCCTGAAACCGTCGCGCTTCATCCTTCATTGACCGGCATTGAAACCATGGATTTCTATGCCAAACTTAAAAAACAGCCCTTGAGGAAAAACCGTGAGTTGTTGGAACGCGTCGGCATTTCTCAAGCGGCACGCCGCCGTGTCGGCACTTACTCCAAAGGTATGCGCCAACGTCTCGCTTTGGCACAAGCCTTGTTGGGCGAGCCTAAAGTCTTATTGTTTGACGAACCGACCACAGGCCTTGACCCGGCTTCACGCCAAATGTTTTACGAAGTCGTGCGCGAACTGAATGGACGCGGTGCAACCGTATTGCTCAGCACGCACGCGCTTGCCGAACTCGATGGCCACGCCGACCGCATTATCGTCATGAAAAACGGTGTGAAAGTTGCCGATGGCAGCATGGATGAGTTGCATGTTCAAAGTGGTTTGCCGTTGACCGTCAATGTTCGTTTGAAAGAAGCGCGTCCGTTGAGCGAGCGTTGGCAGCCGCTTTCAGACGGGCTGTCGTATAAAGCGCAATGTAAAGCCGAAGAGCGTATGGGGCTTTTG
>NZ_JBQCXA010000343.1:0-799 GCF_051956855.1 Neisseria sp. P0021.S007
CAGCCGAATTGAAAAAAGGCGAAACAGGCGAGCAATACTTCTTATCGAATATCGCGGACTTGACCAAAGTCATTATCAACGGTACGGCAATCGCTTTGGCACCTGTTACCAACAAGCTCCATCAAACTGAATTGGGCTCAGACTATAAGTCGTTTGTTGCTTCAGGCAATTTGAGCAATGTTGTCTTCGGTGCGGCAAAACTTGCCGATAATGCTTACTCCTTGTTTGTTCAGGGTGAAATGAGTGCTTCTCTGCCGTCCGGTACTGCCAAATATGCCGGCGATGTGTTGAATTTCCGTGCCCGCAACTTAGATGATAAGGAAAACTGGGTGGGTGCCGGCAACACCTATCGTACCACCGGTTCATTTACCGCCGATGTTGATTTTGATGCAAAAACCATCGCAGGTAAAATCAATAGTGGCGATAACCGATATATGGGTGAAAAAGCCTTTACCGCAGGTATTTCAGGCAGCAGCTTTAACGGCAAGTGGAATTCCGGTGTCGAGGGTTCTATATCCGGCGGATTCTATGGCGACAAAGCAGCCGAAATGGCGGGGCGTTACAGTTACAATAAGACACCAGGCAACAACGGTTCTTTGAGTGACAATGCCTTTGGTGTATTCGGCGGTAAAAAACAATAACCGTCTGTTTAAGCTGAAAACAAACCGCCTGAAAGGGCGGTTTGTTTTTGAGTGGGTAGGATTTTTAGATGACCTTAGACTTTTAGAGTAAGTTTGGGAAAAGGGGATGCAAGACGTTTTCAAAGTAGGGGAGGGGTCGTCTGAAAACAGCCATACCC
>NZ_JBQCXA010000344.1:0-798 GCF_051956855.1 Neisseria sp. P0021.S007
ACTATAAAGATAGAGGGGTGCGCATAATTGTCGATATAAGACGGCGGTCTCAAACAAAACTCATCGCGGCAGGATGGTAACGTCAGGGCGAAAGTTGGACGAGGGCGGAGCAAAGTGGAATACCTGACAACAGTCATTTCTATTTGTATAGCAATAGCCGCAAAGTGGCTTGGCTTGTTTGTATTAGAGTCCACGACGATCCAGCATATCTGCGGTTTGCCGTCTTGTGTCCGCTTGACTGTTTTCTCTATTCTTTGCTTACATCGTTATGAAAAAAGGTCGTCTGAAACTGAATACATTGGTTTGAACTGGCCCCCAAATCTTGGACACTCATAAAAGCCTTTTCAGGCGCTCTGTGTAAGCTGGGTTCTGTATGCGACAGGACTCAGCTTTTTCAATTTCAGACTGCAACGCTCCCGGTTGTAGTAATCCATATAGTCATCTATCTGCTTCATCAATTCGTCCACCGTCAATTCTCCTGCGTTATAGAAACACTCCGTCTTCAACACCGCAAAGAAACTCTCCATTGGCGCATTGTCCCAGCAGTTCGCCTTACGCGACATGCTTTGAACCATGGAATGCTCCGCAAGCAATTCCCTATACCCCGCCGTACGGTACAGCACACCTTGGTCCGAATGAAGCATCGTTCCTTTATCAGTCAGCCGGGGTGCGGCTTTTTCGAGCATTTCCTTCACCATTTCGCTGTCGGCTCTGCGGCTCATGGCGTAGGCGACGATCTCGCGGTTGAACAAGTCCAAAATTGGCGAGAGGTACAGTTTGCCGTCCTTCCCTTTGAGT
>NZ_JBQCXA010000345.1:0-798 GCF_051956855.1 Neisseria sp. P0021.S007
ACTTTATGTCCACCCCCTTAACGCGCCGCCGTTTCCTTGCCATCGCCGCCACACTTGCCGCTGGTGTCGGCATTCCCTTTGCCATTAGCCGCAGAACCAATCAGCCGACTCATCCGGCCAGCCTGAATCAAGAAGAGCAGCCAGTTATTTGGAGAGGTATTGCGTTGGGTTCGGGTGCGGAGTTGCGTTTGTTCGGCGTTGAGCGCAAGCAGGCGGAAATACTGGTCAACAAAGTATTGGCGGAAGTTTCACGATTGGAAAAAATCTTCAGCCTGTATCGGGATGACAGCATGATTAGCCGCTTAAACCGAGAAGGCCGTCTGAAAAATCCGCCATCCGATTTTTTGCAGCTGCTCAGTATCAGCCGAGATATCCATCAGCTGACGCAGGGTGCATTTGATCCCAGCATTCAGCCTTTGTGGAATCTGTATGCCGACCACTTCAGACGAAACCCCAAAACTGAAACGCCGCCATCCGAACGCAGTATTAAAGAAACGCTCGAATTAGTGGATTTTAACAAAGTCGATTTTGATACCAAAGAAATCCGTTTTGCCCAAAAAGGCATGGGCTTGTCGCTCAACGGCATTGCGCAGGGCTATATCACCGACAAAGTAGCCGAATTGTTGAAGCAGCAAGGCGTTACCCAGGCATTGATTGATATGGGGGAAATTTACGGCTTTGATAATGCCAACCAGCGCGAGTGGAATGTCAGTATTCGCAATCCCGACCAAGAAGACCAAATCCTGACCACCATTGCCATGAAAAACCAAGCCTTTGCTACATCTGGCGGCTATGGCA
>NZ_JBQCXA010000346.1:0-797 GCF_051956855.1 Neisseria sp. P0021.S007
GTTAACAGGCGCGCATCATAGTCAGACACGCCGTAATCGACAACAAAACGCGCCGCCATTTCATGCGGCAACTCTGGCATTTGCTCTTTGGCTTTTTGCAATTGGCCGTCTGAAATAATGACCGGAAGCAAATCCGGATCTGGGAAATAGCGGTAATCATGTGCATCTTCTTTCAAACGCATCACACGGGTTTCGCCTTTTTCAGGGTCAAACAGCATGGTTGCCTGCTGTACTTTACCGCCGTCTTCCAAGATTTCAATTTGCGCTTCCACTTCATAATTGATGGCTTGTTCCAAGAAGCGGAAAGAGTTGAGGTTTTTGATTTCACGGCGTGTACCGAACTCTGCCTGACCTTTCGGACGGACAGATACGTTGGCATCAACGCGGAACGAGCCTTCCGCCATATTGCCATCGCAAATATCCAGCCAAGTTATCAAACCGTGTAACGCTTTAGCGTATGCCACGGCTTCGGCTGCGGAACGCATTTCAGGCTCGGAGACAACTTCCAATAAAGGCGTACCGGCACGGTTCAAGTCAATACCGGTGGCACCGTTTAAACCCTCGTGCACGGATTTACCCGCATCTTCTTCCATGTGCGCACGGGTAACATTGATGGTTTTAACCTCATCGCCCACTACGATTTCCAGTTTGCCGTGTTCTACAATCGGCAAATTCAACTGGCTGATTTGATAGCCTTTTGGCAAATCAGGATAAAAATAGTTTTTACGGTCGAACACGTTTTTCTGATTGATTTTCGCATCCAAAGCCAAACCGAGTTTGATGGCTTTTTCGACGAC
>NZ_JBQCXA010000347.1:0-796 GCF_051956855.1 Neisseria sp. P0021.S007
GTGCTTCTACATCGAACGCGAATTGCGCAAACGCTGCAAAATCCCCGTATTCCACGACGACCAACACGGTACCGCCATCATTACCGCTGCCGCTGTACTGAACGCTTTGCGTTATACCGGCCGCAAAATCGAAGAAGCAACTTTGGTGTGCTCCGGTGCAGGTGCCGCTGCGATCGCTTGCTTGAACCAATTGCTGGATTTGGGGCTGAAACGTGAAAACGTAACTGTCTGCGACTCCAAAGGCGTGATTTATAAAACCCGCGAAGACAAAGACCGTATGGACGAGTCCAAACAATTCTACGCCATCGAAGACAACGGCCAACGCGTATTGGCTGATGCCGTTAAAGGTAAAGACATCTTCTTGGGTCTGTCCGGCGCAAACCTGCTGACACCTGAAATGCTGAATACCATGAACGAAAAACCAATCGTGTTCGCTATGGCAAACCCAAATCCGGAAATTCTGCCTCCTTTGGCAAAAGAAACCCGTCCGGATGTGGTAATCGGTACCGGTCGCTCAGACTTCCCGAACCAAGTAAACAACGTATTGTGCTTCCCATTCATCTTCCGTGGCGCATTGGATGTCGGCGCGACCACCATCAACGAAGAAATGAAACGCGCTTGTGTATACGCTTTGGCTGACTTGGCAATGGAAGAAGTGCCTGAGGAAGTGATTGCTGCTTACGGTAAGAAATTTGAATTCGGCGCGGAATACCTGATTCCTACCCCATTCGATTCCCGCCTGTTGCCTCGCGTTGCTACAGCTACTGCTAAAGCAGCAATGGAAAGCGGCGTGGCT
>NZ_JBQCXA010000348.1:0-796 GCF_051956855.1 Neisseria sp. P0021.S007
ATTTTAATCGCTTTGAAATGATGAGATGATTGTTTCCATTGATGTTGATGCACAAAAAACTTTTACGCCTTTGTGTCCTAAAGAGCTGCCTGTAAACGAGGGGCATTTGATTGTTGAAGAATTGAATGCCCAAGCCACTTTGGCGGATTTGCGCGTGATGACGAAAGATGCGCATCATGCGGCAGCGAAATGGCTTGTGGATAACCCTGTTGATATGTTAAAGCCGACAGGTTTGCCCGATGCGGATTTGACTTGGGTGGCTCATGCGATGGTCGGTACGCGCGGCTATGAATTGTTGGACGGACTGCCTTCTGCCAAGGAATACGATTATTGCGTTTGGAAAGGCGTTGATCCTGAATTGCATCCTTACGGCGCGTGTTTTCACGATATCGAGGAAAAACTGAGCACAGGGTTGATCGAATGGCTGCGTTGTCAAAATACGGATACGGTCATTGTCGGCGGGTTGGCTACGGATTATTGTGTGAAAACAACGGTTTTGCAGTTGCTAAAAGGCGGCAATTGGCAGGTTATCGTCAATGAAGCGGCTTGTCGGGGCATTGCGCCGGATACCATCGAAACGGCATGGCAGGAAATGCGTTCTTCTGGTGCAATCATCTTGAAAAACGCTGAAGAAATTAAAAAATATATTAATAATCAATAAGTTAAAATTGTTTCACGTGAAACACCCTTCCTAAATATGAAAATTTTGCTTGTCCGCTTGTCCAGTATGGGCGATTTAATTCACACTTTGCCCGCAATCGAAGATTTGGCGCGACAATGCCCTGATGTAGAACTG
>NZ_JBQCXA010000349.1:0-795 GCF_051956855.1 Neisseria sp. P0021.S007
CGAGAAAACACGCCTCCTGACTTTGCCGCCGTCTTCAAACAAAAGGAGCAAGGATGAAAAATATTGTCTTTAAATTGGCTATGATCTGCCTATTCAGCGGATGCTATGCCTTATTCGTCGCCTGGGAAAATGGCGGATTCAGCCATCTCCATGATTTTCAAGCAATAGAGGGCAACGGCATGAGCGCATACCTTCATCAAACCTCCGCCGCCACCATGCAGGCTGAAAAAAACGAGTTGTCGATTTTGCAAAACAACCAAAACAGCTTGGCCTCTTGCGTCGGCATTGAATCTTTATGCGAATACGCCAAGCCGGGCATCTGGGTTGAACATGCCAAATTCTTACAACACAAGGACACGGGCAAATTATTGGTACTTTCGTTGGACTATTTGGAAAACAATGACACCGCAAAAACCCTACACAACCGCTATTCTGCATCGCTCCTACCTCAAGCAGACAGAAAGGAAGCGTGGCATTACGCCTGGCGTACATTTTTGAGCTCAATAATGTTTCTAATGGGCATCAATCTGCTGCCAATGATTTTTACCCTATTTGAGGAAAAGGAAACCGCAGCATAAAAACATGTCGTCTGAAAACATTTTCAGACGGCATGTTTCATTATTAAAGCTTAACGCGGATGAACCATATCGGCAGGAACGACCAATTCGTCAAACTCTTCGCCTGTCAACAAGCCCAATTCGATGGCGGTTTCGCGCAACGATTTGTCGTTTTTGTAGGCGGTTTTAGCGACTTTGGCGGCGTTTTCGTAGCCGATTTTGCGGTTTAACGCAGTAA
>NZ_JBQCXA010000350.1:0-795 GCF_051956855.1 Neisseria sp. P0021.S007
ACTTGGCGTATTGGTCAAACTGGGTAAGCAGCGTCCGGCGAATGGCTTCAATATCGGGATTGTCCGCATCCGCATACTCATCGACAGCTTCAACATGGGACAGGAACAACCCGCCGCTCTCTTCAATGGTCAACACTCTGCCGCGTCGGATACCTTCGACCAACACTTTCACCGTGCCGTCAGGCAGCTTCAACACCTGCAAAACCTGCGCGACCGTACCCGTACGGTGCAAATCGGATGCAGTCGGATCTTCGGTATTCGGGTCGATTTGCGCCAGCAAAAACACCGGATCGTCATTCGCCATTGCCGCTTCCAATGCCGCAATGGATTTCGGGCGGCCTACGAACAGCGGCAACACCATATGCGGATAAACGACGACATCACGTAAAGGCAGGGTCGCCAATGCGCTGTATTCCTCAAAATGTTTTTCTTTTGTCGGCATATTGTTCTCTACTTGGTAATAAATTCGGAATGTCGCTTAAATTGGGATGGAAAAGCGTATTTCAAGACTTGAAAAAACCGATACACGCTTCTATTTTTATCGGCAACTTTTTGCGATAAAATACACGCCATTCGAGGTCGTCTGAAAGGCTGAAAACTTTTCAGACGACCTCTCGACATACAGCACATCAGGAGTCAGCCATGGCCGACAATACCTCACTAATCGAATTCCCTTGCCAATTCCCCATCAAAGTCAGGGGCGATTCGCATCCCGAATTTGAAAAAAATATTCTAGAAACCGTACGCAAACACGCGCCCGATACCGAGCCGCATCACATCACCACCCGCCTGAGC
>NZ_JBQCXA010000351.1:0-794 GCF_051956855.1 Neisseria sp. P0021.S007
CAATATCTGATGTCCAAAGAAGCAAATATCGACCCCAAAATCAAAACGGTCAAACCCTTCATGCTTTCATGATTGCCCAAATAAAATGCAACATTGGACAAAGACGCGATCCACAGGGCAACCGACACCAGCAACATCACTATGAGAAAACTTGATTTCCGATTCTGTTCCTGCATGGTTTTATCCTAATGTAAAAGGCCGTCTGAAACCTTTCAGACGGCCTGCCGTTTAAATTTCGCTACCGCCGACGGTCAGTCCGGCATCAATCCTCAGGGTCGGTTGTCCGACGCCGACAGGAACACTCTGCCCTTCTTTGCCGCAGACGCCGATACCGCTGTCGAGCGCAGTGTCGTTGCCTATCATGGAAACATGTTTCAGCACTTCGGGGCCGTTGCCGATGATGGTCGCGCCTTTGACAGGATATTGCAGCTTGCCGCCTTCCACCCACCACGCTTCGGATGCGCTGAACACGAACTTGCCGCTGGTAATGTCCACTTGTCCGCCGCCGAAATTGACGGCATAAATGCCCTTGTCGATGGACGCGATGATTTCTTCCGGCTCATAGCCGCCGTTTTCCATAAAGGTATTGGTCATGCGCGGCATAGGCGCAGAAGCGTAACTTTCGGGGCGACCGTTGCCGGTCGATTGCGTACCCATCAAGCGGGCGTTGGTTTCGTCCTGCATATAGCCGACCAAAATACCGTCTTCAATCAATACGGTGCGGCGGGTTTCGTTGCCTTCGTCGTCGATATTGAGCGAACCGCGTCTGTCGGCAATATCGCCTTGATCCACAA
>NZ_JBQCXA010000352.1:0-793 GCF_051956855.1 Neisseria sp. P0021.S007
TCCTGACACGGCGCATTTTTCACCACGTTCGGCGCCATGCTCCAAATGTCTTTCAGCAACGGCAGTTTGGAAAACGCGTCTTTAATGCCTTTGGGCGGTTCGGGTTCTTTCAGATACGCCAGCGTCTGCCCGATTTCGCGCAGTTTGGACACACTGTCCGCACCCATGCCCAGCGCCACACGTTCGGGCGTGCCGAACAGGTTCGCCAACACGGGATAATCATAACGCGTACCGTCAGGCTTAATCGGTTTTTCAAACAACAACGCTGGCCCTTCGGCGCGCAGCACGCGGTCGGCAATTTCGGTCATTTCCAAATACGGCGACACCGGATGCTGAATACGCTTGAGTTTGCCATCAGCTTCCAATCCGGCGATAAATTCTCGCAGATCTCTGTATTTCATGATTTCATTTTCCTGAACAGGCCGTCTGAAAACAGACTGCCATTTCGGGTTTGAAAGATAAACCAGCGGCTATTGTACCTGCCAAATCTGTTCAAATCCCAACTTTCTACGTCCGAATTTCGAGATTTTTTGCAAACTACCGTCAAATTTAAACAATATCTGCTTGTGATTGCTTTCAGACGGCCTTATCTTTGGTAAAATTCCAAATTAATCCAGTCATCAATCAATATCTATCGTGGGACAGCGGCCATGTTTGCATTTTTAGAATCTTTTTTCGTTGAATACGGCTATGCGGCCGTGTTTTTCGTTTTGGTTATTTGCGGCTTCGGCGTGCCGATTCCTGAAGATTTGACACTGGTAACCGGCGGCGTGATTTCCGGCCTGGGTTATAC
>NZ_JBQCXA010000353.1:0-792 GCF_051956855.1 Neisseria sp. P0021.S007
ATACTCAACATCTCTTACGCTATTCATTTTTCAGACGCCCCCAATCTTCATAAGAGGTCGTCTGAAAACCACCAAACAGTATATCGCTAAGCTGCCCTTACCCAGATAAAAATCAAACAAACAAAATTATTTTCAGATAATCGGTATCCCCATGAAGTTTGCACTATAATATATCAGGCATTGACAGATTCCGTACCGCATCAGAATTTTATTAGCCCTCTTGCAAAATGAGGATGAATCCAGGCTCAAACCCACTCGCTATCTCTTTCAAAAACCAGCGTAGGTCGTCTGAAAATAGAAAAGTGCAAACATCCCACCCTTAATTTGGAAAAGGTCTATTTCACAAAATGGTCTTATTGGCGGGTTAAACATCTACTCAAACCGCTTTCCAATCTGCTTTGTCTTGAATGTAATGTTCTGCGTTCCCAAATATTTATTCGGACACGCACCCAAATCATTCCAATTGCCGTCCTTTTAATCCGGCAATACTTTTTTAATACTTTCAAACGAGGAGAAACCATATGCGAACCCTGTTAACCGGTTCAAAAGGACAATTGGCGCGTTGCTTTCGCGACCGCCTGCCAGATAATTGGGAACTGATTGCCACTGATTCGACATCCTTGGATATTACCGATGCCGAAGCCGTTCGCAATATGGTTCAAAACTTCCAGCCCGACGCCATAGTCAATGCAGCGGCCTTTACTGCAGTTGATAAAGCAGAAACCCATGTCGGCACCGCATTTGCCGTCAACGCCACTGCCGTCCACAACCTCGCCTCTGCCGCCCGCGCCT
>NZ_JBQCXA010000354.1:0-789 GCF_051956855.1 Neisseria sp. P0021.S007
AGGTAACGAACAGCGTCGCCAAAATAATGCCGGGGATGGCGAAGATAATCTGTATGCCTTGCGCTTCCAGCCAGCCGCCCAATGCCGTGTGCGCGCCGAACAATAAGACGAACATCAAACCGGCCACCACGGGCGATACGGAAAACGGCAAATCGAGCAGGGTAGTCAGCAACTGCTTGCCGCGGAAGTCGAAACGGGTCAGCAGCCACGCCATCGCCACGCCCAAGACGGCATTGACGGGGACGACAATCAGCGCGGTAATCAGCGTCAATTTGATGGCAGACCATGCCTCGGGATCGGTCAAGGATTGCAGGTATAAATCCCAACCGCCTTTTAAGGCCTCATAGAATACGGCAACCAAAGGCACGACCAGCATCAGCAGCAGAAAGCCCAAGGCGGTAGCAGTCAGCAATACGCGCAGCCAACGCGGTTCGCTCAAGTTTGGATTAGTGGAATGGGTTTTCATGTTAGTGAAGTCTCTATTTATTCTTGTATCCTTTTAGGCCGTCTGAAAAATGTTTGCTTGATGTTTCAGACGGCCTGTTGTTTGTTAAACCCTCGCTCCGGCGCGGCGGCTTAAAGTCCATTGCATAATGTTTAAAATCAGCAGGATGACAAATGAAATCATCAGCATAAACAGAGCAACGGCAGACGCGCCCTGAGCATCGTATTGCTCCAGTTTTCCGGTAATAATCAATGGCAGGATTTCAGACACCATCGGAATATTGCCTGCGATGAAAATGACCGAGCCGTATTCGCCGGTAGAGCGGGCAAACATCATGCCTGCAC
>NZ_JBQCXA010000355.1:0-789 GCF_051956855.1 Neisseria sp. P0021.S007
GAATTGCAACAGTTCAACCAACAGGTTGACACCTTCGCCCAACTGATGGGCGGCAAAGTCCTCCACACCGATTTGGCAGCGTTTACCGAAGTCGCGCAGGCATTGGATACCTTCTGCGCCCGCGTCGATCAAACCATCGCCATCCACTTGGTTTCACACAGCAACATCAGCGGCGTCGAACTGCGCGCTTCTGTTGAAAACCTCGGTTTCGTGTTGGGCGAAGACGGCGCATTCCACTACACCGGACAAACCGGCAGTCCGATGTTTGCCATCCACAGTCTCACAGGCGACGCGTTTACCAACGCCCTCTTGGACAACCAGTCCTACAAAGGCTTCAGTATGCTGCTCGACATCCCGCACGCGCCCGCCGGCGAAAAAACCTTCGACCTCTTCATGGACTTGGCGGTACGCCTCTCCGGTCAGTTGGGCTTGGATTTGGTCAACGACAAAATGGAAGAAGTTTCTACCCAATGGCTCAAAGACATTCGCAATTACGTCTTGGCGCGTCAGGAAGAAATGCTCAAAGTCGGCATCAAACCCGGCAGCAAACAAGCCCTGCGCCTGTTCTCCTAAAATCGAATGCAATCAAAGCGGATATGTCGTTACGGCATATCCGCTTTTTTTCGGGTAAAATTCAGCTGTTTTCAACCTATCATTTTCCAGACGACCTTTGCCCGTATCCTCCTGTATCAGACGAAGGTCGTCTGAAAACCCTCCTCCATGAATCAAACCGCACAACATATCCGCCAACTCACCGACCTCCTCAACCGCTACGCCTACGAATACTAC
>NZ_JBQCXA010000356.1:0-788 GCF_051956855.1 Neisseria sp. P0021.S007
GGCTATATATTTACCTAACTTTAAAATGGAATGCGCAAAGAAACGGTCACATGATCCTGTATTTCACTGTTTGATTGGTTGGGCATGCGCGCAAAACCTTTGCCATAGTCGGCAGAAAGTTGCCATTTATCCGCCTTGCCCAAATTCAAACCTGCAACCACACCCATGGCGCGTTGCGAACCTTCGTTATTGTTTTTGGCAACGCCGATGTCTGCACCCAGATAAGGCTCGATATAGATGCCGTGAGGCGTATTGCGGCGGAAATAAACGGTATTGCTTAACAGGACTGCGCTGTTTGCGCTCAAAGAAGTTGAACGGAAACCGCGTACATTTTGATGACCGACGACGTCCATTTCTTTGGTGGCAAACAAATCATGAGGGCTATATTGGGCATCGATTTGGTGATGGTTGCGCACGATCCATTTACCCAATGGGCGGTTTTGAATCAAATTGCTTTGCAAGGATACAGAGGTATAGCGCTTGTCGAACGGCGTATGTTCGGTATTTTTCGCAAACCCTTGTTCCACGCCGATATTGTTGAGCCAAATACCGTTTGGCAGGATGGTTGTATGCGACAGGCCGACTTGTGCCGAATAGATTTCCGGGCTTTGCAGTTCCAGTTTGCTGTCGGCAAATTTTGCAGTCTGTTTCACATAATCGATGCCGGCATAGGCGGAGGTAATGTGTTTTTGACTGCGTGAAAATACGCGGTCCGCTTTGATTCCTGCCGCTTTGGATTTGGAGCGGTAGGCATAGCGCGTTACGCTGGGCGTTAAGATGCTTTGCGA
>NZ_JBQCXA010000357.1:0-788 GCF_051956855.1 Neisseria sp. P0021.S007
GTTGTACGCCTGAGGAATATGTCCGTATCCGCCAAGCTATCCGATTGTTGGAAACGCGTTATCCAGATAGTCCGAATGAGCTGACTGTTGCCGCGCTTGCCACGCCCTTGGGCGAGATGTTGGCGGTGTTCGGCGGCAAGGGTTTGTGTCTGCTGGAATTTGTCGGGCAAAAACATATGGAACAGGAAATCATGGCTGTCCAAAAAGCTTTGCGCGGGCAGTTTATTTTTCAAGAAAATGAGCAAACGCAACTTTTACGTCAAGAATTGGATTTATACTTCCAAGGCCGTCTGAAAGTTTTTGCGACGCCTTTGGAAACGATAGGTACAGCCTTTCAGCAGCAGGTATGGAATGCGTTGCTGACTATTCCTTACGGCGAAACGCGCAGCTACAAGGAGCAGGCGCAACAGTTGGGTAATCCTAAAGCCATTCGCGCCGTTGCTGCTGCAAACGGGCAAAACAAGGTGTCTATCCTGATTCCCTGCCACCGTGTTATCGGCAGCGATGGCAAGCTGACCGGCTATGCAGGCGGTTTGAACCGCAAACAATCGTTGCTTGCCTTGGAGCGAGGCGAGGTTCAGACGGCCTTGTTTTGAGTTTTGATAGAGGATAAGGGGCTGCACTATTAGCAGGCTTCGCATTCTGAAAAATTGAGCAGCAGAAGGTCGGTGGAAGCCCGACGAAATCTGCATGGAGAAAAATGTTGGGCAACGCCCACGCTAGAAAAGAGAAATACGACATGAGCCTGAAAAACCGCCATTTTCTAAAACTTTTGGATTTTACTCCGG
>NZ_JBQCXA010000358.1:0-787 GCF_051956855.1 Neisseria sp. P0021.S007
CTTTTGCCTCTCCGGTTTGGCAACAAATGGGCATGCACCATGTCAACATTATCAGCGGCGAGTTTATCGGCATCCCAAAAGAGGAGGCTCAGCGGTTATGTGCGGATTTGTCGGCGTTTTATCAAGATAAAGATTGGCAATTCGAGCCGCTTTGCGAAAGTATGTGGCTGCTCAGTATGTCGAAGATTGAAGATTGGGGCGCGGAATGTGTTTTGGATGTGTGCGGGCAGCCGGAAATGGACGGTCAGGCACATGGCGAAGATGCGGTGTCTTGGTTGGCCATGCAGACGGAAATCCAAATGTTTCTCCACACGCATCCGATTAACCAAGCGCGTGAACAACAAGGCTTTCCGGAAATCAACGGTTTATGGCTGTGGAATGACGCGGACGGTACACAGTCTGCGGATATTGTCGCTTCAGACAGCGCATGGGCGCGTTTTTCAGATACGCCCAAAATCAATGCACCATACGATTTGAAGGCTTGGTTTGAGATGGTTCAAGAAACAGGCAGCACAGTTTCAGACGGCCTTATCTTTTTGGACGACTTGGTTTCCACCTTGCAGACAGGCGATGTTTGGGCATACAAAGATATTTTGGAAAGCTGGGAAACCCGTTGGTTTGCGCCTTTATTGGACGCACTCGCTTCAGGCCGTCTGAAAACCGTGTGCATTGCCACAGACGGCGAAAACGGCGGCACGCTGGAAATCGGCCGCCGTTCCAAATGGGCATTTTGGCGCAAAGCTAAACCGTTTAACGGATCGTGGTAAGCGGTTTTAAGCCTCCAACG
>NZ_JBQCXA010000359.1:0-785 GCF_051956855.1 Neisseria sp. P0021.S007
TGATTTCCCAGCATTGATGGATTTTTTTGTTGCGGAAATCGTCGGGAACGGACTGCTTGGAAATATCTTTGACGGCGTATTGCTCCGATACCGAGTCGTCCAAGACGAAGCTGCGCAAGTTGTTGGAGAAATACAGAATGCCGTCTGAAGCGAGCAGGCTCATTGCGCCGTCAATCAGCTTTTTATGGTCGCGCTGGATGTCGAGGATGTCGAGCATCTTTTTGCTGTTGGAAAAGCTGGGTGGATCCATGACGATCAGGTCGAACTGTTTGCCTTCGGCGGCGGCATTTTGCAGGTATTGGAACACATCGGCGCGGACGATTTTGTGTTGTTCGGGGCTGATGCCGTTGAGTTCGAAATTGCGTTTCGCCCAATCGAGATAAGTGTTGGACAAATCGACGGTTTCGCTGGATACCGCGCCGCCGGTTGCGGCATAGACGGTAAAGCTGCAGGTGTAGGAAAACAGGTTGAGGAAGCGTTTGCCCGCTGCGGTTTCGCCGACTTTTTTGCGCGTGTTGCGGTGGTCGAGGAAAAGGCCGGTATCGAGGTATTTGTCGAGGTTGACCCAAAACTTGCGGCCGTTTTCAGTGATGACGAAATCGTCGCCGGTTTTGCCGGTTTTCTCGTATTGTTGTAAACCTTTTTGACGTTCTCGGCGTTTGAGGTGGATTTGTTCGGGCGCAAAACCGGTCACAAAACCGATGGCTTCCAATACATCGGCAAGCCATGCTTCGTATTCTTCGGGCTGCATCAGCCAGCCGGTATCGTATTCCTGAAGATGGATT
>NZ_JBQCXA010000360.1:0-784 GCF_051956855.1 Neisseria sp. P0021.S007
CGGTAAATGTCTTGGGAAAACTGTTTGTTTTCAGGGGAATGGGTGCTGTAATAATTGTCGTAGCCGATATTGAAACCGGTAAAGTCGGCGAGGTGCTCTTCGCGCACTTTGGCAATCATGTCTTCGGGCGCGATGCCTTGTTTTTGAGCGGCAAGCATCACGGGCGTGCCATGGGTGTCGTCGGCGCAGCAGTAGTAGCATTCGTGGCCGCGCAGTTTTTGGAAGCGCACCCAAACGTCGGTTTGGATGTGTTCGACCATGTGGCCGAGGTGGATGCTGCCGTTGGCATACGGTAGCGCGGAAGTGACAAGGATTTTTCGTGTCATGGTTTGTGCTTTTAAAAACAATGGATAAAGATGTCGGGAATTATACCGCAAAACAATACGCAAAGGCCGTCTGAAACCCGATTGCCGGTGTTTCAGACGGCCTTTTATTTATCGGCTGTGTATGGGATTAACCGCGTACGCGTTCGATTTTTGCGCCTACGCCGCCGAGTTTTTTCTCGATGTATTCATAGCCACGGTCAAGGTGGTAGATGCGTTCGACAATGGTTTCGCCATCTGCGACCAAACCTGCCATGACGAGGCTGGCAGAGGCGCGCAGGTCGGTTGCCATCACGACGGCGCCGGAGAGTTTTTCTACGCCTTTGATGTAGGCGGTGTTGCCTTCGGTGGTGATGTCTGCGCCCATGCGGTTGAGTTCGGGAACGTGCATGAAGCGGTTTTCAAAAATGGTTTCCACCACGCGGCTGCTGCCTTCGGCAATGGCGTTCATGGCCATAAAC
>NZ_JBQCXA010000361.1:0-782 GCF_051956855.1 Neisseria sp. P0021.S007
CGCCATCCCAATCGAAATAAGACCTGCGGGCGGCGACAGGTCGTCTGAAATCATCCTGACCGCCTGCGTTTTCCATCAGACAAAACTCGAACGCCGAACGCTTCAAGGGTAGCGTGCCGTCAAACAGCCGCTCGCCCAAAGGCTGCGTGCCGCAATCCAACACGCCACGCCAGGCTTGCGATTGCAGGCTGCACGCGCTGCGCGCCTGTACGACGGGCACGCCGTCCAGATGCAGTAAAACATCGCGGACGAATTGCGGTGTGGCGGTTTCGGTATGGTTTTCGCCAAACGAATTGCCCTGCACATCCAGTTCGCCCATATACAGCACTTTTACCGTAAAACTGCCACCCAAGGCGCGTAAAGCGGCGGTCAGCGATTGCGCTTGGCACAAGGCAGCGGCGCGTTCGCCCCAGCCCTGCGGCAGATCGAGGGGAAGTTTGCCTTGCCAATTCAAAGGGGGATTCATGGGATTTAGATTAATGGGTTTCATGGCACAATAAATAACTTTCAGACGACCTCTAATCTTAAAAAGGTCGTCTGAAAAATTAAATCATTTAATAACGAAGATAATCAGGATGACGGGAACATGCGGAATAGCGTATTTCACAAGAATCAGAATATTTACTACATGCTTTCAATGCTTCCTGTTCAGCTCTTTCCAAGCGCCTATTACTCCTGATTGCATAACCTTCCACTTTACCCATTGCAATGGCACTACAAGAATTTTGATTTTTGGTTCCTAACCTGCATCCTTTTCCATCTGAAGCTATAGGGTTCTTATT
>NZ_JBQCXA010000362.1:0-782 GCF_051956855.1 Neisseria sp. P0021.S007
CTACTGCGCAACAATCCGCTCCCGCACCTGAAACGCCTAAAACCATGGAAGTCAATAATATTGAACGCACCAAGGAAGTGGCTTACAAATGCGGACCAAACGGTACTGATCCTTTGAATGTCATGTACGGTTTCCAAGGTGATGAGCCTGTGATTGCCCAAGTGAAATACCAAGGCCAGCTGACTCCGGGTCTTTCCCGCATCGTCGGCACCGGCAATGATGTCAATGGCTTCTGGGGTGAAGGCGTGGCATGGATTGCCAACCGCGCCAACTATGCCAACATCGACAAAGTGGACGGCAATATGCTGACTATCCGTCAACAAACTGTCGTTAACGGCAAAAACCAAGTCGTGGACAACATCATCACCAAGTCTTGCGTATTGGACCAAGCCGCTACTGCTCAATTGAACAAAGCACCTGCCAAACCTGTTAAAGGCAAAGGCAAAGCGAAGAAATAAAGACGTTGTATAAAACGAAAGGTCGTCTGAAAACTTGAAAACGGGTTTTCAGACGACCTTTTTATATTGCGGCGGATGGACTTTAAATCAGAACGAAGCAGCAAGGCGCAGACAAGACAGCTTTTCACGCCATTGGCTTTGAGCATTGAAAGTATCCTACGGCTTAATTTTCCTTATGAAATATAGTGGATTAACAAAAATCAGGACAAGGCGACGAAGCCGTAGACAGTACAAATAGTACGGAACCGATTCACTTGGTGCTTCAGTACCTTAGAGAATCGTTCTCTTTGAGCTAAGGCGAGGCAACGCCGTACTGGTTTAAAG
>NZ_JBQCXA010000363.1:0-781 GCF_051956855.1 Neisseria sp. P0021.S007
AGTTTGGAGAGGCCGTCTACCATTTCGGCAATGGTATCGCCGAATTCTGCCGCCATTTCGACTTTGGTTACACCCGTATCTTCCAATACATCATGCATAACGCCTGCGCAGAGACCTTGAACATCCATGTGCCAAATCGCAAGCTGCGTGGCTACGGCAAGGGGATGGGTAATGTAGGGCTCGCCGCTTTTACGGGTTTGTCCGTCATGGGCGTGGAAAGCGTAGGCAACGGCTCTTTCAAGCTCGGCCTGCTCATTGGTATTGAGATAGGATGCGGTACGAAACAGAAGCTCGCGCGCTTCTGCTGTCAACGGATCATAGGGGGCGGTAGGCAGTGGGGCTGGCATTTTCAGACGGCCTTTTATGGCTATTTTTAAGCCGTCAGACTGTATCGGTTGTGATATCGCACCGATACAGTCCGCGCGGCGGTTTTATCGGTTTGCCGGTTGGTTTATTTATTGCGGGTCAGCAGCTCGGTTCCGATTTGTCCGGCTGCGATTTCGCGCAGGGCGGTAACGGTTGGTTTGTTGTTGCGGATGTCGTCAACCAAAGGCGTATTGCCGTTTTCTAATTGACGTGCGCGACGGGCGGCAACGAGGGTAAGGTCGAAGTGGTTAGGGATTTTACCTGTGCAGTCTTCAGTAGTAATACGGGCCATGTTTGCTTGCTTTCTTTCTATGTTTCAAATAAACGGTTATTTTCGCTGTTTTTTAGGAATTTTCCAACAGGTTTGAGATAAATCCCTGTTTAGAGGATTTTTTCAGACGGCCTGCTTTAATAA
>NZ_JBQCXA010000364.1:0-781 GCF_051956855.1 Neisseria sp. P0021.S007
GTTTGGGGGGTGAATAGGGGTTCTTCGTTGCTCGTTTTCCCGCTTTGGTTTTCGGCGGCGTTCTCGCAGACATTGAGGATGTCGATGCCGAATTTGTTGATTTTTGCCTCGCCTAAACCGTAGATTTGATGCAAATCTTCCAGCGTTTGCGGCATTTTTTCGACGATGTCGCGCAGGGTTTTGTCGCCGCATACGACGTAGGCGGGGACTTCTTCGACATGGGCGCGCTGCTGCCGCCAACGCCGTAATGCCTGCCATAGGCGTTCTTCGCGTTCGGTACGCAGCCAGTTGTCTTTGGGCTTTTGAGTGGTGGCTTTTTCGCGGCGCAACGGGCGCAGCATGACTTCGGTTTCGCCTTTGAGGACTTTTTTTGCGGCTTCGGTCAGTTGCAATGCCTGATATTGGGCGGTGTTGACGGTGAGGTAGCCGAGGCTGATGCACTGGCGGATGACGCTGCGCCATTCTTTGTCGGTTTGCCCGTTGCCGATGCCGAAAGTGGAGAGTTTGTCATGGCCGTTGCGCTGTATCCAGTCGTCGCTTTTACCGCGCAGCAGGTTGATGATATAGCCGGCGGCAAAGCGTTGTCCGGCGCGATACACGCAACTGAGGAGCTTTTGTACAAGGACGGTGCCGTCGAAGCGTACGGGCGGATGCAGGCAGTTGTCGCAATGGCCGCAGGGGGTGGATTCTTCGCCGAAATGTTTGAGCAAGAGAACACGGCGGCAGGCGGCGGTTTCGCAGACGGAAAGCATGGCATCGAGCTTCTGCATTTCGATTTGTT
>NZ_JBQCXA010000365.1:0-780 GCF_051956855.1 Neisseria sp. P0021.S007
TTCCAACGCAACGCCGTCGGTAAAGGACGGAATGGTGGTGGCGTCGAAATTCAGGCGCGCTTTGGGCAGGGTGGGCAGGAAGGCCTGCGGATTGATGTTGGAACCTTTAACCAGGATTTCGCCGACGGTTTCGTTGAGGCTGTCGGCGAATGGGTGGATGGTGGATTTGGCAGACAAATGAACATTGTCGCCGTCGAGCAGTAGGTCGGTGTACACGTCTTGCAGGCTGCCCCACAGGCGCACCGTGCCGTGTATGGTTTCGCCCTCAAGCTGGCCTTTGGTGTAGATGGCGGTATTGAGGACGTAGGGTTTGTTCAAACCGAGCACCACCGCGCCTGTCGAGCTGCTCCAGGGCGTGTCGGCGGTTTTGATGTGGAGGCGGTGTTCTTTTTTGTCGTAATGATAGGCTGCGTGCAGATGGTCGAGATAGACGCTCTGCTTGTCAAAACGCTTGCCTACGCTGATTTTGCCGGTTTCCAAACGGTCGAGATAGGCGGTAACGGGCAGGTCTATGCTGTCAGGCAGGCCTTTTGAAGGCTCTTCTTCTTTGGGCGGCGTGCGCTTGGTCACAATGGCGATGTCGCCGGCCACGACTTCGGTAATGTGCAAAGACGGACGGAACAGCTCGGACGGTTTCCAATCAAAGCGGAAGCTGCTGATTTTGACATCCGCACCTTCTGTTTCAATCAACCATTTGTCGCCTTCAAAACCTTCAATCAGCGTGCCTTTCAGTGTGTCCGAAGAGATTTTGACGCCGACCCATGACGGGATCTTGTACAA
>NZ_JBQCXA010000366.1:0-780 GCF_051956855.1 Neisseria sp. P0021.S007
TGGTTGAATTGTTGTATTCTTCGCTTAAATCGGTCAGCTCTTGCGGCCACGGGAGGAAATCAGGGTAGCCGCTTTTCCGTCTTTCCGTTTCTTCGGGCATATTTTCCAACGCCCAGGCGTAATCGGGGACGGGCAGGGTGTTTATCCATGCCCAAAATTTTTGGTCGTATGCGTCCCATGCCGCGTGCGTACGCACCACTTCGGGGCTTTCTTCATAGGCTTTCAATGCGGCTTCGTATCTGGCTTTCAAATCCATGCGGGCGCGGTATTCTTCTGGAGTGGCCAGTCTGCTACCGATGGCGGCGACATTGCGGCTGTTTTCAGACAATACGTTAAATTCGCCTTCTGCTTCCAAGCGGTCGCGGTGTTTGGACAGATAATCGCGGACGAAGGTATCGGTCATGCGGTAGTCGGTATAGCGGCCTCCGGCGTTCAGGGTCAGCCACGGCGTCGGTTCGTATTTGAAGTTGAAGCCGACATTCCATTCATTGCGTTTTCCTTGGCGCGGCATGGTCATGGCGAAATTGGAGTTTAAGGTGGTTTCGGGGTCGTCCCACACCAGCTTGCGGTATTCGTCGTGCGGCAGGGCGAGTATCCAGCTGGTGTCGCTGCTGCCTTTGAGTTTTTCGCGTTGGTAATCGCCCGTCAGGGTCAGTTCGAGGGTGTCGGTCAGCTTCATGCGGTTGGACAAATTGATGCCTAAGCGGTTGTTTTTGGCGCGGTAGGCGGCAGCGTTGAAGACGGTAAAACGGTTGTTGGTGTTGGGCGGCAGTTTGTCCC
>NZ_JBQCXA010000367.1:0-779 GCF_051956855.1 Neisseria sp. P0021.S007
GGTACGGCCGATGCGGTGAACGTAGTCTTCAGCCTGTTTCGGCAAGTCGTAGTTGATAACGTGGGTAATGGTTGGTACGTCGATACCACGTGCGGCTACATCGGTGGCAACCAAAATTTTGCAGCGGCCTTTGCGCAAGTCCATCAGCGTACGGTTACGCCAGCCTTGCGGCATATCGCCGTGCAGGCAGTTGGCGGAAAAACCTTTTTCATACAATTCATCCGCGATGACTTCGGTCATGGCTTTGGTGGACGTGAAAATCACACATTGATCGATATTGGCATCGCGCAAGATGTGGTCGAGCAGGCGGTTTTTGTGGCGCATATCGTCGCAGTACAGCAGCTGCTCTTCGATTTTGCCTTGATCATCCACACGCTCAACTTCGATGGTTTCAGGGTCTTTGGTCAGTTTGCGCGCCAGTTTGCCCACTGCGCCGTCCCAAGTGGCAGAGAACAACAAAGTCTGACGGTCGCTCGGCGTTGCTTCAACGATGGTTTCGATGTCGTCGATAAAGCCCATGTCCAACATACGGTCGGCTTCGTCCAGAATCAGCACTTCCAAACGTTCAAAATCAACTTTGCCGCTCTGCATCAAGTCCATCAGACGACCCGGAGTAGCGACAATCAGGTCAACCGGTTTGCTCAAAGCACGGGTTTGGTAGCCGAAAGATGCGCCGCCTACAATGCTGACAGTACGGAACCAACGCATATTTTTAGCATACGCCAACGCGTTTTTTTCCACCTGAGCCGCTAGTTCGCGGGTCGGAGTCAACACCAAAG
>NZ_JBQCXA010000368.1:0-779 GCF_051956855.1 Neisseria sp. P0021.S007
CCAACTCCAACGCCGCTTCGTCCAAGTCAGCCCTGATGACCAAGGCCGTCTGAACATCCGCATCGAAGGCCCGATGATACAGGCGATGTTCTTCGAGATTTTCATTCTTGCCATCGTCAACGAACTCTATTTCCGCAGCTTGGAAACGCCTGCCGTCATCGAAGAAGGCGAGCGCCGTTTGCAGGCCAAAGCGCAACAGCTGAAAGAAATTGCAGCTACACAAAATCCAAATGATCCGCCGTTCCTTATTTCCGATTTCGGCACGCGCCGCCGCTACACCCTCGCATGGCAGGAACACGTTATCCGCACCTTGCTGGAAGCTGCTCCCGATATCGTGCGCGGTACCAGCAACGTTTATCTGGCCAAAAAAATCGGCATCACACCCATCGGCACCATGGCGCACGAGTTCCTCCAAGCCTTCCAAGCCTTGGACGTACGTTTGCGCAATTTCCAAAAAGCCGCGCTGGAAAGTTGGGTGCACGAATACCGCGGCGACCTCGGTATCGCCCTGACCGACGTAGTCGGCATGGATGCCTTCTTGCGCGACTTCGACCTGTACTTTGCCAAACTCTTCGACGGCCTGCGCCACGACAGCGGCGATCCTTATGTTTGGGGCGACAAAGCCTACGAGCATTACAAAAAACTCAAAATCGACAGCAGCACCAAAATGCTGACCTTTTCAGACGGCCTCGATATTGAGCGTTCATGGGCGTTGCACCAATACTTCAAAGACCGTTTCAAAACCAGTTTCGGTATCGGTACCAACCTGACCAACGATT
>NZ_JBQCXA010000369.1:0-779 GCF_051956855.1 Neisseria sp. P0021.S007
TACCGCCCCCATGCCGCAAGGCGTATGGCTCTTGGCGGCGCTCTTGAAAACGCGGGTGAACACGCTGTTTTGCATTAAACAAAACGGCCGCTACCATTTGAAACTGCGCCGCTTCACCGACACTTCCGACTGGAAACGCGGCAACCGCGAAGCCGCCGTTACCGCCGCCATGCAGGGCTTCGCCGATATCCTGGCGCAAGAATGCGCGCAAAATCCGCTGCAATGGTTTAATTTCTATGATTTTTGGAATGAGGAAGAAGAAAAGGTCGTCTGAACCCCTATCGAGTTTTCAGACGACCTCGGTCAACGCTGAGCTGCGAAACACATACACTTGCCGCGTTTTCTAACTTCTACACATCAAATATATTTGCCCCATCAAAGCAATGATGGTTTTGAAATTTTCCTTTTGAACAAAATACACCCCTTCCGTCTCCATGCCCTACAAACAAAGGATTTTTCAATTCGGGGAAATAGAGTTAAAGGTCGTCTGAAAACCAAACGCGGTTTCAGACGACCTTTTGTTTGCAAGATTTCCAGTCCGATGAAATTGGTCGTTTGTTAATGAAATTTTTGTTCTGCTTATGTCGGTATTTGCAGTTTCGTTATCCTGTCATCGTCAAAAAAATCGACTTTGCACGCGGTAATTTAAAAGGTCGTCTGAGAACCTTATTTTAGGATTTTCAGACGACCTTTGTTTACTTTAAAAATTCAAGCAATCAGCCGGCCATTTGTTTTGCCTGAACCGCTGTCAGGGCGATGGTGAAGACGATGTCTTCTAC
>NZ_JBQCXA010000370.1:0-779 GCF_051956855.1 Neisseria sp. P0021.S007
TTTCTCATAACGGTAGTAATCGTCGTAGTTATCGCGATCACGACCGTAGTAGTAGTCGTCATCGCGGTCGTAGTGGTAGTAGTCGTAGTCGCGATAACGGTTTTCGTATCTCTCTCTGTCTTTTTGATTCAATTTTTTATTACGGTAGGCATAGGCGTTGCCTGCCAAACCACCTGCCACTGCGCCGATGATTGCGCTTTGTCCGTCGTTGCCCAACAGACCGCCCAAGGCTGCGCCTGCTGCCGCGCCGGCGAGGGTGGCTTTTTTCTGGTTTGCCGTGCCTCGCGCTTCCGCGTGGATGGCGGGGAGGCTGAGGCTGGCGGCGAGCAATACCGCCATAAGTGGTTTTATAGTCATTGTTTCGTCCTTTCGTGAAACACGGCAGGTGCCGGAGAATGGTCAGCATTATAGTCAGTCTTTTGTTCGCCGTTCATTTTTCTGTAGAAAATTAGCGTAAACAAATGTTGCTTTTGTTCGGTACGGTTGCTCGGCTGATAGACGGAAAGCTTGGCCTGTCTTGGATTTGGCGGTAACAAAACGCCCCGAAGCCGGTATGCGGTTTCGGGGCGTTTGGGTTTCAGACGACCTGTACGGTGTCTGCAACAATTATTTGAAAAAGCCTATTCTTCAGGCAGCCGCCATACGGACAGAATGAATCCGCCCCAGATGACGACGAGTGCGATAATCATCATGACGATGGCTGAGGTACTCATTCTTTGCCTCCTTGTTCATGTTCGTGTTCGTCTTTGACGTTGAAGTTTTGACCATACTTCCACCCC
>NZ_JBQCXA010000371.1:0-778 GCF_051956855.1 Neisseria sp. P0021.S007
GTACGCCGACAAAATTACCGATTCCATGAAAGCCGCCATCGATGAAACCGAACGCCGCCGCGAAAAACAGATTAAATTCAACGAAGAACACGACATCGTGCCGCAGCAGATTAAAAAACAGGTCAAAGACATCATCGATGGCGTGTACCACGAAGAAGACAGCGGCAAAGGCCGTCTGAAAGGCAAAAACAAAGTCAAAGTCGGCGAGATTCACAATGAAGAAGACGCGATTAAAGAAATCGCCAAACTGGAAAAAGCCATGCAGCAGGCAGCTAGGGATTTGCAGTTTGAAGAAGCGGCTGTGTTGCGGGATAGGATTCGGGGGATTAAAGAGAATTTGTTGTTTTAACTGTGCTATACTTTCAAAAATGTTATTTCTCACAATAAATACCTTATTTATGGATGATAAACAAAATGCATGGTTATAATGATTATCCACCACATTTGTTTTATAAAGGGACAGTAAAAATATCTGTTATTTTGGAGCAAGCGCAAAGAGATACAAATGGTATAAATAAACTTAATAAAGTTCACGAGTTATTTGGAACGCCCGCTGTTGGGCTTGTTGCTAGGATTCGTAGATACATAAATGGGGAAGCTTTAAAAATGCCAGAAGCAATAAATAATGAAAAATATCCATTTAAAGCAATTAAATATGCTCACTGTACCGATTGGGATAAATTCAATGAAGAAAATGGTTCTATTAATGATTTAGCTCATTTACGTGCTTATTTTTGGGATTGCAACCCATATGGTGAGGAACTAATGTGTATTACAC
>NZ_JBQCXA010000372.1:0-778 GCF_051956855.1 Neisseria sp. P0021.S007
GGTTACGCCATCGTTGTTGACCACGGTGTTGCCTGCGGTCAGACCGTCTTTGTTCAACGCAACTTTATCGCCGACTTTCACGCCGTCGTTATTCATCACAGTATCGCCTGCTTTGAAGGTATCGGCATTCACTGTCTTCACGCTAATCTCGTCAGCCAACTTCAGTTGAGCACCACCGGCTACGGTTTCGCTAATGATGTTGCTGTCGCCTTTAACGTTGATGGTGTCGCCCAACGCGTAGTTGTTGCTGCCGCTGGTACCGCCGAAGTTGATGCCTTTGGCGATATTGGCGGCGTTGTTGGCTACGTTTTGGTTGGTCGCAAACAGTTGGCTGCCGTTAACGGCATCTTTGCTGTTGGCATTGATGTCGCCATCCGCTACGTTGGTTACTTTGTTGCCCGCATTGTCCAAGCCGTCTTTAGTCAGGTTTACCTTGCCTGCTTTCAAGCCGTCTTTGTTCAATGCAACATCATCACCCACTTTGACACCGTCAGTATTCACTGCGGTATCACCGGCTTTCACGCTGTCAACGTCCAAGTCTTTATCGGTAGCAACTTCATAAACAGTCTGACCTTTGTCACCTGTTTTTTCAGTCACAACGATGTTCTTACCTTGAACGACTTCAGTCTTAGACGCAGCAGCAGCTTGTTTCAGTTGAGAAACATTGACTGCATCGGTGTCATCCGTACCGGCCGCAACGTTGGTAATCTTGTTGCCGCCATTGTTCAAGCCAGCCTTGGTCAGGTTCACATCACCTGCTTTCAAGCCGTCTTTGTTC
>NZ_JBQCXA010000373.1:0-778 GCF_051956855.1 Neisseria sp. P0021.S007
GATAAGGAAACTGCTATGAAAGAACGCGAAACGGCAAGGTTTCATCCTGATGATTGATGCTGCATTGCGATTCTTCCTTCGAATATACGCCGGACTCGGTGTTCTGAAACCTTAGACCATCATGTAAAAAGGTCGTCTGAAACCTAAATTTGGTCTTCAGACGACCTTTTCATTTACGGCTTTACCGTTTATTCAATGACAACGCGCGCGTTAAGCGGCTGGACGGGGCGGCTGTTGTGCGAGCCGATGGCGCGGGTGAATTTTTCTGCCT
Source organism: Neisseria sp. P0021.S007 (assembly GCF_051956855.1). Lineage (NCBI taxonomy): Bacteria > Pseudomonadati > Pseudomonadota > Betaproteobacteria > Neisseriales > Neisseriaceae > Neisseria > Neisseria sp. P0021.S007. The sequence continues at coordinate 272 of NZ_JBQCXA010000373.1, forward strand.
GCGCCTGATCGATGTGGTCGTAGGTTTTCAACAGCAGCCACGATACGCCTTCGCTGCACGGCGGTGTGGTCAGCGAACCGGCAAAGCGGTAGTATTTCAGCCGTTTCGGCAACAGGGTGCTGGCGTCGAAGGCTTTGTCGAGGTTTACCTTTCCTTCTTTCATCGGCATCACGTTCCATATCGGAGCCAGGCGGTCGTTGGTTTTGCCGGGTTCGTACAATACTGCCAATACCAAAGGCTGGCGGTTTTCGTCCAAGTGGACGAAGTGGGCTTCCATTGGGAAGGTGCGGCCTTTGATTTGGTTTTCACTGGGTACGTGGAAATGGAATTGTTTCAGGGTGTAGGTGCGGCCGTTCACGCTGAGGGTATTGCCGCCTTCCGGGTAGTTGACTTGAATGGTGTGGCCGTTGTTTTCCACGTTAACCGCGCTCGGCTTGTAATTGACTTTGATGGCAGGCAGTCTGCCGGAGACGGTTTCGGTGATGTTGACGGGGGATTGGTTTTTGC
>NZ_JBQCXA010000374.1:0-777 GCF_051956855.1 Neisseria sp. P0021.S007
GGGATAACCGCCCTTTGTCAGTTGAAACCTTAGTTTTTTACAGCCCCAGTGACCAAGCATTTTGGTGTTCGGACAAGTCTTCCAGGCGGTTTTCGTAATGGGCGAAGATTTCTTCGATGATTTCGTCTTCGTCGTCGATGACTCGAATCAAGTTCAAATCCTCTTCCAAAATCAGGTTTCTGCCCAGCAACTGCTCGCGTATCCAGTCCAACAGTCCCGCCCAAAATGCTTTGCCCACTAAGATAATCGGGCGGTCGGGCGTTTTGCCGGTTTGCACCAAAGTCAGGCTTTCAAACAATTCGTCCAGCGTGCCGAAACCGCCGGGCATGACGACATACGCCACAGCGTGTTTGACGAACATGACTTTGCGCGGGAAAAAGTGTTGGAATTTAATCGACAAATCCTGATAGGGATTGGCTTTTTGCTCGTGCGGCAACACGATATTCAGCCCCACCGCCGGACTTGCGCCTGCAAACGCGCCTTTGTTGGCCGCTTCCATAATGCCCGGCCCGCCGCCGGAAATGACGGAAAATCCGGCATCCGACAGTTTGCGGGCCAAGCGCAATGTGAACTCGTAGTCGGGATGGTTTTCAGGCGTGCGCGCGCTGCCGTAAATGCTGACGGCTGGTTGAATGGCGCGCAATTCTTCGCCGGCTTCGACAAATTCGGAAATAATCTTCAATACATGATACGACTCACGCGCCTGAATATCGCGGCGGGTTTCGTCGGGCAGCATGGGTTTGGGCAGTTTTTTGAGCAGGCTCACGGCTTTTCCTT
>NZ_JBQCXA010000375.1:0-777 GCF_051956855.1 Neisseria sp. P0021.S007
CGTATTAAATCAGGCCGTCTGAAACGGTGTGAAATGAAATCTAGGATTTCTGACACATGGTTTCAGACGGCCTTCAGATTTTAAATTTAGAAGTATTTGTTGTTACGGAATTTGCTTCTCTTTTTAGAAAAGTAAAAGGGCGGTATTTGCCGCCCTGAGAATACAAACTGCTTATTCGACCCAAGTCACCATTTCTTCAATCGGTTTGCGTGATTTTTGGGTGATTTCTTTGGCGCGATAGCCGAATGTTGCCGCTACGGATACGCCCCATTCATTGGCATCAAACAGGCCTTCTGCTGCCAATACTTCGTTCATTTTGTCGTAGTTGAAGCCCTCGATTGGGCAGGAATCGATACCGATGGCCGCTGCACCTGTAAGCATATTGGCCAAAGCAATATAGGTCTGCTTGCCGCTCCAGTCAAATAGTGCGCGTTGGTCGTCGGCAATTTTAATGTCGGTTTCTTGGAAGCTTTTGTATCTTGCCAACGCTTTTTCCAGTTGCTCTCCTTGCAGGCCCCTGCGTTCGGCAACACTGCGGAAGAACGGGGTATCGTAACGGGCATTTTTCTTGGCAAGGATAATCACCAGATGGCTGCAGTCGTTCAGTTGGGATTGCATCCCCCAGCTGAAAGGCTTGATTTTCTCACGCAGGGCTTTGTTTTGAATCACCAAGAATTTCCACGGCTCAGAGCCGACGGAGCTTGGGGAGAGGCGGGCAAATTCTAGAATCGCTGCAAAATCTTCTTGGCTGATTTTTTTGTTGGGATTGTAATAACG
>NZ_JBQCXA010000376.1:0-777 GCF_051956855.1 Neisseria sp. P0021.S007
CTTTATGACCAGCGGTCCTGTCATGATTCAGGTACTGGAAGGTGAAAATGCCGTTGCAAAAAACCGTGAGCTGATGGGCGCGACCAACCCTGCGGAAGCCGCTCCCGGTACGATACGTGCGGATTTTGCCGAATCTCTCAGCGTAAACGCCGTACATGGCTCTGACAGTCTGGAAAACGCAGCAATCGAGATTGCCTACTTCTTCAGCCAAAGCGAAATCTGCCCGCGTTAACGATAGATACCGTTCGAACGTCCGACCGGTTCGGGTGTTTGGACGGTTTTGTCGATATTGTTTGTCTCAATCTGTTTTCAGACGACCTTTCTAAAATGGAGGTCGTCTGAAAATATGATAGAAGGAGCTTGGAAATAAAAGCTGTTTGCTCAACAAGATTCAGGGCATGTTCAAACCCACTATGCAACGCCCTAATCCGCCGGATTTGCAAGATTTATCACGACAGCTTTTATTAAAAGCTTTACCAAGAAATAAACCACATGAAAACCAATCTGCTGAATTATGATTTAAACGGACTGACCCATCATTTTGCCGAAATGGGTGAAAAACCGTTTCGCGCCAAACAAGTCATGCGCTGGATCCACCAAGCCGGTGCGCAAAGTTTCGATGAAATGACCGATTTGGCAAAATCCCTACGCCTGAAACTCAACGAACAGGCAAGCGTGGATGTGCCCAAACTGATGATGGCGCAAGAATCCGCCGATGGGACGCGCAAATGGCTGTTGGATGTAGGAACGGGCAACGGCGTGGAAACAGTGTTTATT
>NZ_JBQCXA010000377.1:0-776 GCF_051956855.1 Neisseria sp. P0021.S007
CTATAATCTCGCGTCCTTCCGGTGTATCCAAGACAACTTCATTCCCTTCGCGTGCTTTAATCAGGCTGCGTGCCAAAGGGGAAATCCATGAGATTTTGTTTTTAGCGGTATCAATTTCATCTACGCCGACAATTTTGACGGTTTGTTCACGACCATCTCCGCGCAATAAGCCAACGGTGGCGCTGAAAAAAATCTGGTCCGTGGCTTCACGCGCTTCAGGGTCGACAACGACAGCAGCTTCCAAGCGTTTAGTTAGGAAGCGGATACGGCGGTCGATTTCGCGCATACGGCGTTTGCCGTAAAGATAATCGCGATTTTCGCTGCGGTCGCCATTGCTTGCTGCCCAGTTAACGATTTGGACGATTTCCGGGCGCTCTTTGTTGACCAGATGATAAAGTTCGTCTTTCAGTGCCTGCCAACCGGTAGGTGTGATGTAATTTTTGGTTTCGGTACTCATGATGTGTCTATAACATAATTAAAGGCCGTCTGAACATTAATTTTCAGACGGCCTTTATTGTAAGTCAATTTACTTTATTCATCATCATCGCTATCGCTGATACTGATGCTGTGTTCCATTTTGCTTGGATGAACTTTCAAGCCGCCACAACCTGATTTTTCGGTAGAGAGACGGTTTAGATACACTTCATCGATATCGCCGGTTTGATAAACACCGTTGAAACATGAAGAATCAAAGGATTCGATTTTTGGATTGAGTGCTTTGACTACTGCTTCCAAGTCTTCTAAGTTTTGGAAGACGATGCCATCCGCGCCAATCT
>NZ_JBQCXA010000378.1:0-775 GCF_051956855.1 Neisseria sp. P0021.S007
GATTCAGACGGCCTGTTTCAATATCGTGCTGGACTTTGCTGAGAAGTGCTTTATTTGGACTATGGCCGCTCATAAATGCGATGTTTTTCTCGCCTTTCGGCGTGGCGAGATAGCTTTCCAAATCGCCCTGCACCTGATAGCTGAAACCGCCGAAGTTACCGCCTGCGCCGGAGCCGAACGCCAAACAGGAAATATCGGATTTGATCAGGGTATTGTAGCGGTTGCGCTCGCCACGGCCGGGATAGGCGAAGTGGCTGTTGCTGACCTGTTCCCAGCCTTTTTCCAGCAGTGTTTCAACCGTGTAGGCATATTGGTCTGCCTGAATATCGAAACCTGGCGGTGTCGGAAATGCGCCTTTTTCAATCATGCGGTTGATGGGCAGCATGGGATAAAGGTTGAACGCGTACGTATCCAAACCAGACAGCGGCAGCTCGGTGGCGCGGGCGATATCGTTTTGCCAAACTTCATCGGTTTGATTGGGCAGGCCGAACATCAAATCAGCGACAATCACGGCATCGAGTTCGCACAATTTTGCCAAATATTCAAACGCCTCGACGCCGCTGTGCTTGCGGCCGAGACGGCGTCGGATGGCGGTATTGAAGGTTTGCACGCCGATGGAAATGCGGTTGGCGCCTGCTTCGATGCAGGCCTGTGCTTTTTCCAGATCGAAATGGCTCATGCGCCCTTCGATGGTGAACTCGCAATCTTCGGCAAGCGGCAAATATTGGTAGCAGCCACGAATCAGGCGGACGAGGTCTTCCGTAAGCAACGCGGT
>NZ_JBQCXA010000379.1:0-775 GCF_051956855.1 Neisseria sp. P0021.S007
CGACTTCCACCTAAACCGAACCCGAGTCCGCATAAAAAATACGGTCCAGCCCCTGCGGCAAAATCCCGACCAACAACTTGCCCAGCTCCACCGCCGGCTCGTGCGTCAAACCGCCGAACATCATATGCGACATTTGTTTAATCTGCGCCTCAACTGCCTGATTCAAAACGGGATGATTGTAGCCGTGTATCGCACACCACCAAGACGACATCCCGTCAATCAGCCGCGTACCGTCCGCCAATTCGATGTGCACACCCTCCGCACGGCGCACCGGATAAACAGGCAACGGGTCGGTCATAGATGTATAAGGATGGAGCAGATGGGCGCGGTCGAAATCGAGCAGGGAGGAATGTTCAGACATGTCGAAAACAATGGTTTGATCAGTTTCATTATTATATAACATATTTCCTATTTCAGACGGCACGTCTTCCGTACTGCATCAACGCCAATCCGACCACTGCCGCCAAACAGCCGGCAACCAAAGAAACATGCAACGCCTCGCCCAAAAACCAAGCGGAACACAGAATACCGAATACCGGCACCAAAGTAATGTACGCCGCCGCGCTGCCGGCGCCCAAAGTCTTCACGCCTTCAAAATACCACGCATAGCTCAAGACCGTTGCCCCGACAGACAGGCCAATCAAAGCAAACCAGCCCCTGCCGTCCATTTCGGCAAGCATACCAAACGGCAGGCCGTCTGAAATCAGCGCAGGCGGCAGCAACATCATTGCACCCAGCCAAGCGGTGGCCACAGTGACCGTCAGCGCATCAATCC
>NZ_JBQCXA010000380.1:0-774 GCF_051956855.1 Neisseria sp. P0021.S007
GCGTTCGGCCGCTTCATATAAACCCAGCAGGATGCGCACAGAAATAGCGCGGGCAATAAGCGGATCATTGTCGTAGCTTTTTTGACGTTCGACATTGTGGGTCAGATAGTGGGCTTTGACGTAGCTGTTGACAAAGAAATTGCCACGCCATTTTTGCATCATTTTCAAACCGGTACGGGCAAACGGAACATAGAGTTTGACTTTGAACGCAGGCGAAGCCAATACGGCGCAACGGATTTTCGGCGCGTAATCGTGCAACCAAGTAGAAACCAATACCGCACCGACACTTTGCGCAATCACGCAAATGTTTTCAGGTTTGATGCTGTATTCGCTTTGGATGTGTCGGATAAAATCATCTACGTCTGAAACCGAAGTGCCGATACTCGGACTATCGCCTCGTTCTCCAGGGCTGTAACCATGACCACGCGCGTCCCAAGCAAAATAGGCAAAATCATCAAAACCCAGCTCATCGGCAACAAACATCATCCGGCCGGAATGCTCATGTCCGCGATGGAACAGCACAATGGCTTTGTCGGAAGAACCATCGGCAGCAGGGCGATAGCGGTAGAAAAGCGAAGTACCGTCTTGGGTAGAAAAGTATTTTTGCTGTTCGGACATGAGAAACTCCTAATAGTCATATTTTTTGAACAGTATCATGACATATCGGATAAATGCAATGACTATCCGATAGACGGACGAATGCAATGATGGGGAGAAATGGTAAAAGATGATTCCAAATTTTACTTAAAACCGATGACAGTGATTGTTAAAAGG
>NZ_JBQCXA010000381.1:0-773 GCF_051956855.1 Neisseria sp. P0021.S007
TAAGGAATGCGCTCGCCGTCGGCTGAAGTCGTCCAAAACTGCTGCACGTTGATGCCGTCTGAATCGAACTGCTGCGGCTGACGGCGCATGACGGTCAGTTCCATCACGTTCAAATCCAATGCAAACAGCGTCAGCGGTGTGGTGAAATCGCTGGCGGCAAGGTAAACCACGTCGCCGCCCCACGGTTGGTCGGTCATTTCCAACGCGCCCGAAGGCAGGCGCGGCAGTTCGACTTCCTGCCATTTGCCGTCGGTAAAACGCCATGCTTTCAGACGGCCTTGTACGTTTTCCAGTAGGCTCGCCACCACACAACGCTTGGTCGTTTCCACGCTTTCTAATGCCTGCGTTTCATCGGGCGCAAACAAAAGCTGCGCCGCGCCTAATTCGCCGCGGTTTAATTTTACTGCCACCAATGCGCCGCTCGGATAGCTTTGGTTCGCGCGGTTCCAGTCTTTGCGCAGCGTCAGCAAAAGATGTCCAGCCAGATAGCCGACTACGTCGCAATCGTTGGGCAGGTTTAACGGTTTCGCCTCGCCTTCGGCCGACACCTGCAAATAGGTTTTGGTGTAAAAACCGTCCGACGCTTCAATCAAATCAATCGGCGAACCTTGCGGATCGAGATAACGCCACGCGTTCACCATCATGCCGTCTTCGGCAATTTGATACACAGGCAGGCTTTCCTCGAAACTCTTGCCGCGTTCCACCAGCCACACTTCACGCGGATAGCCCGATTCGGTCAACTGGCGTTCGTCCCAAGCCGGACACACCCACAC
>NZ_JBQCXA010000382.1:0-770 GCF_051956855.1 Neisseria sp. P0021.S007
GTCGTGGTTTCCACACCGTCGGTGTAGCCATATTCAGGATGGCCGGGGGTTTTGCTGTGCAGTTGGCGGAAGTTTTTCAGATCATCAATGGAAACGTTGTAGCCGGTCAGGTGCAACAGGCTGTAAAGAATCATGGAAGCATGACCATTGGAGAGGACAAAACGGTCGCGGTTGTAGAATTTCGGGTTGGCTGGATTATGATTGAGGAACTTCGTCCACAATACTTCCGCCATTTCCGCCATACCCATAGGCGCACCCGGGTGGCCAGAGTTGGCTTTTTGTACGGCATCGACTGAGAGGAAACGGATTGCGTTTGCCAGTTGAGACATGGTTTGACCTTCCTTGGACAAGATTGGAAATATGAAAAAAGTGTGCCGATTATCGCCTGAATCAGCCGTGCTTTCAAGAATAGCCTTTGATATTTGCATTGTCAGACGGCATGATTTCCAATAGGCCGTCTGAAACGGACGGGATAGATGATATTAACTGTTATTTCGTTTTGAAACAGTATGTTGTAAATTTTTTATCGGATAAATAGGAAATCGCTATAAGTATAAACCTACACTTATTCCGTAAGTCTTTGAATACTGCTCTTTTCAGACGGCCTTGTATGAGACAGGAGTACCGCAACTATTGTTAAGGGCAAACCCTGCTTTTGCTTTGCATAGAGCCAAATGTTATGATTTTATATGCACGCCTAAGGCCGTCTGAAAATACTCACATCAAACTACTACCATGACAAAAGGCTTGTGTGCACTTCATTAAGGAAC
>NZ_JBQCXA010000383.1:0-770 GCF_051956855.1 Neisseria sp. P0021.S007
AAACCATTGTCAACGGTTGGCTGAAAACCGGAGACTTCGTCACCATAGACGAAGACGGCTTCATCTTCATCGTTGACCGCAAAAAAGACCTGATTATCTCCAAAGGCCAAAACGTCTATCCGCGTGAAATCGAAGAAGCCATTTACAAACTCGAAGCTGTGGAAGCCACTGCTGTAATCGGCGTGAGGGACCAATACGCCGATGAAGAAATCATTGCCTTTATCCAACTCAAAGAAGGCATGAAGCTGGAAGAAGCCGAAGTCCGCAGCCACCTGCGCGGCCTGTTGGCAAACTTTAAAATCCCAAAACAAGTCATCTTCCAAGACGAGCTGCCGCGCAATGCCACCGGCAAAGTGTTAAAACGCAAACTCAAAGAACAGTTTCAAGACTAAACCTCTGTTTCAGACGGCCCCTTGATTCATGCAGGCCGTCTGAAAACCTGTCATCAACAAACTTTTCAGACGGCCACGACCATGACTACACCTATACTCGAAATCGAAAACCTAAACGGCTCCTTTCCGAGCAAACAAGTTTTGTACGATATCAACCTTACCCTGCAACCTGGCCGCAAACTGGCATTGGTCGGCGAGAGCGGCAGCGGCAAAACCGTATTGTCGCAAGGCATTATGCGCCTTAATCCAATGGTTACCTTTGAAGGCAGTCTGAAATATTGCGGAACCAATCTGCTGACCCAGCCCGAACGCGCCCTGCAAAAACTGCGCGGCCGCGAAATCGGCATGGTGTTTCAAGAACCCATGACCGCCCTCAAC
>NZ_JBQCXA010000384.1:0-770 GCF_051956855.1 Neisseria sp. P0021.S007
ATATCAGCATACGCCAAGCCCTGCAAAGACTCGTTCACGAAACGCTCGCGCGGAATCTCCTCCAAAGCGTCCAAAACGTCAAAATCCAATACATCCCACGGACGGATTTGCTGCTCGACCATGTTGAACCGCGCTTTTTCAAAATCCATTTTGTGCTCCGTTAAATAATTGTTTTATCCATGGCAGACATTATAAAACCACACTCCCGCCGCGCCAACTTCAGCGCGCGCCGCCTGCCTGTTTTTTCAGTCTCAAGCCGCCTGGCGCGAAGCCTTAAACTGCTTTTCCAAAATCTTCGCCAGTTCGCCCAAATACAAAGCATCCGTTTCATCAAACTGCGCCAAATGCTCGCTATCCACATCCAACACGCCAATACAGAGGTCGTCTGAAAACAGCGGAACCACGATTTCCGAACGCGACAACGACGAACAGGCAATATGGTCGGGATGCGCGTTGACATCCTTAACGACCATCGTCTCGCCCTTCGCCCAAGCCTGACCGCATACCCCGCGCCCGAACGGAATCCGCGTACACGCCAAAGGCCCCTGAAACGGCGCCAAAACCAATTCGTCCGCGCGCGTATCGACCAAATAAAAACCCACCCAAAACCAGCCGAACGCTTCCTTCAAAACCGCCGCCGTGTTCGCCAAATTCGCCACCCAATCCGTCTCATCCGCCACCACAGACTCAATCTGCGGCAACACCTCTCGATAAAGCGCAGCCTTGTCCGAAGCTGAAAAATGAAGCGCGTGCATAGCCATGTCCTATAT
>NZ_JBQCXA010000385.1:0-770 GCF_051956855.1 Neisseria sp. P0021.S007
CGTGAAGTCTCGATGGTAATCACGTCGGCGTCCATAGCTGCGATAGCAGGCAGGATGTCGTTGAACTCGGAGTAACACATATGGGTGTGGATTTGTGTGCTGTCTTCGCAACCGGTAGAGGACAGGCGGAAGGATTCGCCTGCCCAGTTCAGGTAGGCATCCCAATCGGCGCGTTTCAAAGGCAGACCTTCACGGATGGCAGGTTCGTCGATTTGGATGACTTTGATGCCTGCTTTTTCCAAATCCAATACTTCGTCGTTCAGAGCCAGTGCGATTTGTTTGCACACGGTAGAGCGTGGAATGTCGTTGCGGACGAAAGACCATTGCAGAATGGTGACAGGACCGGTCAACATGCCTTTCATCGGGCGTTTGGTCAGGCTTTGTGCGTAAGTGGACCAAGCGACAGTCATGGCTTCAGGACGGCTTACGTCACCGAAGATGATCGGTGGTTTCACGCAGCGTGAGCCGTAGCTTTGTACCCAGCCGTATTGGGTGAACGCGAAACCGCTCAACAATTCGCCGAAGTATTCGACCATGTCGTTACGCTCGGCTTCGCCGTGTACCAATACGTCCAAGTCCAGTTTTTCTTGCTCTTCAACCACCGAGGCGATTTCTTTTTTCATCGCGGCTTCGTAATCGGCGGCAGACAGTTCGCCTTTTTTGAAGGCTGCGCGTGCTTGACGGATTTCGGTGGTTTGCGGGAAAGAACCGATGTTGGTCGTCGGCAGCAGAGGCAGGTTCAACCATGCTTGTTGCGCTTTGATACGGTC
>NZ_JBQCXA010000386.1:0-769 GCF_051956855.1 Neisseria sp. P0021.S007
ATGTTTTTGAAAATAAAATCTTAACTTTTCTCCACAATCTTCTCTTTTTAAATCAATATTCATGATAATTTCCTATAACTTAATAATGATATAACTTATTCACTACCAAACAACAATTCTTCCTTAATTACCCGAATTCTATCCCGTAACACAGCCGCTTCTTCAAACTGCAAATCCTTGGCCACCTGCTGCATAGCTTTTTTCCAATTTCGCAATTTATTCCAAGGCATCTTCTTCATTGTGAATTTCGCCGACTTTAACCTTGTTTTTACCTTTCAGACGGCCTTTAATATTTCCAATCAACCCAACGTTACCATCTCAATCTGCTCCATACTTCTACCCAAGAAGCGTTCGCCGATGGTGCGGAAACGCAGGGGGATGTCGCTGACGTAGAAGCGGTAATCCGGATTGTCGTTTTCTGTATTCAGCAAACCTGCTTGTGCCAAGGCTTTGGCGGTGGCTTCGGCGGTAGTGATGGCGGAATCGACCAAGGTAACGTTTTGTGCTTCGTGGCCGATAAGCGGTTTGAGCAGTGGGAAGTGGGTACAACCCAACACCAGCGTGTCGATGTCGTCGGCCAAAAGCGGCTTCAGGTATTCGCGCACGGTCAGACGGGTGACTTCGTGATCGAGCCAGCCTTCTTCCACCAATGGCACAAGCAGGGGTGCGGCTTGCGTGCGCACCAGCGTGTCGTTGTTTTTTGAATGGATAGCTCGCGCGTAGGCATTGCTGTTGACGGTGGTGTTGGTCGCGATAATGCCGATTCGGT
>NZ_JBQCXA010000387.1:0-769 GCF_051956855.1 Neisseria sp. P0021.S007
AAGCGGCATAACGTTGCTTCAAACCGCGGAGCATGGTGAACGCAGCCTCATCATCGGGTTCGTCAACTTTGACCATTTGGAAACGGCGTTCCAACGCGGCGTCTTTTTCAAAGTATTGTTTGTATTCGCTCCAGGTTGTCGCTGCGATGGTACGCAATTCACCCCGCGCCAAAGCCGGTTTTAAGAGGTTGGCTGCATCCGCGCCGCCTGCACTGTTTCCTGCACCGATTAACGTATGCGCTTCGTCGATGAATAATAAAACGGGTTCTTCAGAATTCTGAACAGCCTCGATAACATTGCGCAGGCGTTGTTCAAATTCGCCCTTCACCCCCGCACCCGCTTGCAGAAGACCTAAGTCCAACACCAATACTTGGGTGTTTTCCAATATCTTAGGCACCTCGCCTGAAGCGATTTTCAATGCCAGACCTTCTACCAATGCAGTTTTACCGACACCCGGTTCGCCAACCAAAATAGGGTTGTTCTTACGGCGACGCGATAAAATATCCATCATTTGACGGATTTCAGTTTCACGTCCAAATACAGGGTCAATACCGCCCTGAGCGGCTTTTTCAGTCAAATTGACGGTAAAACGTGCAAGCGCATCGTTTTGTCCTGCTGTAGCGGTTTGTTGGGGTTTAGATTCCGCTGAAACTGTATGCTGACCTTCTTCTGAAGCCGGCTGCGCAAATGTATTATTCTCACCTTCGATAGAAACTTTGTCCAACCAAGTTTTCAGACGACCTATCTGTGTTTCAGTCAGGCTTAATAA
>NZ_JBQCXA010000388.1:0-768 GCF_051956855.1 Neisseria sp. P0021.S007
AGCTTTTGCGTGCGCATCAGGTAGAAACGCATTTGGTGGTTTCACAAGGGGCGGAAATGACCCGTACTTTGGAAACGGATTACACCAAAGAAGACGTTTATGCTTTGGCAGATGTCGTGCATTCCATCCGTAATGTCGGGGCAAGCATTGCCAGCGGTTCGTTTTTGACGGACGGAATGTTGATTGCGCCGTGTTCAATGAAAACTTTGGCTTCGGTTGCTCACGGGTTTGCCGATAATTTGCTCAGCCGTGCGGCGGATGTAACGTTGAAAGAGCGGCGCAGGCTGGTGTTGATGGTGCGTGAAGCGCCGTTAAACTTGGCGCACATTGAAAATATGCGCCGCGTGACAGAGATGGGCGGTATCGTGTTTCCTCCCGTTCCGGCTTTATATCAGAAGCCTGAATCCATCGAAGATATGATTACACACAGCGTCTCTCATGCTTTGGACTTGTTCGGCATCATTCAAAACGATGTGCCGCGCTGGCAGGGCTGATGTTTCAGACGGCCTGAGCATAATTTCGTCTACTGCGAAGGAAGATAAAAACCATGCAAACGATTCCTGTCAATATAGTGAAGTTTTTGAGCAATCATCATGTCGTCAGTATTGCTGCTGCGGAAGAGGGCGAAGTTTGGGCAGCTTGCTGTTTTTATGTGTTTGATGAGGTGAATGCCCGATTGATTGTGCTGACATCTTTGAAAACGAAGCATGGCGGAATGATGAGTCGTTCTGCCAAAGTAGCCGGTACCATTGCCGGACAACCTGACAG
>NZ_JBQCXA010000389.1:0-768 GCF_051956855.1 Neisseria sp. P0021.S007
CATGTTTTCTAAAACGCCCAAAATCGGGATATTGACTTTGTTGAACATATCCACGGCTTTGCGTGCATCAATCAGGGCGATGTCTTGCGGCGTGGTGCCGACAACGGAGCCGGTCACGGGGATTTTTTGCGACAGGGTCAATTGGATATCGCCGGTACCGGGCGGCAGGTCGATGAAGAGATAATCGACATTGTCCCACTCGCTTTGGAACATAAGCTGTTGCAAGGCTTGGCTGACCATCGGGCCGCGCCAAACGACGGCTTGGTCGGTATCGACCAGGAAACCGATGGACATCACTTGAATGCCGCTTTCGGCTTCAACGGGAATGAGTTTTTTGTTTTGTTGGTCGGGTTTGCGGTCTTGTACGCCGAGCATGGTGGGCTGGCTTGGGCCGTACAGGTCGGCATCGAGTACGCCGACGCGCGCGCCCATTCTGGCCATTGCGGTGGCAAGGTTGGCTGTGGTCGTTGATTTGCCGACGCCGCCTTTGCCCGATGCAACGGCGATAATGTTTTTCACGCCTTTGATGGTTGCTACGCCGGGTTGAACTTTATGCGTACCGATTTCGGTATCGATACTCAAGTGAATGTGGGTATCGCCGGTATGCGAAATGACGGCTTCTTGAACGGCATTGGCAATGTCTGCGGCAATATGGGCAACTGGGAACGCGAATTTCAGGCCGATATGCAGGCCGTCTGAACGCTCTTCAAGGAGTGTAACGGCTTTTTCGCTGCCTAAGGTGCGCATTGTGTGGGGAATCAATACCGC
>NZ_JBQCXA010000390.1:0-766 GCF_051956855.1 Neisseria sp. P0021.S007
TTGCTCGACTGCCTATTCGGTAGGCGGCTCGCCCGGGCGCATCATGCGGTAAATCGCAACACGTGCTGCTTGCTGATCAGCAGTCTCATCCGTACGCAGAGTATTGGAAATATAGCCACCCTGATCCAATTCATTAATGTAAAGCGTAGTAAGCTGTTTTACACCATGGATATCAAATTTTGCCAACAACTCTTCAGTGATTTCATCGTTGGCCACAGCCAATACTTCACCCGTTTCAGGATCAATCAAATCCGCGGCCAAAGCTTTGCCAATCAAACTTTCCGGCTCCACATCCAAACGAGTCAATCCCGCATTGCTGATATCACGGATATTTTTTGCGGTAATGCGTTTACCTTTAGCAACCAATACGTTGCCTTCTTTATCTAAGATATCAACTTTGGCAGTTTCACCTTTCAGACGACCTACAACCAAATCGGTTTGAACACCATTTTCAGACAGATAGAACGTTTCTTTATCGTAAAAAATATCCAAGATCTGTTCATTGTTGTAGCCCAAAGCCTTCAACAAAATCGTAACCGGCATTTTACGGCGACGGTCGATACGGAAATACAGCAAATCTTTCGGGTCAAATTCGAAATCCAACCACGAACCACGGTAAGGAATGATTCGAGCAGAGAACAACAATTTACCGGAGGAATGGGTCTTGCCGCGGTCATGCTCAAAGAACACACCAGGAGAACGGTGCAACTGAGAAACAATTACACGTTCGGTACCGTTAATGACAAACGAACCACTTGGAGTCATC
>NZ_JBQCXA010000391.1:0-765 GCF_051956855.1 Neisseria sp. P0021.S007
TTAACGTAATGTAAAACCGAGAAAGGCAGATAAAAAGGCAGGAACGACCTACATTCGGCTCAATTCCCTTTGCAGGGCTTGGATGTTTTGCTGGCGATCGAGTACCGCGCTTTGCAGGCTGTTGATTTCCTGTTGGTTGACATGACCGCCTTTGGCTACGCGGGCTTGAGCCAGAGATTTTTGCGCTTCACCCAACGCTTTACGTTCGTTGCTCAATTCCGTTTCCAAAATCGAACGGCGGCTAGTGCTGCCGGAGGATTTGGGCGCAGGAGTTGCTGCAACTTCAGGAGCAGGACGGATGGGCGCAGGTGCAGGATTCGCCTTAGCGGTATTTTTAGGGGCAGGTTTTGCGTTACCGGCTCGTTTTGACGGAGCTTCGGCAGCAGCAGACTCGGGCATTTCTAAAGCGGGAGCATCGTAGCGCGTGCTGCTGTATTTGCCGATGGTCGGTAAATCTGCCGAATGGCAGTTTCCAGATGGGCGTGAAGTATAGACAACTTCGCCGTTGACTGTGCAGGTATAGATTTTAGAGGAAGCTTGTGCGCCTGATGCGGCGGCAAACATCAGCAATGAAGCTGCCAATGCGTGAAGTGATTGTTTCATGGTAAGGTCGTAATGTGAAATAAGTAATTGTTCGATAGATATTGCATTCAGCTGTAATAGTATAACAATACCAGCATATTCTCTCAAATAGGACGGCTGACTTTTTTAATTTCAAATCAAACCGCCTTATTTGTTATAGCGAAAATTGCCTCACTCGTTTTC
>NZ_JBQCXA010000392.1:0-764 GCF_051956855.1 Neisseria sp. P0021.S007
TTGGGAATGGTGCCGACGCTGTTGCCGATTAGAGCTTCGAGCGCGTCTAGCAATTTGTCGGTATCCTGCGGGGTATTGGAACGCGGCTCTTTACCAATCAGCCAAGGCGCACCGTACTTTTCGGTGAATTGCATCCAGAATTTAAGGCCGCCGCGTTTGAAGGTGACCAGCCAAAAAACCAAGCCCAAATCGCCCAAACCGTAGGGGTTGAGATAATCTGCCTCGTGTGTTGGGCAAAGAAACTTATAAGGCGGCGGAACGGTATCGGTCAGCCCGTTTTGGATGTAACGCAACTCGCCGTCGTCGTTGAAGGCGAACCACTCTTGCGGCTTGGCGATGATTTTGTCAGGCAGCCATGCAGAATCGGTACGCCAAATCAGCTCGATGGGTTGATAGCCGTAAAAAACGGCGTTTAAAACGTCTTTAATCAGGCGGTAAACATCGGTTTCAGCCAGCCAGCTATCAATAAAATCCCGGACATTTTTAGGCGTATCGTCGCCCTCAAGTCGCCATTCGAGGCGGGCGACGGCGGCTTTTCGGCGGCGTACCAACGAGCCGACCAAGGGGTCGCGCATCAGCTCGCGGTAAACGGAGATTTGCCTGCCCATTTTGCGCAAAACGGGGTCGGGATTAGGCAGCCAGCCGTCAAAACCGCTGAAAAACGGGCGGGAAACGGCGAGATGGGCAGATAAATCCTGCGGCTTGAAGGTCATGATGCCTTGACTGGTTTTGAGTTTGAGGTGGGGTTTGGGCATGATATGTAC
>NZ_JBQCXA010000393.1:0-763 GCF_051956855.1 Neisseria sp. P0021.S007
TTGCTGCACGAAGCCGTCGGACACGGCTTGGAAGGCGATTTCAACCGTAAAGAAACCAGCGTCTTTTCAGGCAGAATCGGCGAGCGCGTTGCCGCTAAAGGCGTGACCGTCGTTGACCAAGGCGATATTGCCGACAGGCGCGGCTCGCTCAATATCGACGATGAAGGCAACGAAACGCGCCGCACCGTATTGATTGAAGACGGCATCTTAGTCGGCTATATGCAGGACGAAACCAACGCCCGCTTGATGGGTACGCAATCTACCGGCAATGGCCGCCGCGAAAGCTACGCCTCCGCCCCTATGCCGCGCATGACTAATACCTTTATGGAAAACGGCGGCTACGAACCCGACGAAATCATCGCGTCCATCGATAAAGGCATTTACGCCGTCAATTTCGGCGGCGGACAGGTGGACATCACCAGCGGCAAATTCGTCTTCAGCGCATCCGAAGCGTGGTGGGTCGAAGGCGGTAAACTGCAATATCCCGTCAAAGGTGCAACCATCATCGGCAACGGCCCTGAAGTGTTGAAACATGTTTCCATGATAGGCAACGATACCGCGTTGGATAGCGGTGTCGGCGTGTGCGGTAAAGACGGGCAGAGCGTGCCGGTCGGCGTCGGACAACCGACCTTGCGGATTGATGCCGGGTTGACTGTCGGCGGTAGCGAGATTTAAGGTAGGTAATAAAGTCAAACGTCGTCTGAAAACTGTATTTAGGGTTTTCAGACGACGTTTTGTATTGGATGGTTGATTGGCTTGATTG
>NZ_JBQCXA010000394.1:0-762 GCF_051956855.1 Neisseria sp. P0021.S007
GCGGAAGGTGTTCGATTTCGTGCAGGTAGCGGTCGCGCAGTTCGAAGTTTTCCATTTGGTCGGCCGCGTGCGCGCCCAACATCAAAGCCAGGGTACGGTTGTCGCCTGCTTCTTTGTTTTGCAAGACTTTGGCGGCTTCTTGTTCGGCTTTTTCAAAACGGCCTTCAAAATATGCCAAACCTGCGCTGTTCAAAGAGGCGGAAGCCTGACGGCCTTTGCGGGCAATGCCGAAGCGTTGCATACGCGCTGGAATATTTAAGAGGCCGAACACGAATTTAATCAGGAAATACAAGACGAATACGCTCAACAGCAGGCCTAAAACAAAGGCATGCAGATTGATACGCAGCATGGTTTGCTCAACCACGACATACACGTTACCTGTATAAATGCCGGAAGCCAACGCTAAACCAACGGCGGCGGCAAACAGAATGACAATCCAAACGACGGTTTTCATGCTTGCTCTCCTTTAATTTTGGCAGCAGGCTTGGTTTGGTTTTGTGGTTTGGCAGCTTCGGCGGCCGGTTCTTTTTTGTTTTCAGACGGCAAAGCAGGTGCTTCCAGAGATTGAGGGGCAGAAGCGGCAGCCGGTGCGGCAGTCGTGGCTTGTTCGGTAGCTGCAGCCGGAGCGGAAGCGGTTTTCTCGGCAGCTTGGGTTTGCGTAGCTTCTTCGGTCGTCATTTGTGTACGCGAACCTTCTTGATAAGCACGAACGGCGCTCAAGCTGGCTTTCAGGCTGTCGTCTGAAATCATGCGGACATCAAG
>NZ_JBQCXA010000395.1:0-762 GCF_051956855.1 Neisseria sp. P0021.S007
GCCTAAAGACATAATCATCATATTGCTGGTTACCAGCTCGCCACCGCCAAGCAGGATACAAATCAAAGCGATTGGGAACACGGCGGCACCGAGTAAAGTCGCAACTCCGCCCCATTCGTGCGGAATGCCGCTGACTACTTTTAAATAGGCAAGATAACCGAAGCCGATGTATCCGCCGGCCAAAACGCTTAAGATTGCCAGTGTAGGGATGCTGGATTGTGCTTTGGCGCAGCTTTTGTCGAGAACAACCTGTAAAATTTCCTGTGGGTATAAATCGCGCGAAGCCATGATGTTCCTTAAAGTGGGTTGAGGAGGAAACGCCGTTTCAAAAGTGGCGCAAACTGTCGCGGTAGGGCAGTGTTATAGGAAGCCGGTGTATGGTCTTTGTCTTATCAATCAGCCTGAATTAAACCTAAAAAACAGATACTTCGCCTTGCTTTAGCTCAAAAGAAATATTATTACATTTTGCTTCTGTATTAAAAAAGGCCGTCTGAACGTTGAGGTTTCAGACGGCCTTGTTTTGAATTTTTAAACTTACAAATGTGCCAGCTTTGCATTGCCTTCGCGAGGAATAGGGCGCGGATTGCCTTGTGAATCGATGGCGACGTAAGTGAACACGGCTTCGGTGACCAGTTGACGGTCTTCCGTTACCATATCGTTCATCAAAGTCTTCACCCACACTTCGATTTTCAGTTGCAAAGAAGTATTGCCTACTCGGACGCAATGACCGTAGCAGCACACGACGTTGCCGACCTTTACCGG
>NZ_JBQCXA010000396.1:0-762 GCF_051956855.1 Neisseria sp. P0021.S007
ATTTGAGCCTGTCGTTACCCGCTACGAAACGACTGTCGGTCGTGCATTGTTGAGCGAAATCCTGCCTAAAGGCCTGCCGTTCGAATACATCAACAAAGCGCTGAAGAAAAAAGAAATTTCTAAGCTGATTAACGCATCGTTCCGCCTATGCGGTTTGCGCGATACGGTTATCTTCGCCGACCACTTGATGTACACCGGTTTCGGATTCGCAGCCAAAGGCGGTATTTCCATTGCTGTTGACGACATGGAAATTCCGAAAGAAAAAGCGGCCTTGTTGGCTGAAGCTAATGCCGAGGTTAAAGAAATCGAAGACCAATACCGTCAAGGTTTGGTCACCAACGGCGAACGCTACAACAAAGTGGTGGATATTTGGGGTCGTGCCGGCGATAAAATTGCTAAAGCGATGATGGATAACTTGTCTAAACAGAAAGTTATCGACCGTGACGGCAACGAAGTCGATCAAGAGTCATTCAACTCCATCTATATGATGGCAGACTCTGGTGCCCGTGGTTCTGCGGCTCAGATTAAACAGTTGTCCGGTATGCGTGGTCTGATGGCTAAACCTGACGGCTCGATTATTGAAACGCCGATTACCTCAAACTTCCGCGAAGGTCTGACCGTATTGCAATACTTTATTGCGACCCACGGTGCGCGTAAGGGTTTGGCGGATACCGCATTGAAAACTGCGAACTCCGGTTACCTGACCCGTCGTCTGGTAGACGTAACTCAAGACTTGGTCGTTGTTGAAGACGATTGTGGCAC
>NZ_JBQCXA010000397.1:0-762 GCF_051956855.1 Neisseria sp. P0021.S007
GGCGTTCAAACGGGCTTTCCAAATCGACTTCTTTGCCGTTGTAGCTGATTTTTGCCGTACCGTTTACCGCGCGGGAAGCGTTGCGGATGATGTCTTCCGCCATTTGCATCATGCGTTCGTAGTCGGAGAAGGCTTCGTAGAATTCGATCATGGTGAATTCAGGGTTGTGGCGTACGGACATGCCTTCGTTGCGGAAGCTGCGGTTGATTTCAAACACGCGTTCCAAGCCGCCGACAACCAAGCGTTTTAGATACAGCTCGGGAGCGATGCGCAGGTAGAGTGGAATGTCCAAGGCATTGTGGTGAGTAACGAACGGTTTTGCCGTCGCACCGCCAGGAATCGGGTGCATCATTGGGGTTTCAACTTCCAAATAATGCTCGTTAACCATGAAATTGCGCACGGATTGGATGATTTGGCTGCGTTTGATGAAGGTATTGCGCGATTCTTCGTTGGCAATCAAATCGACGTAGCGTTGACGGTATTTGGTTTCCTGATCGCTCAAACCTTTGTGTTTGTCGGGTAGCGGGCGCAGGGATTTGGACAGCAGGCGGATGTTGGACACGCGCACGGTCAATTCGCCGTGGTTGGTTTTGAACAAAGTACCTTCCGCACCGATGATGTCGCCTAAGTCCCAGTGGTTGAAGTCGTCCAAAACTTCTTGGCTCACGCCTTTGTTATTCAAATAAAGCTGGATTTGACCGGTAACGTCTTGAATGGTGGCGAAGCTGGCTTTGCCCATTTGACGTTTGAGCATCATACGGC
>NZ_JBQCXA010000398.1:0-761 GCF_051956855.1 Neisseria sp. P0021.S007
TATCGTCGTCGATATCATCAACCGGAGCAGTCGGTTGTACCGGAGCAGGACGACGGGCTGGGGCGGCTGGGGGTTCTTGAGCTGGAGCAGATTGGTATTGCTGTTGTGGCGCTTGTTGGTAACTGCTTTGGCTTGAATGACCGCCTTGGTTGTAGCCGTCATCGTATGGTGCGCCGCCGCTGTTGTCGTTGCGGCCGCCGAGCATTTTCATTTCGTTGGCGATGATGTCGTAAGCGGTGCGCTCGATGCCGTCTTTTCCTTGGTATTTACGGCTTTGGATACGGCCTTCCAGGTACACTTGGCTGCCTTTACGCAGGTATTGACCGGCGATCTCGGCGAGTTTGCGGTACATGGTGATATTGTGCCATTCGGTACGTTCTACGCGTTGGCCATTACGGTCGTTCCACGTTTCACTGGTGGCAACGCTGAAGTTACAGACGGCCTCGCCGTTGGGCATATAGCGGACTTCCGGGTCGCGGCCGAGGCGGCCGATGAGGATAACTTTATTCAATGACATTTTACACTCCTGTGATAATTTTTTCGGCGGCCTCTTGGTCGAATCCTTTTTGCAAGGCCTTGATATAAATGGTTTGTTTGTCTGCGCTAAAGCTGATGCTTTCAACGCCTTCAATTTCGGTCAATTTTTGGTAGAGCAAATCCGGATTTTGTTGCCATTCGGCGTTAAGCGGATAGCTGAGGTTTTTGACAGGTTTTGGTGCCGGCGAAATGACTGCCAATACCAGCCACAGCAACATCAATAC
>NZ_JBQCXA010000399.1:0-761 GCF_051956855.1 Neisseria sp. P0021.S007
GGCGTGTGCAGGCTGAAATTAGTGCCTGCGGGGACGGTGCCTTTGCTTTCCGCTTCAAGATATTTGGACCGGTTGAACGTATAACCTGCAAACAGTTTCCAATCTTCGCTCAGGTTGCCGGATATTTCGGCTTCGATGCCGCGGCTGCGGACTTTGCCGACGGGTTCCCAATACCATTTTTGGTCTGCCGTATCCCAAACCTGCACCGCGCGGTTTTTCTGTTCGATGTCAAACAGGGCAAGCGAGGTATTCAGCTTGCGGTCGAACCATTCCCCCTTACAGCCGATTTCGTAGTTCGCGCCGGTAACAGGGTCAAGATAGGATTTGTCTTTGCGCTGATTGCTGTTCGGTTTGAAGATGGATGTGTAGCTGGCATACAGGCTTTGGTTCGGCGTCAAATCGTAGGTAACGGCGAAATAAGGATTGAAACGGACGGTTTTGCGGTCGGTAACCGAATCGGGATCGTTGTCTATGCTGCCGCCTGTGTAGAAATAGTCGGTTATGTATTTCGATTTGATGTGGTTCCAACGCGTCCCTGCCATGATGTGCAGTTTTTCTTTCAACATATTGAAACGGAAGCCCAAAAGCAGCGCGTGGGTGGTGCGTTTGGAATGGGTTTCCCAATACATCTGATAAGGAGTGGCGTACCAGTCGGCGGGTTCGGAGATTTCGTTGCCGGTAAAGGTCATCGGGTCAAAGGAAACGCCCGGGTTGTATTGACGGCGGCTGCCGTTGTTTTTGGTGTGCGTATAAGTGTATTC
>NZ_JBQCXA010000400.1:0-761 GCF_051956855.1 Neisseria sp. P0021.S007
GGCAAGTATTGGACAAAGGCGTTTCAGACGACCGCTCCTACATTGCCACCCAAACCGTCGCCAATCCCTTCGGCGTGGAACAATTCATCGTCAACGCCGAGCAAACCTTCGCCGGCAGCTTCAAAGCCCTCGGCGGCAGTCAAACCGACTGGCAGGTCTCCAATTCTTTTGAAGCCGAAGTCGGCGGTACGCCCGAAACCTTTGAAAAACGCGTGATTATTACCACCAGCCGCGATTATCAGGGCTTGGAAGCGGTGAAAGCCGCTGGCCGCGCCTTGTCGGAAAAAGTCGCAGGCGTTGCGTTTGAAACTTTGCTGGACGCGCACAAAGCAGGCTGGCTGCACCGCTGGGAAATCGCCGACGTGGTCATCGAAGGCAGCGACGAAGCGCAGCAGGGCATCCGCTTCAACCTGTTCCAACTGTTCTCCACCTACTACGGCGAAGACACGCGCCTGAACATCGGCCCGAAAGGCTTTACCGGCGAAAAATACGGCGGCGCGACCTATTGGGACACCGAAGCATACGCCGTACCGCTCTACCTCGCACTGGCGGAACCCGAAGTTACCCGCAACCTGCTGCAATACCGCCGCAACCAACTGCCGCAGGCGCAGCACAACGCGCGCGAACAAGGCTTGGCGGGCGCGCTCTATCCGATGGTAACGTTTACGGGCATCGAGTGCCACAACGAATGGGAAATCACCTTCGAGGAAATCCACCGCAACGGCGCAATTCCTTACGCCATCTACAACTACACCAACTAC
>NZ_JBQCXA010000401.1:0-760 GCF_051956855.1 Neisseria sp. P0021.S007
GCCTTATCCAATACATCGCGGGTGCGCGCATCGGATTTGCCCTCTTGGATATAGAGTTCGGTAATCGATTTCGGGTTTTGCCACAAACGGGCATTGACGGCGTGAAAGCCATAGATGAGTCGTTGGTTTGCCATGTTTTTGCTTTATCAAAAAATTCAGACGGCCATTATAACAAGTAAGGCCGTCTGAAAATTTTTTATTTCATCAAATAACCGAGTATGCCCGAAGTGCCAACGCCGATTAAGACCGTTACCAACATCGAAAACCGGCTGGCCGCCAATACCGTCAAAGCAATGGCAATCAGCTCATGCGGTTTATCTGATACAAAATAAGGTGCAATCACGGAAATCAACACACAGCCCGGCGCGGCCTCCATAACCACTTGCGCGCGACGGCTCAACGTACGGTTGCGTAATGCAAAAAAGCCGATTAATCGGGTTGAATAGGTAACAGCCAACATGCTTAAAAACAGCAGAAACGATTGCAGCGACAACAAATCCTTCATTTTTGCTCTCCCCACAAATACGCCGCCAACAAGCCAGACAACGTTCCGGCCGGAACATACCATGCGCCATCCACGGTCAAATAGGTTGCGCACGCCACAATCAGGCTGACAAACCAAGGGCGTGAAGCCGCAAAGCTCTTCCACATCCCGCGCAGCAACACCAAAAACACTGCAGGAAACGCCATGCCGAAGCCCCAAGCCGCCACATCGCCGAACATCGGGCCGACTGCCGCGCCAAATGCAGCAAAACCAATC
>NZ_JBQCXA010000402.1:0-760 GCF_051956855.1 Neisseria sp. P0021.S007
GCCTTTAACTTCTTACAATGGTATGTGGCTGAACAACATGAAGAAGAAAAATTATTCAGTGGAATTTTGGATAAATTAAATCTTCTTGGTGAAGATGGTAAAGGTTTGTTCTTAGTTGATAAAGATTTAGGCGCATTAACAACAAACAACTAATCAAGTCTGATGAAAAAGGCTAAGTCATTATCGATTTAGCCTTTTTTTATATCAAAATCTAGCTACTTTTGTCTAAAAGTGCGGTGCTTTAACGGTTCATTCTTACCGCCGATTAGGTTTTGAAATGCCCGTAAGACAGGCAGATATGCTTGTCTTACGGGCATTTTATTTTCAGACGGCCTTCGATCTTGCGTTGCAACTGCGGTAGAAGGCGATCAGACCGTTGGTGGAGCTGTCGTGTGCAGGCGTGCCGCGTTCGAGTTCGGGTTCGATGGTTTTGGCCAGCTCTTTACCGTATTCCACGCCCCATTGGTCGAAGGGGTTGATACGCCAAATCACGCCTTGAACGAAAGTACGATGTTCGTAAGCAGCCATCAGCATGCCGAGGTTGAAAGGCGTCAGGCTGTCGATGAGCAGGCTGTTGCTCGGACGGTTGCCGGGGAATTCTTTTTGCGGTGCAAGGCGGTTGCGTTCGTCTTGGGGCAGGGCGGCCAATTCGATTTGTACTTCGTTTAAGGTCTTACCTTTCATCAGCGCTTCGGCTTGGGCGAAGGCATTGGCAACGGTAAAGCGGTGTTGGCGGTGGTTGCCGTAGACTGTGGTCATG
>NZ_JBQCXA010000403.1:0-759 GCF_051956855.1 Neisseria sp. P0021.S007
TTTGAATGTTTCTATCCCGATGAAACAGGTCGTCTGAAACTGGCGGGCGGCTTTTACGGCGTACAAATCGGACGGGTGTTTTACGGAGAATCCATGTTCGCCCTTGAGCCGGATGCCTCCAAAATCGCCTTCGCGCGAGCCGTCCCGTTTCTTGCTGGATTGGGCATCGAGTTGATTGACTGTCAGCAAGATACCCTGCATATGCATCGTTTCGGTTCGGAACCGATACCGTTCGTCGAATTTCAGACAGCCTTGCAACGCTTGAATGCTTTGCCTTTGAAGGAAGCGTTGGGTACGCGGGTAGTGGGTGGAACGTTGGCATAGTGGCAAGATATAGAGCCGATTTCGAGTCAGAAGCGAATAGAAAAAAGGTCGTCTGAAAACTCAATTTTTGGTTTTCAGACGACTTTTTTAAAGATTACGCCTTACAAATCAAATTCAGCCACGACCGGCGCATGGTCGCTGGGGCGTTCTTGCGCGCGCGCGTCCAAATCGACATAAACATCTTTCAACACGGCAGACAGGGCGGGGCTGATGAGTTGGTGGTCGATGCGCAGTCCGAGTTTGCGTTGGAACATTGCGCCGCGATAGTCAAACCAAGTGTAAAACGCGCCTTTGGGGTGGATTTGGCGCAGGCTGTCGGTTAGGCCCAAATCCAACAGATTTTTGAACCACTGCCTCTCGATGGATGAGCAGTGGATTTTTTCATGCCATTTTTCGGGGTCGTAGCAGTCGGCATCGGCGGGCGCGATATTGAAG
>NZ_JBQCXA010000404.1:0-757 GCF_051956855.1 Neisseria sp. P0021.S007
GTTTGGGGCGGAAGGAATTTGCGGATATTGCCGAACAACATTTGCGACAAGCCGCCGAAAGTGCAGGCTGGCCGTCTGAAAGCTGGCATGATGCGCCGGTGTTTATCGGTTCCAGTTCCTATTCCATCTCCGAATATGAAAACCGCCATTTTGCGGGCAATAGGGCGGTAGAAGAACACAATTTGCTTTATCTCGCCGAAGATTTGCGCCGGCGCAGCGGCAATCGGCAGATTTTCAGTTTCGCTACTGCCTGCACTTCATCCGCCCATGCGCTGATTCAGGCGGATAACTGCTTGCGCGGCGGGGCGGAGCGTGCCTTTGTGCTTGGCATTGAAAACCTCAACCGGCTGACTTTGCTGCATTTTCACAGCTTGGGTTTGCTGGCCGAACACTATCAGCCTTTTGGCGGAAACGGTTTGATTTTAGGCGAAGGTGTTGCCGCGCTTGCCTTATCTTCTGCTGCTCCCGAATCTTCTTCAGGCCGTCTGAAACTTATCGGACACGCCGCCAATACAGGCAATGACCTGATTCAAAGCGATGGCCAAGCGCAAGAGCAGGTGATGCGTCGAGCTTTGGATGTTGCAGGCATCGCTCCTGAAAGCATTGCAGCCGTTAAAACACACGGCATCGGCACGGCTGACAGCGATGCCGCCGAATTGGCCGCACTGGAAAATATATTCGGTACACTGCCGCCTTTGATGGCGTTCAAACCGCAAATTGGACACACGCTTGGCGCCACGGCAGCCCTTGAAACAGC
>NZ_JBQCXA010000405.1:0-757 GCF_051956855.1 Neisseria sp. P0021.S007
CACTGGCACTACTTTCACCAACCGTCAAGGTTATGCAATGTCTGCCGGTTTCATCGACAAAAACACCCACACTACTTCTGAAGTAGTTGGCGTGAACGCCCCTAACGGCTCATTCCTGGTGAAAAACTGCGAACCACGTCCACGTTAATCCCAGTTTTCCTATTTAACCGAATCATCCCGGTTTAATCAAAAGGCCGTCTGAAAAACAATTTTCAGACGGCCTTTTGATTCAATCCTATAAAAAAGAGCGTGTCCCGTACACGCTCTTTTTGTTTGTTCACCCAATTAAATACGCATCGGCATCACGATGTATTTGAAATTCGGATTGTTCGGCACAGTAAACAGCGTTGAACGGTTGGCATCGCCGAAAGCAAGCTGCATATCATCGGAGTGGATGTTACGTAACACATCCATCAAGTAGCCGATGTTGAAACCGACTTCGAGTTCTCCGCCTTGATAAGCGATTTCAAGCTCTTCGCGTGCTTCTTCCTGCTCGTTGTTGCTACATACAACACTCAGCAAACCAGGCTGCAGGAACAGTCGCGCGCCGCGGAATTTTTCATTGGCAAGAATGGCGGCACGTTCAAGCGCACCCAAAAGCTGGGTACGGGATACGAGGAAAATCTTGTCGTTATCCAAAGGAATCACGCGGTTAAAGTCAGGGAATTTGCCATCGATGACTTTGCTGACAATGGTCGTGCCATTGCATTGGAAGCGTACTTGATTGTCCAAAAGCTCAACGGTGATGGACTCGGAC
>NZ_JBQCXA010000406.1:0-757 GCF_051956855.1 Neisseria sp. P0021.S007
GTATCAGGCGGACGAATCCGCCTCGCCCGTATCCATGTACGACAAGGGCGATGTGGAAGACGTGGGTTTGGTGAAATTCGACTTTTTGGGTCTGCGCAACCTGAACATTATCGAAATGGCGCAGAACAACATCAAAAGCACCACCGGCGATATCGTCGATGTCGGCAAGATTCCGCTTGACGACCAGGCCGCCTACCAAATCTTCCGCGATGCGAACACCACCGCCGTCTTCCAGTTTGAGTCGACCGGCATGAAAAAAATGCTGAAAACGGCGCATACGACCAAGTTTGAAGAACTCATCGCCTTCGTATCGCTCTACCGTCCCGGCCCGATGGACAACATTCCCGACTTCGTCGCGCGTATGAAAGGCCAAGAATTCCAATACATCCATCCGCTGCTCGAAGGCATCCTCGCGCCGACCTACTGCATTATGGTGTATCAGGAACAAGTGATGCAGGCGGCGCAGATTATCGGCGGTTACTCGCTCGGCGGCGCGGACTTGCTGCGCCGCGCCATGGGTAAGAAAAAGCCTGAAGAAATGGTGAAACACCGCGAAATCTTCGCCGAAGGCGCGGCAAAACAAGGTATTTCGCGCGAAAAATCCGACGAAATCTTCAACTACATGGAAAAATTCGCCGGCTACGGTTTCAACAAATCCCACGCCGCCGCCTACGCCCTGATTTCCTATCAGACCGCATGGCTCAAAGCCCACTATCCCGCCGAATTTATGGCGGCAACCATGTCGTCTGAATTGGAC
>NZ_JBQCXA010000407.1:0-756 GCF_051956855.1 Neisseria sp. P0021.S007
TTAACGGCAGCCAACTGTTTGCGACCAACCAAAACGTAGCCAACAACGCCGCCAATATCGCCAAAGGCATCAACTTCGGTGGTACCACCGGCAGCAACAACTACGCATTGGGTGACACCATCAATGTCAAAGGCGACAGCAACATCATCAGCGAAACCGTAGCCGGTGGCGCACAGCTGAAACTGGCCAAAGACATCACTGTTGACAGCGTCACCGCAGGCGACAGCAAACTGAATTCAGACGGCCTCACCATTACCGGTGGCCCGAGTGTGACCAAGTCAGGCATCAATGCCGCCGGCAACAAAGTGACCAACGTTGCCGCCGGTACCGATGACACCGACGCCGTCAACTACAGCCAGCTGAAACAGCAAAGCGCCGCCGCCCGTACCGAGGTTGCAGCCGGCACCAACATCAAAGATGTGGTGAAAACGACCGGCGCCAACGGCCAAGACATCTATACCGTCAACGCCAAAGGCACGACTGCGAGCGCAGGTTCGGACAAAGTGACCGTCACTGCTTCAGCAGAAGACGCGAACAACGTGACCGACTACAGCATCGACTTGGCGCAAGACACCAAAGACGACATCCAAAAAGGTGTAGATGCCAAAACCACCGTTGACACCAAAGGCCTGACCTTCAACGGCGACAGCGGCAGCACCAATATCGAAAAACTCGGCTCCACCGTGACCGTTGCCGGCGACGACAACATCACCACTGAAGCCCAAGACGATAAAGTGACCGTCAAGCTGAACAAAG
>NZ_JBQCXA010000408.1:0-756 GCF_051956855.1 Neisseria sp. P0021.S007
GTTACCGTTCATCATTTGATAAACGGTCAATACTTTGTTTTCCATATTTTTTATAAAATTCGACAGTCTATTAATTCAAAAGTAAATGAAATGAGGCGGAAAAACGCTTTTTGCTAAAATGTAACACCCTGAAACGATTGTTTCAGGCCGTCTGAAAAATAAATCGAACACATTATGACATCTTCCACACATCCCCAAAAAAACTGTTTCCATTGCGGACTTGAAGTCCCGGAGCATCTGCATCTGACGGTTCGTTTTGAAGACGAAGAACACGAAACCTGCTGCGCCGGCTGCCAAGCGGTGGCGCAGAGTATCATTGATGCCGGTTTGGGCAATTATTACAAACAGCGTACCGCAGACGCGGAAAAATCTGAATTGCCGCCGCCGGAAGTGTTGTCACAATTAAAGCTGTACGATTTGCCCGAAGTGCAGGCGGATTTTGTCGAGGTCGGCGCAGGGGATGAGCGCGAGGCGGTGTTGATGCTGGGCGGCATTACCTGCGCCGCGTGTGTGTGGCTGATTGAACAACAGTTGTTGCGCATGAAGGGCGTGGTGCGCGTGGATTTGAATTATAGTACCCACCGCTGCCGCGTGGTGTGGGACAGCGCCCACATCGAATTGTCGGACATTTTGCTGAAAATCCGCCAAACCGGTTATACCGCCGCGCCTTATGATGCGCAAAAAATCGAAGTGCAGGCGCAGAAGGAGCGTAAGCAGTTTATCGTCAGATTGGCCGTGGCCGGACTGGGTATGATG
>NZ_JBQCXA010000409.1:0-755 GCF_051956855.1 Neisseria sp. P0021.S007
GCCTGTTCAAACGGCGGATAATTAATACTGATATGCCGCCAGTTTGCGTTTGATTTCAGGCAGGGCGGCGCGTGCGGCCTGTTCACCCAGTTGGATGGCGCGTTGTTTTTGGTCGAAACCGCCAACCGAACCCAGCTCCAAAACCTGCGGTTTGATGACCACATTGGCTTGTCCCAATTCTTGGCGCAAGGCGGTTTGGCTCATCACGTTGAAGGTTTGGTCAAGATAGGAGAACATGCCTTGGTTGACGTTTTTGGCCGGACGGGCGGAAATATCGACGGCAATGATGAAGTTTGCGCCCATTTTTTTCGCCGCGCTGACCGGTACGGGTTGCGACAGGCCGCCGTCTACATATTTGCGGCTGCCGATAACGACAGGTTGAAACACGTTCGGAATCGAAGCAGAAGCGCGGACGGCTTGTCCGGCATTGCCTACGTTGAACACCACCGGTTTGCCGCTTTCAAAATCGGTCGCAACGGCGGCAAATTTGATGGGGAACTGCTGCATCGGACGGTTGCCGACTTTGCGGTTGATGTAGTTTTGCAGTTTTTCGCCTTTGATGAAGCCGCTGGTGGACAAGGTCAAATCCACCAAATCGGTTTTACCCAAAATTTCTGCTTCCAATTCGAGGCGGTCGGGCGACATTCCCGAAGCGTACATACTGCCGACAATCGAGCCTGCGGATGTACCAGTAACGATTTTTACCGGAATATTGTTTTCTTTCAAAACCTTAATAATCCCGATATGGGCAAAGC
>NZ_JBQCXA010000410.1:0-754 GCF_051956855.1 Neisseria sp. P0021.S007
CTTCAAGTATTCGTAAACGGTACGCCACAGACGGCGCAGGAAGCGGTGTGCGCCTTCGCCGCCGCTGTCGCTCCATTCGAGGGACTGTTCGGGCGGTGCGGCGAACATCATGAACAGGCGGGCGGTGTCTGCGCCGTAGGCGTTAATCAGTTCTTGCGGATCGACGCCGTTGTTTTTGGACTTGGACATTTTTTCCGTGCCGCTGATGACGACTGGCAGTCCGTCTGCTTTCAGAACGGCGGAAACAGGGCGGCCTTTGTCGTCAAAAGTCAGCTCGACATCGGCAGGGTTGATCCAGTCTTTGCCGCCTTTGTCGTTTTCGCGGTAGTAGGTTTCGCAAACGACCATGCCTTGCGTCAGCAGGCGTTCAAACGGTTCGTCAACATTGACCAAGCCTTCGTCGCGCATCAGTTTGGTGAAGAAACGCGCGTATAAGAGGTGCAGAATCGCGTGTTCGATGCCGCCGATGTATTGGTCGACCGCGCCCCAGTATTTTGCGGCTTTAGTCGATACCATGCCTTCTGCGAACTTGGGCGACATATAGCGGAAGAAATACCAGCTTGACTCCATGAAGGTGTCCATGGTGTCGGTTTCGCGTTTCGCCACGCCGCCGCAGCATGGGCAGGTGGTTTCGTAAAACTCGGGCATTTTTGCCAGCGGCGAACCCATGCCGTCGGGTACGACGTTTTCAGGCAGGACGACCGGCAGTTGGTCGGCTGGGACGGGTACGTCGCCGCATTTTTCGCAATGGATG
>NZ_JBQCXA010000411.1:0-753 GCF_051956855.1 Neisseria sp. P0021.S007
TGACTATTCTTAATGTTTGCAAATTAAATTCCACATACAATAAGTATCAACTTTAGTTCTAATACAAAAGGCCGTCTGAAACCCTATATTCAGGTTTCAGACGGCCTTTTTAACTGCCCGATTTTATTCGCCGTAGTAGGCTTTGGTCAGGATTTCTTCCATATCGGCCACCATGGCGAGGCGTGGGTTGGCCGGGGTGCATTGGTCTTCAAAAGACATCATGGCCAGCTCTTTTCTGCCGTCGAGGAAGGTTTTCTCATCGATGCCCTGCTCTTTCAACGACATTTTGATGCCGACGTTGACCGCCAGTTCGTGGCAGGCGCGGGCGAAGGATTCGACGCCTTCTGCCGGTGTGCTGCATGGCAGGCCTAAGGTACGGGCGATTTCCTGATATTTCAGGTCGGCTTTGTAGTAGTTGTACTTCGGCCAAGTGGCGGTTTTCTGCGGGCGCGTGCCGTTGTAGCGGATGACGTGCGGCAGCAGGATGGCGTTGGCACGGCCGTGCGGAACGTGATATTTGCCGCCGATTTTGTGTGCCATCGAGTGGTTGATGCCCAAGAACGCATTGGCAAACGCCATGCCTGCGATGGTGGAGGCATTGTGCATATGCTCGCGCGCTTCAGGATCGGCCGCACCGTGTTTGTAGGAGCGTTCGAGGTATTGGAACACGAGCTTGATGGCTTGCAGAGCGAGGCCGTCTGTAAAGTCGTTCGCCAGTACGGAAACGTACGCTTCTACCGCGTGGGTCAGTAC
>NZ_JBQCXA010000412.1:0-753 GCF_051956855.1 Neisseria sp. P0021.S007
CTTCTGCACCGCCCATTACCATCATGCCCACGCATGCAAACGCCACCGCGCCGCAAATCCAGTGGTAAAGTTTGGCTTTGTCGTTGAAGAAGAAATGACCGACAAAGACCACCAGCAAAGGCTCCAACCCCACCATGGTAATCGCGCTGGCAGCGGATGTATATTTCAAACCGATAAACTGGAGCATCAAAACGACAACGTAGTTGACAAAGGAAATCCACAACAACGGCTTCCATTCGCTCCGCGGAATCCTGCCCAAATGACGGCGGCACGACGGCAGCACCATCAATGCGGCAATCAACAATCGCGCCTCAACCATCAGCGTCGGATCGAGCATCTCGTAGGAATATTTGGCAGCGATAAACGAGCTGCCCCAGATTAACAGTGCGAGTATTTGGTAAAGCATGGTTCAACTCATGGTAAAAAAATTAATCGTTTCTTCTCTGGTCTTCAGACGGCCTGAAGCCTTTTCAAGCTGTTTTTATTTTGATTGTGTCAACAAATCCAAAAATATCCAACTAATGGATGAATGACCCGGCCGGCTCTTTCATGATAGGTAGGCAGCAATGCACCCTATTCCTCTCTATTACAACAAACCATGCTGCTGCAGCTTTTTACGCAGGGTATTGCGGTTTAACCCCAAAATGGCCGCCGCTTTAGATTGGTTGCCGCCGCATTGTTCCATCACGCAAATTAGCATCGGCTTTTCGACTTGGTGCAACACCATATCGTACACGCCGCAAGGTTCCGTAC
>NZ_JBQCXA010000413.1:0-753 GCF_051956855.1 Neisseria sp. P0021.S007
CTTGGCAGCGGATGTTCGTAACGTTGTTTCTCCCGTTTCAAAAACGGGTCTTTTTCTCGTAAATTTAAAGATTTAATATTTTTGTTCATTTTATTGGTTGACATTCTTTTTCTAAAATATATAATGACCGCTTCTTTGCGAAATAGTCAATCACTGTAACGCAAAACAGGAAATAAAGCAAAGCCCAGGTGGCGGAATTGGTAGACGCGCTAGCTTCAGGTGCTAGTGTCCTCACGGGCGTGGAAGTTCGAGTCTTCTCCTGGGCACCAAGTCTTTTGGTTGACGCTTTGCTTATCTCCATCCTGATTGCCCAGGTGGCGGAATTGGTAGACGCGCTAGCTTCAGGTGCTAGTATCCTCACGGGTGTGGAAGTTCGAGTCTTCTCCTGGGCACCAAATCAATTATCCGGCTTATCCGGATTTTTTATTGAATAGATTTATTTGTCTGATTAAGCTACAATATCAGACAGCAAAATATGTTTAATTCCACAGAGAGGTGGATGAGTGGTTTAAGTCGCACGCCTGGAAAGCGTGTATACGTGAATAGCGTATCGAGGGTTCGAATCCCTTCCTCTCTGCCAGATTCCAAACAGCCCGTCTTGCCTAATCAAGACGGGCTGTTTTTCTTGCCTTCAATTCAGGCGGCAGGCTGCTTCAGTCTTTCTTTAAAAAATAAATTACTTTTATTCTCAATTTGTTATCTATATTTAGTTTCATCTATACAAATCAGTTTTGTAGGTGTATCCTTCACTCG
>NZ_JBQCXA010000414.1:0-752 GCF_051956855.1 Neisseria sp. P0021.S007
ACCTGTGGCAATAGTCGGAACGAGCAGGCCGCTTTTGCGGTTGCCGTTGATGGGGAAGTCCGCCCAAGGCGTGTAGAGGACGGGGACGCCGCCGAATACGAGCGAAGCGTGTTTGGCTACGCCGATACCTGTCGATTCATCGGCTTCAATGCTTTGTGCTTGGATATACCAGCTGGCGTCGCCGGGCGAACAGGTGTTGAATTTGGTATTGATGAGCTTGTAGAGGCCTTTGCCTTTGAGTTCGGCTTTTTCGCTGACACTTTGAAGGCGGCGGCCGCCTTGTTCGGTATTGAGGCGTACGGCAGTGCCGGAACCGGTTTGGTCTTTGAGGTTGTAAACCAATTGATCGCCGGATACGGTCGAACCGTTTTGATACAGGGTGAAGCGGTCGCCGGCGGTAACGGTATCGGTGGCTTGGTCGTATTGCGCCCAATCGGCATTGAGAACATCGGCATTGCGCTCGACAATGACGTCGCCTTCGGCACGGACGCCGACTTGGGTCTGACCTTCTATTTTATCGGCGTTGACGCGGGTGTAATCGGCAGGCAGTGCAGGCTCGCCGCTGCGTTTGATTTCGGCGGTTTCGGCCGGCTTGGCATCTTCGTGGTCGCAAAACAGGCAAGTGCTGCCCAAGGAAAGCGGATCGGCTTCGCTTTGGCTGGTTTTTACCGGTTTGGATGCGGCGGTGTGGGCAGGGGTATAGTCTTCCGCCTGCGGAACAGAAGCATCTTCCGCGCGTACGGCTGTTGCGC
>NZ_JBQCXA010000415.1:0-750 GCF_051956855.1 Neisseria sp. P0021.S007
GTCAATCAGCAGCATACCGTCGCCTTTGATTTTACTGTTGTTTTCTGGTGTCGCACTGTAATGAGGCAAGGCGGCATTGGCATTGTAGCCCGCGATGGTATCGAAACTTGGCGAAATAAAGCCGGGACGTTGGCTGCGGTGTTTGTAGAGCATGCCGTCGATATCCAGCTCGCTCAATTCGCCGCCGTCTGCCAAGATTTGTTCAAACTCGGCAAAGAAGCCGCACAATGCCGCGCCGTCTTCCGCCATGGTATTGCGGATATGGGCGATATCGGCATCGGATTTGACTGATTTGAAGAATGTGCTTGGGTGGATGGCTTCAATCAAACGAACGTCTTCAGGCAGGCGGCGCAAAGTACCGACAGCAGTTTTGTTCGGATCAATCAGCAATGCGCCCTTAACGCCTGCCAAGTAGTCCGCCGCTTGCGCATAAGGCAATACTTCAAAGCCTGCCGCTTTCAAGGCTTCGGCAGATTCGGCTTTCAGACGGCCTGCATCGGTAAACAATACGGCTTTGTCTTGGCTGATAAACAAATGGGACAAGAACACGGGGTTGAACGGTACATCATCGCCGCGCAGATTGGTAATCCAAGCGATGTCGTCCAAAGAAGAAACCAAATGCGCATCTGCGCCCTGCTCTTTCATGGCCGCACGGATACGGGCCAATTTTTCGGCCGCCGTTTCGGAAACATAGTCGGGATGGTGAACGTAGATTTCCGGAGTCGGCAATGCAGGACGGTCGTCCCACAC
>NZ_JBQCXA010000416.1:0-750 GCF_051956855.1 Neisseria sp. P0021.S007
GTCGTATTCGTGGCTGAAGGCGTATTCGGTCGCGCTGTTTTGGGTAACTTGATATTGCTCTTCGGTCAGAAGGCGTTTGAGCTCGGCAGCGCTGGGTTTTTTCTACGTTGCCGCGTCAAAGCCTTTGCCTTGCGGGGCGGCTTTGGTTTTGCCCGGCAGCGGTTCGTCGGCTTTGCGGATGTCGATGTGGCAGTAGCCGTTGGGGTTTTTAATCAGGTAATCCTGATGGTATTCCTCGGCGTCGTAGAAGTTTTTCAGCGGCTCGTTTTCGACGATGAGGGGCTGTTGGTATTTTTGCTGCTCGCGTTTGAGGGCGGCGGCGATGACGGCTTTTTCGGCAGGGTCGGTGTAGTATACGCCGCTGCGGTATTGCGTGCCGATGTCGTTGCCCTGTTTGTTGAGGCTGGTCGGGTCAACGACGCGGAAGAAATATTGCAGGATGTCGTCTAGGCTGAGTTTGTCGGCATCGTAGGTGACCTTGACGGTTTCGGCATGGCCTGTATCGCGGTAGGAAACGTCTTCGTAGCTTGGGTTTTCCGTTTTGCCGTTGGCGTAGCCGGATACGGCGTCAACCACACCGTCTATGCGTTGGAAATAGGCTTCCAAGCCCCAGAAGCAGCCGCCGGCGAGGTAGATGGTGCGCGTATTCATGATTGCTGAATCCTTTTTCTGTGTGTCGGGTTTGTAGAACGAATTTTTCAGACGGCCTATATCGGCATTCGGGTCGCGGATTAACGCCAATGCCTGCGC
>NZ_JBQCXA010000417.1:0-750 GCF_051956855.1 Neisseria sp. P0021.S007
GATCAGCCGCTTTGCTCTCGATTTATCTTCGGAATTCAGCCAACTCAAAAAGCCTGCTGATGCGGAATGGCATATTTTGATTGAACTTGCAGACTCTGTTCCCGATGCCGGACTGGATGAAAAGCTTGCCGAATTTCTCTATCAAAACGGATGGGAAAACAGCATTTTGGCGCAATCCGAGCAAGAGCGCTCCGACTTATGGACCTTGCGTGAAAATATTTCCGCTTCCCAACGCAAACTCGGCACCAGTATTAAACACGATATCGCCGTCCCTATCGCCCAAGTGGCCACCTTTGTCCGCCAATGCGCCCCTGCCTTGGAAACCCGCTTTCCCGGCATACAGATTGTCTGCTTCGGACATTTAGGCGACGGCAGCCTGCATTACAATACATTCCTGCCCAACGTATTGAGCAACGAAGCCTACCAATACGAAGACGCCGTCAATACCATTGTTTATGAAAACATTCTTGCCTGCCATGGTACGATTGCCGCAGAACACGGCGTAGGCATCATCAAAAAACATTGGCTGCCCCGTGTGCGTACGCAGGCCGAACTTGTTCTGATGCATTCCATCAAAAATCAGCTTGACCCTTATGGCATTATGAATCCGGACAAACTCCTGCCTTCTTTGGATTAACCAATACGAAAAGGCTGTCTGAAACATTTCAGACGGCCTTTTATCTTATCCAAACTATTTCAATGCCGTTTTCCAGTCCAATCCGCCCAAAGACGGTACCTGTATTACTTCAT
>NZ_JBQCXA010000418.1:0-750 GCF_051956855.1 Neisseria sp. P0021.S007
CTTTCAGACGATTTAGTGCTTCAAGCTCCAACGACAAAAAGATTTTCGCGCGCCAAGTCAGGCGCACGGTGTCGCGCAGCCATTTGTGGCCGTCTGAAACCTTAAAACGGCGGGCGATGATTTGCTCGTATTCGCTTTGCTGCGTAATCGGCGTGTCGTCGGGCTGGTATTTGAGCGCGATGTTCAACACGCCTTCGTTGCGGCCACGCAAAACCGCCAGCGCGCGGTGGCTGGGCATGGTGCGGATGGGTTCGCGGTGGTCGAAATAATCGCTGAATTTTTCGCCTTCGGTTTCTTTGCCTTCAACGACTTGCGCGTGGATTTCGGCTTCGTTCCACAGCTTGTCGCGCAGCGTGCCGATGAGTTCCGCGTCTTCGGCAAACTGCTCCATCAGAATCGCACGCGCGCCGTCCAGCGCGGCCTTGGTGTCGGGGACGTTTTCGTTCAGGTAGCCCTGCGCGGCGGCTTCCACGTCCTGCGGCTGCTCGGTAAGCAACACGTCCGCCAGCGGCTGCAAACCGTGTTCACGCGCGATTTGCGCTTTGGTACGGCGTTTGGGTTTATAGGGCAGATACAGGTCTTCCAGCGCGGTTTTGTTGTCGGCAGCTTCGATTTGCGCCCTGAGGTCGTCTGAAAGCTTGCCTTGCTCTTCAATACTTTTTAAAACAACGGCTTTGCGATCTTCCAATTCGCGCAGATATTGCAGCCGCTCGGCAAGCTGGCGCAGCTGCGTATCGTCCAGCCCACCCG
>NZ_JBQCXA010000419.1:0-748 GCF_051956855.1 Neisseria sp. P0021.S007
GTATTCGGCGGCGCGCAGGTCGGGGCGGTTGGCCAAAACGGTAATCGGTACGTCCAAGTTCACGCCTTTGACAGGCAACAGGCGGAATTGTGCCGGATCGGCGGCCATGTTTTCAGACGGCCTTAAATTCAACAAATTACGCAAAACCTGTTTTTGCGTATCCAAATTGTTTTGCAAAGACAACAGGCTGTTTTCCGCGCTCAGCAATGACTGTTTGGCTTGGGTCGGCTGGCTTTAATCGGCCCTGCCGTAGCGGAACTTGGCATTCGCGATGCGGTTGATTTCCTGATATTGCTTCAGCGATTTTTTTGCTAACTCAATCGCTTCGTTCAGATAGGCGATATTGAAATACGCATCGGCGACATTATTAATCAAAGTCAGGCGTGTGTTGGCCATGTCTTCATGCGTGGCTTGATATTCCCATACCTGAGCATCGGCAGTGGCACTGAGTTTACGCCATAAATCCAATTCGTAGCTCAAGCCAAGCTGGCTGCTGAAGGTATTGCCGTGGCTGCCAGTTTTCAGGTTTTTAGAAGCGTTTGCGCCCAATGAGCCGCTGCACGAAGGCACCAAATCCGCACCCAAAATATTGGCTTGGTACAAAGCCTTGTTGACGCTGATGGCGGCCTGTTTCAAATCGACATTATTCGCCAACGCCTGCTCCATCAGCGCGTTGAGCTGCGGGCTTTGGTAGATTTCCCACCAGTTACCGTTTACATCGTAGCGTTCGGCAGTTTCGGCTGCGCTC
>NZ_JBQCXA010000420.1:0-745 GCF_051956855.1 Neisseria sp. P0021.S007
CCTTGTTTGGGTTGCACTGATTTATTCCATCTTCAGCACCGTCATCGCCCATCTTGTCGGCCGCAAACTAAAAAACCTCAATATCGACCGCCAGCATCGCGAAGCTGACTACCGCGCAGCCCTTTTACGTGTACGCGACCATGCCGAACAAATCGCCTTCTACAACGGCGGCGAAGCGGAAACAGGCCGTCTGAAACAACGTTACCTCCGCATCCGCGACAACTGGCGGCGGCTCACCAACTGCGAATTCCGCCAAGAAACCTTCTGGGCAACCTATGTCCGCATCAGCATCTTCATCCCCATCCTCGCCACCCTGCCCATGTACCTCGCCAAAACCATGACCTTCGGCGACATGATGCAGACGCGCACATCGTTTGCCCGCGTTCAAGACAGTTTCGGCTGGTTTACCGATGCATACCGCCGCCTGATTGAATGGGCGGCAGTCATCGAACGGCTTTCCGGTTTTCAGACGGCCTTGGAACAAGCAGAACAAAAAAGCCC
The DNA here is from genome assembly GCF_051956855.1 of Neisseria sp. P0021.S007. Classification (NCBI taxonomy): domain Bacteria; kingdom Pseudomonadati; phylum Pseudomonadota; class Betaproteobacteria; order Neisseriales; family Neisseriaceae; genus Neisseria; species Neisseria sp. P0021.S007. Next base: position 502 of record NZ_JBQCXA010000420.1, read on the forward strand.
CTCCCTTCAGTCACACCAAACAGATTTGCCGCATCATAGCGGCAAGGTCGTCTTGCAAAACCTTACCGTCTACACCCAAACCGGCAGCCCCCTGCTTACTGATATTCACCTCCAAGCCCGTTCTCCGGAATGGGTATTGCTTGAAGGTCGAAGCGGCATCGGCAAATCCACGCTGCTTCGCGTGCTTGCCGGTTTATGGCCGTATTATCACGGCAGTTTTTCCCTTGAAGGCAGCCGCCTGTTC
>NZ_JBQCXA010000421.1:0-744 GCF_051956855.1 Neisseria sp. P0021.S007
CTTGCTACCGGCATTGACGGCATAGTTTTGGGCGATGTCGATTTCGTTCAGACCGGAGTAAATGCTGACATAGCCGTCGCCGTGGTCGAGGACGACCACTTTACCGTAGCCTTCAATCTCGCCGGCAAAAGTAACCGTGCCTGAGGCAATGCTGCTGACCGGAGCAGGAACGGTATTGTAGAACACGCCTTTCCAAACTTCGCCATCGCCGCGGTCTTGACCGAACAGGCCTGCCAGTGTGCCGTTGACCGGTTTTTTCAGACGGCCTTGCATACGGCTGAAGCTGTTGGCGTTGCTGACGGTAAAGCCTTGGGTGTTCGGGGCTTGCAGTTTCATGTCTTCGTCAGTTAGCGTGGACATGGCGGCGCGTTCGGCTTCGGCTTTTTGCTGGGCGGCAGCCTGCTCTTTGCGGGCTTTTTCGGCAGCGGCCAAGCGGGCTTCGGCGGCTTTTTTACGTGCTTCGGCTTCGGCTTTGCGTTGCTCGGCTTTGCGTTTTTCCAAATCTTTCAAGAGGTTGTTGAGGCGTTGCTCGTTTTCTCTGTGGTTGATTTTCTTTTGCGCTTCTTTGGCTATTTGCGCGTTTTGACGGCGGCTTTCGGCTTGTTCGGCGGTATTGGTTACGCCTTGTTGACGCAATGAAGCCTGAATATTGGCTTGCAGTTTTTTCAGGTAAGCCAATTCATTGTTGATTTTTTGCTCTTGCGCCGCCAGCTCTTTTTGTTGTTTTTCCAAGTCTCTCATAAC
>NZ_JBQCXA010000422.1:0-742 GCF_051956855.1 Neisseria sp. P0021.S007
AACATACCCTGTATCATTCAGATACCAATACTTTGTCTTACAAACCGGTACATACCAAGCCTTTGAGCGTGGAATACATCAAACCGGCCAAACGCGTTTATTGATGAGTTTTCAGACGGCCTTTATCTTAAAGGCCGTCTGAAACCTAACCATACCCACATTGAACTGCTTGAATTCATAATACAAAATCATTGGGCAGTTTATGAGAAAAGGAACACTTCTCATGGAAAAAATGAGTTTTGAAATTTACCGTTATAACCCGGACGTTGATGCCAAACCTTATATGCAACGTTACGAGTTGGAATTGGAACCAACGGACGTTAAACTTTTGGACGCTTTGGTGCGTCTGAAAGCACAAGACGATACATTGTCTTTCCGCCGTTCTTGCCGCGAAGGTATTTGCGGTTCTGACGGTATGAACATCAACGGCAAAAACGGCTTGGCATGTCTGACCGATCTGCGTGGTTTGAAACAGCCGGTTAAAATCCGCCCTCTGCCAGGTCTGCCTGTTATCCGCGACCTGATTGTGGATATGACCCAATTCTTCAAACAATATCACTCCATCAAACCTTACGTTGTCAACGATAACCCTATCGATGCGGACAAAGAGCGTCTGCAAACTCAGGAAGAGCGTAAAGAGTTGGACGGTTTGTACGAATGTATTTTGTGTGCTTGCTGCTCGACTGCCTGCCCGTCATTCTGGTGGAACCCTGATAAATTCGTTGGTCCGTCTGGTTTGCTG
>NZ_JBQCXA010000423.1:0-742 GCF_051956855.1 Neisseria sp. P0021.S007
GTTATAGGTGCTGCCATCGTCGAACCAACGGTTGCCCGTACTCATCTTCTCTCTGGAATAGCTGTGCATGAAGAAGAGGTCGTGGCTTTGACCGAAGGCGAAGATGCGACCGGTCAGGTTGTTTTGAAAAGTAAACTGGCGGCTGTCCGTGTCGTAACGGTCGAAGCTGTAAGTTTTGCCCAAACCGTCCACGCCTATGCCGTTGCCCGTACCGCCCAGCGTGTAATATTCTTTTGAATTGTCGCTTTTGCGCCAGTCCAGCTTGCTGCTCAGTTTCCAGTTGTCGTTGAAATAATGTTCAAACTCGGCAAAGAGGTTGTGTTTTTTCAGACGAGCTTCGTTCCAATCTGCGCCGAGATAGCGGCTGCGTTTCCATTCTTTGCCGTCTGCGCGCATGGGCAGGCCGTCGGGGTCGGGCGTTTTGGTTTGGTTGAGATAGCTCGCGCCCCAAGTGAGCTTGCTGTTGTCGCCGATGTCTTTGTCCATCACGCCGTAAAGCAGGATGTCACGTCCGCCGGACTGGTCTTGGAAGGTTTTGTTGCCGCCAACCGAGCCGACAAAGCGTCCGCGCAGGCCGTGTTCAGGGCTTAAAGCGCCCGACGCGTCAAACGTGCCGCCCACTCTGCCCCATGTGTTGACCGTCAAATCGGCGGAAAGCTGGCGTTTGGAGGTCGGTTTCTTACGGACGGCGTTAATCGTGCCGCCCGGTTCGTTGTTTGCCTGCGTCAGCCCGGCTGCGCCC
>NZ_JBQCXA010000424.1:0-741 GCF_051956855.1 Neisseria sp. P0021.S007
GTCGAATATCTTTTGTTAGATATTTAAATTATTTTCTAGAACCACCTGTTCCAGGATTAATTTGTAGTAGTTGTCGTAGTACGGCAAGAAGAAGGTAAGAATTTTGGATCTACGCCATTGGTTGTACCTGATTTACAAGTCCAAGTGAAAGATCCATTGCCAGTTGTTGTGGCACTTGTACCTGATCCTGTAGTTGTAGTTGCTGTTGGAGTAAGTGATACGGTTTTGCCTTTAATTTCGTTATTTACGTCAGCAGCTTTCATTTTGGCGGTAATAACACCATTGGCTCCGATTTCTACTTCATCAACATATTTACCCTTAATGCTTCCCTTATCTGCAATACCTGCTTGGGTATTACTAGTAGGCCATGCGCCTTTATCTGCATAGTATTCAACAACAGCAGACTTTTGACCTTCCATCAAAGAGATGGCTTCAGAAACTTGGGCACGTGCAGTGTAGTCTTGGTATGCGGGCAGTGCGATAACTGCCAAGATGCCGATAATCGCGATAACGATCATCAATTCGATCAGGGTAAAACCTTTTTGGATTGCTTTCATTGTTTAAAACTCCAGTTTGAAAGTGTGAATAATTGTGTTTAAGTAAAAAGTCCGTAATGTGCTTGGCACTGTGTATTATGAGTAAACCATAAGTAAGAAGGAATATACAGCTTCCGTCTGGCTTGCTGCTTTGAGGCTTGGGCCTTATCGGATGTGTTGTTACAAGCAGTCTGTGTGCCAAGTG
>NZ_JBQCXA010000425.1:0-741 GCF_051956855.1 Neisseria sp. P0021.S007
GTTTATGCCCGACCGGTTGTTTGCCCAGCGAAATAGGATAGGTTTTTAGCAACCTGCCTTGCGAGTACGCCGACATGGTGCGCTTGCTTTTATGTACGACCAATCTGTCGATAACGGCATCTTCAGGCAACGGCGCTTCGCTTGGCGTGGTAACAGTAGTCTTGGAACGAATCGGCGCAGCAAACCAGAACACCGAAGCAGCAACAGCCAAAAGTACAACTGTCGCCAAGCCGATTTTCAACCCGACTTTCATCTTTCAGACGGCCTTACAAAGCCTTAAACGCTTCGATAAACACTTCCGAACGGTGTGCATAGCCTTTGAACATATCGAAGCTCGCACAAGCTGGGCTGAGCAACACGATATCGCCCGCTTCGGCTTGGGCATATGCCGTCTGAACCGCTTCTTCCAAAGTGGCGCAGTCGGTCATATTCAGACCGCAGCCGTCCAAATCGCGGCGGATTTGCGGCGCATCGACGCCGATCAGGAACACGCCTTTTGCCTTGCCGGCAAGCGCATCGCGCAATGGCGTGAAGTCCTGCCCTTTACCCATGCCGCCCAAAATTACGAAGAGCGGATTTTGCAAACCAGCAATCGCGGCGGCGGTCGCGCCGACGTTCGTGCCTTTGCTGTCGTCGATGAATACCACGCCGTTTTTCTTGCCGATTTTTTCCACGCGGTGCGGCAGGCCTTGGAAGGTTTTAACGTGTTCGAACAATGCTTCGCGCGGCAAACCGATGGCC
>NZ_JBQCXA010000426.1:0-740 GCF_051956855.1 Neisseria sp. P0021.S007
GAAGTGGTCGGGATACCGAGTTTGCCCAGTGCCGCGATAATGATGAGGATCAGCAGGCCGATGTTGGCAACGTTGCCGAGGAAGCTGACCAGTGTTTTATCGACTTTGGCGCGTGTCAGCGCGGCTTTCATCAGTGTCACCACGCGCGTGGCGACCCAGCGGCCGATAAAGAAGATGGCTAAGGCGGCCAGCAGGTTGGTACCGAAAGACATGCCGGTTTGGGCGAGTTGTTCCCAGCCGGAGAACGAAGAGAGGACTTGAAGATCGAAATTCATAATTGTGTGTGCGTGTGAAGTTGTTTAAAAGGTCATTGTAAAACAAGGCCGTCTGAAAAACTAATGATTTGTTTTTTCAGACGGCCTTTAATCTTTCCTAAATTCTTTTCAGCTTAACGTAAAACGGTTTTGCTCCAACGGCTCACCCATTGTTTTTGTTTGGTGTTGATGTCGGCGCGGTTGGGGGAATCGCTGTGTTTCGGGGTTTGGGCGAACTCGAATATTTTGGGCAGCGGCGTGTTTTTGGCAGCCGGATAGACCCACATTTCGGCAGGCAGGGCTTTTTGCACGTCGCCGCTTTGCAGCCAGCTCACCAGTTTGGCTGCCAGTTCGGGTTGTTTTGCGCCTTTCAAAACGGCCGCGCCTTCAACTTGGCGGAATGTGCCGCCTTTGAGGAAGAGGTTGCCGGTGGGTGGGGTGCTGTATTTGCCTTTGGAGTAGTGGACTTCGGCCGCCGGGCTGGTG
>NZ_JBQCXA010000427.1:0-740 GCF_051956855.1 Neisseria sp. P0021.S007
GTTTCCGCCATACTTTTTTTATCTTTAAGTTCTTCGGGCAAATCTTCCACTATATCCGCGCCACGGCTGACCAGCAAATCCAACAACCCCACATTGTCAAAAGTATCCAGCCGTTCGCTGTCTTCGGCACGCACATATTGGTTGATTAAATAACGCATATCCGCATCAACTGTTTTAAAATCCACATAATCGCCGCTGGCAATTTTCAATTCGTCCCGCAAGTCAGTGATATTTTTTACCCGCTTGTGCCATTCTTCAGCTTGGATTTTATTGTAACCGGCTTCGACCAATTCATTAGCAATCGCCCCATAGGCGCGAATTAATTTTGCTGCTGCCCGATAAAACGCCAAACGTTTGCTTTGGTATTCAGTTTGCAGGTTGGTTTTATCGTCTGCGCCGCAAAAATAGGCTTTGTACTCGGGGAAGGTTTTCGGAGCTAGCACGTTTTCCGTCATCATCTGCACCGCTTCCCAAGCCGTTTCCAAATCTTCTTTTGCCGTACTTAAGCGATCTTTAATCAGCCCCTCCACATCAGATGGCTCATAGCCTTCAAAGGCTTCTTGGGTGAAATCTTTAAACGCCTTTTCTAAGGACTTGAACAAATCCCGATAATCCACCACATAGCCGTAAGTTTTCGATTCACCGTCCAAACGGTTCACCCGACAAATAGCTTGGAAAAGGTTATGGTCTGCCATTTTTTTGTCGATATAGAGATAAGTCGCCGAAGGCGCATCAAAACC
>NZ_JBQCXA010000428.1:0-739 GCF_051956855.1 Neisseria sp. P0021.S007
GTGTAGCCATAAATCGCAGACAGAACGCCCCAGCCGTCGAACTGAGCCGGATTTTCAAAAACAGGCGATACCCAACCTTCCGCTAATACGCCGGCAAGCCACCACTTTTTGGCAATGCCCAACATACTCAGGCCAACCGCCAAAGCCGGATAAATCAGCTGGCGTGCCTGTTTGGTGCGGATTTGCACCAATGCGCCTGCTTGTTCGCCATCTATGCTTTTAAAAGCGGCTGCACGGATAATCGGGCCGGATGTGATGGTGGGGAAGAAGCTCAGATGCAGTAGGAGCTCGTGCCATTCAAAACGCTCTCCCTTAGGCTCACGGTAGCAATACACCAAGTAAGCCAGCGATTGGAAAGTGTAATAAGACAAGCCCAGAGGCAAAAGGATGTCGATGACGGCGCTTTGTCCTGTATATTGCTGAATAATCGGGCGGAAAAAGTCGAAGTATTTGAAGAAACACAAAACAGTCAATGCCGCCAAAATACCGCAACCCAGCCAAAATTTGCGGATATGCTCGTTTTCAGAAAACATCAGCACGCTGACCAGGTAAACCACAGACGAGTAAACCAAAATCAGCGCGGCAAAGATGGGGTCGATACGGTAAAGCCAGCCCAGTCCGGCAACCAAAAGTAAAACGTTTTGAACTTGCGGCAAACGTGCAAATGCCCAGTACAGCGGCAAAAATACGATAAAGAATACCGCAAACTCAATAGACAACAACGGCATGACAATTCCTT
>NZ_JBQCXA010000429.1:0-738 GCF_051956855.1 Neisseria sp. P0021.S007
TACTAAGGCCGTCTGAAACGCCAAGTTGGGTTTCAGACGGCCTGATTTTTTGTAACGTTATGTAGTGTTGTGCGTTGCGCTGTGAAGTAATATTGGCTTGGATTTATCTATTTGATAAATATAAATTTAATGAGGAATTATGCCTTGAAAATCCTATTTATCCGGTATCTGTAAAAGTTTGAATCTGCCTTGTAAATCAGTATGCAGGACCGATATTTTTGCTTGATCCCCAGATTAGTTCTATTTGTCAGAACGTTTTGCTCAATTCGACAAACATTTTGGTTTTGCCGTATTCGTAGAACTTGTCGTTGCTCCATGTTTTGTTGTGGGCAATGGTCAGGCGTGGGGTGATGCCTTTGAAATGGAGGGCGCGATGCCATACGCTCAGGGAGGCGGAGGCTTCTTTGTCGCGGCGGTTTTGTTCGTTGCTGAAGAAGCTGGGGGCTTGGTAATGGCGTTGGGCGGCGCTGAGGCGTAGGACGGTGGAGAGGCCTTTGGGCCATTCTTGTCCCCATGTGGTGCGCAGGGCGTAGCGGTTGAAGCTGTCGCTTTTGTCGTCGCGGTTGCGTTCGCGGTAGAGGTCGATACCGGCTACCCAGTATTGGCGCGCGTTGCGGTAGTACACGATGGAGTTGCTGAGCAGTTGGCTGGTGTTGTTGGAATGCTCGCGGCGGCCGTTTTTCAGACGGCCTGCTTCAAATGCGCTGAGGGTTTGCAGCTTGGGTTGCCACCAATGGT
>NZ_JBQCXA010000430.1:0-738 GCF_051956855.1 Neisseria sp. P0021.S007
GACAACGGTTTTGCCGTTTAATTCGGGCAAAAGGTCAAGGGTTTGTTGCAGGGTCACTTCAAACGTACGCAGGTTGCGGTTGTTGACGCCCCACAACGGCGTGGTCATGTTGCGGCATTTTTCCAGCTCGGACGCATCGTGCAACTCCAACAATACGGTCATGCCCAATTCGTGGGCAACGGCTTCAAAACGCTCAAGCTGCCCGGCTTCCAGTGCGGCGGCAATCAGAAGAATCGCATCCGCACCCCACGCGCGCGCCTGATAGATTTGGTATTCGTCGATGATGAAATCTTTACGCAAGACCGGCAGCGCCACGGCCGCACGCGCCTGTTTCAAATATTCGGGCGAGCCTTGGAAGTAAGGTTCGTCCGTCAACACAGACAAACAGGCCGCGCCGGCTTTTTCATAGGCGGCGGCGATTTCGGCAGGATGAAAATCAGGGCGGATCAGGCCTTTGCTCGGGCTGGCTTTTTTGACTTCGGCAATAATGGCAGGCAGATTCTGCGCGTGTTTTTCACGGATCGAGCCGATAAAGCTGCGAACCGGCGCGGCTGCCTGCGCTTGGGCTTTGATGTCTTCCAAGGAAACGGCGGCTTTTTGGACGGCCACTTCTTCTGCTTTGGTGGCAAGGATTTTGTTGAGAATATCGGTCATGGCGTTTTTCTACTGGGCTGATTTTCGGATTTGAATCGTGCAACATGCTGTTGCCGATTAGGTTTCAGACGGCCTGAATGCCGT
>NZ_JBQCXA010000431.1:0-738 GCF_051956855.1 Neisseria sp. P0021.S007
CTGCTCGACCGTGCGCTGGCGCAAAAACCGCGTGCCGCCGAGTTGGCCGAAAAATACGCGTCCAGTTTTGTATTTGGCGAGCTCTTGCTTGCAGTTCCTGTTTTTATCGGCTGGGCTTGGTATGCCGATGCGCACACCGCCTTGTGGATTACCGTTGCCCTGCTGGTCATTACCTGTCCGTGTGCCTTATCGCTTGCCACTCCGACCGCACTGGCTGCTTCTACCGGTGCGCTTGCCAAAGACGGCATTCTCATCAGCGGCAAACAAAGCTTGGAAACGCTTGCTCAAATTGACGATGTCGTGTTCGATAAAACCGGTACGTTGACCAAAGGGCAGCTTTCCGTCAGCCGTATGTTGTCCGCAGGCCGTCTGAACGAGGCCCAAGCCCTTGCCGTTGCCCAAGCATTGGAGCAGCAATCCGAACACCCCATCGCCCGTGCCATTTTGAACCATACGCTTTCAGATGGCCCCATATCCGCGCTTGATGTGAAAGTGCAGCAACGGATCAACCGTATCGGACACGGCGTCAGCGCGCAAATCGAATTTGATGGCGAAATCCAGGTTTGGGCTTTGGGCAAAGCGGCATTTGTTTCTGAGATCGCCGGTAATCTGCCTGAAACATTTGCCCATATCGACCACACAGGCAGCATTATTTTCTTGGGCAATCAAAGCGGTTTTCAGACGGCCTTTTTGCTAGAAGACCAAATCAAAGACAGCGCCGCTGAAATGTTGCAAAAC
>NZ_JBQCXA010000432.1:0-738 GCF_051956855.1 Neisseria sp. P0021.S007
GCCCGAAATAGGCTGCCCGGGCATAGCGGAATTTACGGTGCAGCGTACCGAAGCTTTGTTCGACCACATAACGGGTTTTTGACAAATATCGGTTACGTTTGGTTTGCGCTTCCGTCAGCGGACGGTTGCGGTGGGCTTTGCGCATAATGCCGTCCAACAACTGATGTTCTTTCAGATGTTGCCGGTTTTCCTTGCTGTCGTATCCTTTGTCGGCATAGATGGTCGTACCTTCGGTTATCCCTTTCAGTAAAGGCGACAGGTGGTTGTACTCATGGGTATTGGCGGGAGTGATGTGCAGTTTCTCGATATAGCCTTCCTCATCGGTGCGGGTATGTTGTTTGTAACCAAGTTTGTAGAGGCCGTTTTTCTTTGTCCAACGGGCATCTTTGTCTTTACTAGGTGTGGTTTGTCCACTGACTTGTCCCTCCTCATCAACTTCTATAGCCTGACGCTGTTTGCTGCCGGCGGTCTGAAAAATGGTGGCGTCAATGACGGCGGCGGATGCTTTCTCTACTTTTAGTTTTTTTTCGGTCAGTTGACGGTTGATCAGTTCCAGCAATTCGGACAGGGTGTCGTCTTGCGCCGCCGGTTGCGGTAGCGGCATAAGGTGCTGTAATCGGGGATACTCAGTTCGTCAAAACGGCAAAACAGGTTGAAATCGATGCGGGTGATGAAGCTGTGTTCGAGCTCGGGATCGGAGAGGCTGTGCCACTGGCCGAGCAGGACGGCTTTAAACAT
>NZ_JBQCXA010000433.1:0-737 GCF_051956855.1 Neisseria sp. P0021.S007
TATGAAAACAAACACCTCTCGCGCGCCCTGACCGACCTGACCCTCGGCAGCAACATCGTCAAAACTAACGGCAGCTTTGGCAAAAAAGGCGACCGCCTCAACCTCAACATTACCGCCCCCGATTTGTCGCGTTTCGGCTTCGGCTTGGGCGGCCTGCTCAACGCGCGCGGCTACATCTCCGGCAGTTTTTCAGACGGTCTCAAAACCCTTGAAGCCGATTTGAACGGCGAAGCGCGCAACTTCAAAGTCGCCGATACCGTCAACATCCGCACCCTCGACTTCAAACTTAAAGGTTCGCCAGATACCAACCGTCCGTTGAGTGCCGATATTAAAGGCGAACACATCGCCGTCTCCGGCGGCGCGGCCATGATTGACAACGTCAACCTGCTCATCAGTGGCACAGGCTCGCACCACCACATCCGCGGCAACAGCAGCATGGCGGTGGACAACAAACGCTACAAGCTCGACCTCGACGCCACCGGCGGCCTCAACAAAGACCAAACCCAATGGAAAGGCACGGTTGACACGCTCGATATCAACGGCGCGTTCAACCTCAAACTGCAAAACCGCCTCAACCTCGAAGCCGGCAGCGAACGCGTTTCCCTCAGCAGCGCACGCTGGGCGGCTATGGGCGGCAGCCGCAACCTGCAAAATTTCGTTTGGGACAAGAAAGCCGGCATTACCAGTAAAGGCAGTGCACAAAATCTGCACATTACCGAATTGCACAACTTCTACAC
>NZ_JBQCXA010000434.1:0-737 GCF_051956855.1 Neisseria sp. P0021.S007
GCCTTAAGGTTTCGGGCCGTCTGAATATTTGCGTTATGACTTAACTGCGCTCTGCCAATGCTTTTTCTGCGATTTCAAAATCGGAGAAATGGTGCTTCACGCCTTGTACATCCTGATAGTTTTCATGCCCTTTACCGGCAATCAGAATGATGTCGTTTGCGGCGGCGCGTTCGACTGCGTAACGGATAGCAGCGGCGCGGTCGGCTTCGACGCATTCGGGCGCAGGAACGGCAGGCAGGATGTCGTTGATGATGTCTTGCGGATTTTCCAAGCGCGGGTTGTCGCTGGTTACGACAACTTTATCCGCACCCTGTACGGCTGCCGCGCCCATCAGCGGGCGTTTACCACGATCGCGGTTGCCGCCGCAGCCGAAGACGCACCATAAGGCCGCGCCCTGCGGTTTGATTTCCTGCAAAGTGGAGAGTGCTTTTTCCAGTGCATCGGGCGTGTGGGCATAATCGACAACAACCAAAGGTTTGCCGCTGTTCATAATGCAATCCATGCGGCCTGAAGCAGGACGGATTTTTGCTAGTACTTCCAAAATGTTATTGAGTGGATAACCGTTGGCACACAGCAAGGCAACGCAGGCGGCGAGGTTTTGTGCGTTGAATCGTCCGAGCAGACGAGTGCGGCATTTTCCTTCGCCCCATGGTGTTTGGAATACGGCTTCCATGCCGTCTGATGAAGCGGTGAAATCGGTAATGCGGATATCAGCGTGTTCGCTGAAACCATAGCCG
>NZ_JBQCXA010000435.1:0-736 GCF_051956855.1 Neisseria sp. P0021.S007
GTTCAACACATCTGCCCCTAAACTGCCACCCACCACCAAAACTTTCAGACGGCCCTGGCGGTTTGCAAAGCGTTCTTCAGGAACAGGCAATGCCGCAATATCGGCACGGACAGGGTTACCCACCAATCCGCCTTCATGTTGAAAGGCTTTCGGGAAAGCATACAGAACACGTTTTGCCCAACACGACAGTTGGCGGTTGGACAAACCGGCTACGGCGTTTTGCTCATGAATCACAATCGGCACACCGGAAATTTTTGCCGCCAAGCCACCGGGGAAAGTAACAAAACCACCAAAACCGATCACACACTCGACACGGTGTTTCTTAATAATCTGCTGCGCCGCACGGACAGTTTTATACAGCGTAAACGGCAACATCAGCTTGCGCTTGATGCCGTTGCCACGGATTCCTTTAATGGCCAGCGTTTCCAAGCGTATGCCGTATTGCGGCACGATACGCTCTTCCATCGAATCCTGACTGCCCAGCCAAATCACATGATGGCCGCGCTTTTGCAGCGACTCGGCAACCGCCAATGCAGGGAAAATATGACCGCCCGTACCGCCGGCCATCAGCATAAAAGTTTTACCGCTCATGGTTTTACTCCACCGAATAACCGCGCATTTTTTGGCGGTTTTCATAATCAATGCGCAATAACAAAGTAATGCACACCAGCATGATAAAGACAGCCGAACCACCGTAAGACATAAACGGCAAAGTCAGGCCTTTAGTAGGCAGGAT
>NZ_JBQCXA010000436.1:0-736 GCF_051956855.1 Neisseria sp. P0021.S007
CGACCCCGTCATCTACCGCATCCGCCGCGCCCATCACCACAACACCGGCGACAAATGGTGCATCTACCCAATGTACGACTACACGCATTGCATTTCCGATGCCATCGAAGGCATCACGCATTCCTTGTGTACGCTCGAATTTGAAGCCCACCGTCCGCTGTACGACTGGGTGCTGGACAACATCCCCGCGCCGCACGCCACCCGTCCGCGCCAATACGAGTTTTCCCGTTTGGAGCTTCTGTATTCCATCACGTCCAAACGCAAGCTGAACCAACTGGTTTCAGACGGCCATGTTTCCGGCTGGGATGACCCGCGTATGCCAACGATTTCCGGTATGCGCCGCCGCGGCTACACGCCCGAAGGTCTGCGCCTGTTTGCCAAACGCGCCGGTATTTCCAAATCTGAAAACGTGGTCGATATGAGCGTGTTGGAAGGCGCGATTCGCGAAGAGTTGGAAAACTCTGCGCCGCGCCTGATGGCGGTTTTGAATCCGCTTAAAGTCACCCTGACCAACTTTGAAGCCGGCAAAACCCAAAGCCGCCGTGCCGCGTTTCATCCGAACCACGAAGAAATGGGCGATCGCGAAGTACCTGTTTCCCAAACCATCTACATCGAAGCCGACGACTTTGCCGAAAATCCGCCCAAAGGCTTCAAACGCCTGATTCCCGGCGGCGAAGTGCGTTTGCGCCACGGCTATGTGATCAAGTGCGATGAAGTAGTAAAAGACGAGGCAGGC
>NZ_JBQCXA010000437.1:0-736 GCF_051956855.1 Neisseria sp. P0021.S007
GTATTCCCTTACAAATACTGCCGTCTGCGTTTAAAATCATTTTCTGATTACAGGCTCTGACCGCCGTAACATTCTCCGCTGTTTCACTATATAATCCGCATTTTTTGAGCCACCGCCATGCCGAACGCCCTCGTCCTCCAATTTCCCTCCGCCGAAGCCCTGCCTTCCGCCCTCCTCTCCCGCCTGCCCGAGCCTGATTACGCCGATGAAAAGCGTATGCGTTTCATCGTTGAAGAAGGATTTTCTTTAAGCGAGGCAGACGCGGCGTTACTGAGCAGCCGTCAAATCGACCACGCCGTGTTGCCCGATATGGCGTTCGGCGAACTCGGGCTGATTGTCAGCGATATGGATTCGACGCTGATTACCATTGAATGCGTCGATGAAATTGCGGCGGGCGTCGGTTTGAAAGACCGCGTGGCGGAAATTACCGAACGCTCGATGCGCGGCGAATTGGATTTCGAGCAGTCTTTGCGCAGCCGCGTCGCCCTGTTGGCGGGATTGGACGAGCGGGTTTTGGCGGAGGTTTATGAAAACGTTTTGCGGCTCTCGCCCGGTGCGGAATTTTTGTTGGACGAATGTAAGGCGCACGGCGTGAAATTCATGCTGGTGTCGGGCGGATTCACGTTTTTCACCGAAAGGCTGCAACAACGCCTCGGCTTCGAATACCAACACGCCAATGTTTTGGAAATTGAAAACGGCAAGCTGACGGGTCGTCTGAAAGGCAGAATCATCGACG
>NZ_JBQCXA010000438.1:0-735 GCF_051956855.1 Neisseria sp. P0021.S007
CCCCAGCAGACCACCCCACCTACCCAGCATACCACAACCACAGGACACCTACACCGTTGTAATTGATGGCTCTGCGGATCAGGGTAAGCGGTTTTTGAACCACTTAAAACTTGAGTGAGTGTTCGTCTTGCAGCTGGGTCGAGAAAGTGTTTTGAATATCTTTCAGATGGTCTAATGCCTGGATTAAGGCAATCAATTCCGGTTTACCGGTATCGGCACTTACCCTGATATCGAGCATCAAACGTTCTTTGCCGCCCGGATAACTTTGAGGGTCATTGCCTTGCAAGACAGAAACTGCTTCTTTAACGGTAATAGGCTGTTGGGTCAGTCCGTTTACTAATAATTTAGCTGAAAATACTTCTTTGGCGATGCCATCAAGTGTCGTGAATGCACTTAATGCATTGATTCGATAAAACGGGTCGGGTTCGCCGTCCTCATCTTCGAGTTTGGGATATAGGGATTTCCAATACAAATCCACATTGGTTTTGATGGCTTCGCAGCCGGCGCAAAAGCCAACCAGCCCGTGTTTTGCGGTAAGAGCCTGTGTGTAATAGGCTAAAACATGAAGGTCTTTCGATTCAGCCAGCAATTGATTGCACAGCTTCTCTACTGTTGCCCAATCAGGCTCTTCAGCAGGGATGATGGTATCGCCATATTGTCTTTCCGGTTTCCCTTCGGCAGCGCTTTGAAGCTCTAAAAAGCGACTATCGTATTCAATATTTACCCCTTCAGGGG
>NZ_JBQCXA010000439.1:0-733 GCF_051956855.1 Neisseria sp. P0021.S007
AAAAATTACTTTGCCCACGGCAGCTACAACATCGGCGCCGCCACACGCTTTGTCGCCAAACAAACGCGCGGCGATTTTGATGCCGCAAGCGGTTTGGGCATAGACAAACGCGAAGCCGCCAAAGGCTTTACCGTTGCCGACGTGTACGCAGGCGTAAACTTCAAAGACAAATACGGCTTACGCCTGGGCGTGAACAACGTGTTCAACAAAAAATACGCCGAATACATCAGCGGCGACCACGTCCTCGCTCTATCCCCCAGTGTCGTGTATGCACCGGGCAGGACATATTGGTTGAGTTTGCATGCGGCATTTTAAAATCAGGCCGTTTGAAAGAATGCCTGCATTGGCTTATTAAGAATTAGGAGATAAAAAATGGATATGAAAAGACGCGATTTCTTAAAAATGACCGCCGCGCTGGCAGCCGCAGGCGTTTCACCTTCATTGTTAGCAGCCGGTAAAGAACAATTTACCGTATACGGCGCACCGGCAATGCCCAGCGTTACCATCGCCGTAGCGGCGTTGCAAGGCAAGCTGGCGAAGCAGGCAGATGTATCGCTGAAAATCTGGCGTTCGCCCGACCAACTGCGTGCAGGCGTGGCAAGCGGACAATTTAAAGTCATGATGAGTCCGAGCAATGTCGGCGTAAACCTGCGCAACCAAGGGCAGAAAGTCGGCATGGTCAATATTTTGACCAACGGCATCACGCAGCTGATGTGTAAAGGCAGCGCGATTA
>NZ_JBQCXA010000440.1:0-732 GCF_051956855.1 Neisseria sp. P0021.S007
GTATTGACCGTCGACAGCAATACCTTGACGGCCTATACCGACAAACCTGCACTTCTGATCGGTTATGCCCTGACTGACGGCGCAGCCGCACTGATCGAAGGCCAGCACTACACCATCAACGCGCTAACCGGCGAGATTGTGTATAAAACCAAACCGACCGCCCCGAAAATCAGTTACAGCTACGTAGACCCGACCAAAGTAACAGAGGCCGACATCATCGGTGCATATGTCGCGGCTACCGGACAGCGCACGGGCTTGGAGCTGCTCTCAGAAGGCTACAATCGCCAAGGCGCAGATGCCAAAATCATTATTGTGCCGAATTACGACAAAACGGCTACCGTCGCCGCCAAAATGATTACCGTGGCCGACAACCTGAATGCAATTGCCTATATCAACGCACCTGAAGGCACGACCTTGAGCAAAGCTCTCGAAGGCCGTGGGCCATTGGGTACGATTAATTTTCAGACATCAAGCGACCGTGCCGAGCTGTTTTTCCCGCATGTGATCGGTCTGCTGGGTATGGAATCACTGGCTACCCACGCTGCCGGTCTGCGCATGAAGACTGATGTTGAGCAGGGTTATTGGTTTAGCAAATCCAACCGCGAACTCTTGGGCGTAACCGGCGTGGAAATCGGTCTGACTGCTCGCGCCGACGACCCGCAGTCCGAAACCAACCGCCTCAATGAAAAAGGCATTACTACCGTCTTCAATAGCTATGGTACTGGGTATCGT
>NZ_JBQCXA010000441.1:0-731 GCF_051956855.1 Neisseria sp. P0021.S007
CCATGCCCACCATCATCAACATTAACAACCATTAAAAAAAGGCCGTCTGAACTTTCAGACGGCCTTCATTTATTCTAATTCATAACCCAAATTTCTAAAAAAACGGGATAATGTTTCCAACTCATCACCATTTAATTGGGCAAAACGGACACGGTTGCAGCCAGTCAAGACTACATTGCCCATCCAGTGCGCCCCAAAGACGTGCTCTAAAGGGACATTCCTCATTCGATTGATAAACGGTACTTCTGAAGAAAATTGTGTAGCAATATTCGGAGGCGCGAATTTCAGACCCAAGTCCTGCAATCTATAACGGTGTTGCGCCGTCAAAAACATATCCTCGTGGTGCAGCCGCACCAGCCATTCCATACCGGCCATTTTTCCGTCTTTCGGCGGCAAAGGCGGCCGGATTTCTACATTTAGGCCCAGTTGCCGAGGCATGGTTAAAAGCCGCTTGCTGCGCAGGCTGAAACCGCCGTTCTGCGGCTCGTCCAAATTCGGGGAAGTCTGAATCAGATGCTGTTTGGCCAAATATTGGTCGGTCCCCTTCAGGAAAAACTGCCCGTCGGCTTCTGTTTCCAACAAAATCGGCAAAGGTGCGCCGATGTAGTCATATTCCCGATAGGCATCCTGCCAGTTTTGACCATTCAACACCCAGCCGTCATTCTGAACAATCAAACAATAATCGGTTTCGATGTAATACATCAGTTGGTACAAAACAAACAGATTGTATT
>NZ_JBQCXA010000442.1:0-729 GCF_051956855.1 Neisseria sp. P0021.S007
GCCCATATGGTCGCTTATCCCGATGTAGATTGGGAAACCCATTGCCGCAACTTCGTTGAAATTAGCCTCGGCCTGACCTTCAACCCCTACACCATTCAAATCGAGCCGCACGACTATATGGCGGAATTCTTCCAAGCCATCAGCCGTGTCAACACGATTCTGATCGACCTCAACCGCGATGTTTGGGGCTACATTTCTTTGGGTTACTTCAAACAAAAAGTCAAAGCAGGCGAAGTCGGTTCTTCTACCATGCCGCACAAAGTCAATCCAATCGACTTTGAAAACTCCGAAGGTAACCTCGGTATGGCCAATGCCGTATTGGGCTTTTTGTCTGAAAAACTGCCGATTTCCCGTTGGCAACGCGACCTGACCGACAGCACCGTATTGCGCAATATGGGCGTAGGCGTGGGCTATACCGTATTGGGCTTTATCGCCCATCTGCGCGGTCTGAACAAGCTTGAGCCGAATCCTGCCGCCCTTGCTGCCGATTTGGACGCTACTTGGGAGTTGCTGGCCGAGCCGATTCAAACCGTAATGCGTCGTTACGGCGTGGCCAATCCTTACGAGAAACTGAAGGACCTGACTCGAGGTAAAGACGGCATTACGCCTGAAGTGTTGAAACTCTTTATCGAATCGTTGGAAATTCCGGCAGAAGCCAAAGCCAAATTGCTTGAGCTGACCCCTGCGTTGTATGTAGGCAAAGCCGAAGAGTTGGCAAAACGAATTTGA
>NZ_JBQCXA010000443.1:0-728 GCF_051956855.1 Neisseria sp. P0021.S007
ACATACCGTCGTCGAAGCCGAACCAGCGTTCTTTAAAGAAGATGTGTCCGCTCATTTCGCCGGCACCCAGTGCGCCGGTTTTTTTCATGGTGGATTTGATGAAGCTGTGGCCGGTTTTTTCCATCACAGGTTCGCCACTGTGTTCTTTAATCCAAGGCGCAAGCAGACGGGTGGATTTGACGTCGAAAATCACTTTGGCTTTAGGATTGCGGCTCAACACGTCTTGCGCGAAAAGCATTAATTGGCGGTCTGGATAGATGATGTTGCCGTCTTTGGTGACCACGCCCAAGCGGTCGGCATCGCCGTCAAATGCCAAGCCGATTTCGGCATCGCTGTTTTGAAGCTCGACGATGAGGTCTTGCAGGTTTTTCGGTTTGGATGGATCGGGGTGGTGATTAGGGAAATTGCCGTCCACTTCGCAGAAAAGTTCGGTCACTTCATTGCCCAAACCTTTGTAGAGTTTGCCTGCAAATGCGCCGCCGACACCGTTGCCTGCGTCAATCACGATTTTCATCGGGCGTTTGAGCTTGATATGGCCGACGATGTTGTTGTGGTATTCGTTGGAGATGTCTTTTTCGGTTACGCTGCCTTGTTTGTCGGCGGCAACAAAACCGTCTTTTTCAATAATGGCTAAAAGTTCTTGAATGGCTTCGCCTGCGAGCGTGTCGCCGCCGAGCATCATTTTGAAACCGTTGTAATCGGGCGGATTGTGGCTGCCGGTAATCATC
>NZ_JBQCXA010000444.1:0-727 GCF_051956855.1 Neisseria sp. P0021.S007
ATACAGGTCAAATTTTGTGCTGAGGAATTGGCCGTGGATATGGTGGATTATCCGCAAGGTATGATTGTTCAACCGTATATCCGCGAAATCGAAACGGTGGGTGAAACCTCGCTGGTGTTTTTCAACGGCATATTCAGCCATGCCGTACGCCGTCAGCCGCCGCAAGGCGAATGGCGCGCCAACTCGGCCTATGGTGTGTCGGTGTTCGGTATTGAGCCACCCGAGTTTGCCATCAGTGCCGCACAAGACGTACTGGCCGCTTTGCCGCAAATGCCGGTTTACGCCCGAGTGGACGGTACATTGGTCGGCGATACCTTCCTGCTCAATGAATTGGAACTCATCGAGCCAGCCCTGTATTTGCACACCAGCGAAGGCGCGACAGAACGCTTTGCCCGACTGTTGGCGCAGTTACTTGGGCAACATTCATCAACCTGAATCAATATAGTTAACAAGCATCAGGCCGTCTGAAAACCATCTTTCAGACGGCCTGAGGCTTTTTTAAAGCAAGATTTGCGTGTTTGTATTTTTCAATAATGTGCCATTTGTCGATTGTGTCATTTTAATTGATGCAGTCTTAATTAATGGTTGATTAACTTTCATTTGGCATTTTATCTCGGCCGCAGCCTTTATTTTTAGCGGATTGTAAACAATCTGACCGGTCTAAATAGATAGCTTTTTAGGGTAAAACCTCAAAAATCTTTTTAAAAAGAAAGATATTGTCTTATTG
>NZ_JBQCXA010000445.1:0-726 GCF_051956855.1 Neisseria sp. P0021.S007
GTGGTAAGGCGGCTGTCGAGATCTGCACGGAGGGAGTTGTCGGAGGTGGTAGATGGGTGTAAGAGACAGTTGTTATATGGTTTGGACGATTTGAGTGTATTTTACCTTAGTTTTTATAAAATTGTAAGAAAAAAATTACTCAATCTAAGAAAAAGTATTGCATATTTTATTTTTTCTTAGTACTATTCGTTTTGTCTTAGATAAATCGATATTTCTAGTTTTATATTTGATTTTTCTTAGTTTGGTTTTATTTGGTTTAGTTTTTCTGACTTGAACCTGCTATATGATTATGATGAGAGGTGTGAAATGACTCGTTCGCGTAAAAATATTTTTTGGGTGCTGCTGGCGTTGGTGCTGGGTTTTTTTGCCCTGCCTTTCGGATCTTCGGAAGCGCATGAAGCGGACGGTAATTTGACGGCTTCGGAATGCGAACGCTTGGGCAGTTTGAGTCTGGATCAGATGGACGGCAGGCTGCTTGCCTTCGCCAAAGAATGCGATATGGTGGAGGCTACCCACGATTGGGAGCAACAGTACGGCAACTTGAATGAAGAAGAAATGCTTGCCGGCGTGGTGTATGAGTGATGTTTGTGAATAAATTGATAAAGGCCGTCTGAAAAACCATTGTTTCAGACGGCCTTGTGTTTTTAATAAGGATGATATTAAGGCATCAATGGTGCATTAGTCAGGCCGGTGGTTTCGGGCAGGCCGAACATAATGTTCATATTC
>NZ_JBQCXA010000446.1:0-726 GCF_051956855.1 Neisseria sp. P0021.S007
GTTCTTGCAGGCGGCGGAATTCACGGTTTTGCGTGTAGGCCTCGGTAAATTCTTCCGCAGACAGACGAGCGATTTTGAGATTGGTAGTTTGGTTGGCTTCAATATTCCATTGGGCGGCATTGACGGAGGTTTTGGAAACTTCGGTTGCCAATACTTGATTGAAATGTTGCGAAAGCGGCAGGGTGAAATTGCCGTTGCCGCAGTATAACTCAAGCATGTCTTTGCCTAAGTTTTGCGCAGCATCACACGCCCAAGTCAGCATTTTTTTGCATACTTGGGCATTGGGTTGGGTAAAGCTGCCCTCGATTTGACGATAGCGGAAGGTCTTGCCGTTGACTTCCAATGCTTCGGTCACAAAATCTTGGCTTAATACGATTTTTTGTCCGCGGCTGCGGCCGATGATGTGGATGCCCAAATTGTGCGCCAGCTCTTGCGCGGCTTGTTGCCATGCGTCGTTCAGCTTCTTGTGGTAAATCATGGTAACCAGCATTTCGCCGCTTAAAGTGGACAAAAATTCGACGGCGTACCAGCGGTTTTTCAGCTCGGGATGATTGGATGCGGCTTCAATCAATTTCGGCATCAAGGCATTGATGGATTCGGACGCGGCAGGAAATTGGTCGCAACGGATCAGGCTTGCCCCGCTTGCCTTTTGCCCGCGTTCAAACATGGCGTAAAACATTTCGCCGCCTTTATGCCAGATGCGGAACTCGGCGCGCATCCTGTAAT
>NZ_JBQCXA010000447.1:0-726 GCF_051956855.1 Neisseria sp. P0021.S007
GTTGAACATCGATCCGAAACGCGTGCTGTGGCGTCGCGTGGTCGATATGAACGACCGCCAGTTACGCAACATCATCGATGGTATGGGCAAACCTGTTGACGGCGTGATGCGTCCCGATGGTTTTGACATTACCGTTGCCTCTGAAGTGATGGCGGTATTCTGTCTTGCCAAAGACATCAGCGATTTGAAAGAGCGTTTGGGTAACATCCTTGTTGCCTACGCCAAAGACGGCAGCCCTGTTTATGCCAAAGATTTGAAAGCGAATGGCGCGATGGCGGCATTGCTCAAAGATGCGATTAAGCCTAACTTGGTGCAAACCATCGAAGGTACTCCGGCCTTTGTACACGGCGGCCCGTTTGCCAACATCGCCCACGGCTGTAACTCTGTAACGGCCACCCGTTTGGCGAAACACCTTGCCGATTATGCCGTAACCGAAGCAGGCTTCGGCGCGGATTTGGGTGCGGAAAAATTCTGCGACATCAAATGCCGTCTGGCAGATTTGAAACCTGATGCGGCTGTTGTCGTGGCCACTGTCCGCGCTTTGAAATACAACGGCGGCGTGGAGCGTGCCAACCTCGGCGAAGAAAACCTCGAAGCCTTGGCAAAAGGTCTGCCTAATCTGCTGAAACACATTTCCAACCTGAAAAACGTATTCGGCCTGCCTGTGGTGGTTGCCATCAATCGCTTTGTGTCCGACTCAGATGCCGAGTTGGCCATGATTGAAAA
>NZ_JBQCXA010000448.1:0-725 GCF_051956855.1 Neisseria sp. P0021.S007
GGGCATTACTGCAGCACGTACAGGCTGCATCAATGAAAAGCGGTAATCTGCCACCATCAGGCCGGCAGCCAGAGCGATATAAACGACAAAACGAGGCAACAGCTTAGAGCCTTTTGCCTCGTCAAAGCGCAAAGAAGAGCGTTCCATAACCATCTACCTTATGGGTTTTCCGTGAATACGGTATCCCATTTGCCGATATAGTCCAAAGCCTTACCGGCACCATAGGCAACGCAGTTCAGAGGTTGGTCGGCAATACCGACGGGCAGGCCGGTTGCGTCGGCCAAGACAGTATCGATACCGTGCAGAAGCGCACCGCCGCCGGTCAGCATAATACCGCGGTCGGCGATGTCGCCGGCCAATTCAGGCGGAGCCTGTTCCAAAGCTAGACGAACGGCACGGATGATTTGATTTACCGTTTCACTCAATGCTTCACGGATTTCATCTGAAGTAACTGCCAAGGATTTAGGCGTACCTTCGGCCAGATCGCGGCCTTTAATGCGCATGGCTGTTTCGGTTTCAAAGCCCGAGGCAGAGCCGATTTGTTTCTTCAATTCTTCGGCTGTAGCTTCGCCAATCAAGACACCGCGATGGCGGCGCAGGTAATGGATGATACTTTTATCGAATTCATCGCCGGCTGCGCGGACAGAAGCAGAATAGGCCATGCCGCCCAGTGAAAGAATACCGATTTCAGTCGTACCGCCGCCAATATCGACAATCATCGAACC
>NZ_JBQCXA010000449.1:0-725 GCF_051956855.1 Neisseria sp. P0021.S007
GTATTAACCGAAATCATGCATACAATTCAACATCTTGCCTACGGTTACGGTTCAGACGGCCTATACGTTTCATTCCGAGAGGGCGTATCGCAGGCAAGTCCTGCGCGGCGTATCGGAGTGATGGCCTTTTGCGGCGCGGTGGTCGGCTTGGGGTGGTGGTTGCTCAAACGCTACGGCAGGCCGCAACCGAGCATTAAAGCTGTGGTTAAAAATCCGCTCGCCGGTTTTCCGTTTTTTGAAACCGTCAGTCATGCTCTGTTGCAAATCATTACCGTCGGGCTTGGCTCGCCGCTCGGCCGCGAAGTTGCGCCGCGCGAAATGACTGCTGCCTTTGCTTCAGTAGGCGTCAACCGTTTCGGGTTGAGCGAAGACGACACAAGGCTGGTCATTGCTTGCGCCTCGGGTGCAGGTTTGGCAGCCGTGTATAACGTGCCGCTCGCCTCCACACTTTTTATCCTCGAAGCCATGCTGGGCTTATGGACTCAGCAAGCCGTCGCCGCCGCATTGCTGACTTCCGTCATCGCCACCGCCGTCGCACGCATCGGCTTGGGCGACGTGCAGCAATATCATCCGGCCAACCTTTCCATCAACACCTCATTACTTTGGTTTTCCGCCATCATCGGCCCGATACTGGGCGCAACCGCCGTCTTTTTCCAGCGCACCGCCCAAAAATTCCCCTTCATCAAGCGCGACAACATCAAAATCATTCCCTTGGCCGTCTGCAT
>NZ_JBQCXA010000450.1:0-725 GCF_051956855.1 Neisseria sp. P0021.S007
GCTGTGAAGCATCAATTCCTGCGAACCTTGGGTGTGGTCGATATGGGAAATGCGGACAGGTTGGATTGTTCTGGCGGTTGTTTGCGGCTTGTGGGATTTATGCTTGCCAGTGGTGCCGCAGGAGGCCAACAATAAGCAGGTGGTACAAACAAATAGGGTTTTGCAGATGAGTCGAGACATGGTGAATTCCTCCGGCTGCATGATTTTTGTTTTCAGACGGCCTCTATAATAATCCTTCTATGGGCAGGATGGACAGGATTTTTGAAGTCATCCGTTTCCAGAACTTGGCTTCGGGTTCGTGTGCGTAAGTTCGTTTTTCGCTTGGGTCATACCAGTATAGTTTGTTGTAATTGCCAAGCGTTACCTGATAGGCGTAGCTTGGGGTGGTCGTAACGAGGGTGCGCTGCATTTGGCCTGCGATTTCGGGGCTTTCGATGACGACACCCATTTCGGTATTGAGGCGTGCGGAGCGTGGGTCGAGGTTGAATGAGCCGATGAAAACGCGTTTCTCGTCCACGATGAATGTTTTGGCATGCAGGCTGGTGGTGGAGCTACCGGTTAAGCCGCGGTCTTTGGTGGTCGGAACGGCATGATTGGGTTGGAGTTCGTATAGTTTGACCCCGGCTTTGAGCAAAGGCTTGCGGTATTTGACGTAGCCGGAATGGACGGCGGCAACGTCGGTTGCTTGGAGCGAATTGGTCAAAACGGTAACGTCCACGCCGTTG
>NZ_JBQCXA010000451.1:0-725 GCF_051956855.1 Neisseria sp. P0021.S007
TATTAGTCCGAAGAACCAGCTCGGTTATTGAAGTTTCAGCAGCCTATCTTGTTCGACGGACAATACGCCGTTTACCTTTTTAAAATAGGCAATGGCATCTTCAATCTTGGTCTTAGAAGACGGACGAATAGCAATGCCGTTCAGGTTTTTGTATTCATAAATCAAACTTGCGCCGGAGGCTTTCACTGCTTTTAGCAATGGCTCAGAACCGGTTTGTGCATCATAGAAGATAATCAGGTTGCCGGTATTATCTTGAGCTTGTTGCTGAGATGGAATGGCGTTTGATTGGGCAGGAATACTTGGGCTTTGGCAGGCACAAAGCAGGGTGGAGAGTAGGACGAATGCCAGGGGTTTCATGATGTTAATTTAATTTGATCATTAAACAAGGCCGTCTGAAAAGTGTAAAACGAAATCTAAGTTTCCTTTTACAACTTTCAGACGGCCTTAGTCCGTTATGCTTCGGGCAATTCCATGGCTAGAACGGTTTGCTCTTGTTTGGCACGGAAAGCCGCCAATTTTTCAGCCAATTCAGGATTTTCGTTGGCTAAAAGTGAAATGGCAAACAGCGCCGCATTGGCTGCGCCTGCTTCACCAATGGCAAATGTAGCAACAGGAACGCCTTTGGGCATTTGCACAATCGAAAGCAGGGAATCTTCGCCGCGCAGGTATTTGCTGGGAACGGGTACGCCCAAGATGGGGACGGTGGTTTTGGCTGCGACCATGCC
>NZ_JBQCXA010000452.1:0-724 GCF_051956855.1 Neisseria sp. P0021.S007
CATATCGCCTGCACGGTTGCTGAGGAATGTACGCTCTTGGTCGCTGATCAAACCGTCGGCTTGTGAGCCGAAATGGGTCATGGGGGCGACGACAAGGCGGTTTTTGATGGTTACGCCGTTATTGAGGGTGTATGTTTGAAAGAGTGGGGCGTATTTTGGATTCATGGAGTTTTACTCTTGATAAGTGAATGGTCGGCAGAGAATTGGGCCATTCGGGAATTTATCAAGTAGACAGGCCGTCTGAAAAGTTTCAGACGGCCTGTTTATTCTTTAAGCCTTAGGATTAAAGATTAGGATTGACAATGATTTTTACTGCGGATTCGTTGTTGTGGATCAAGCGCTCGAAGCCTTCGGAAATCAATTCGTCCAGTTTGATGCGCTGGGTGATGAAAGGCTCAAGGTTGATTTTGCCTTCTTCAACCAATTTGATGGTTTCTGCGTGGTCGTTGCAGTAGGCGATGGTGCCGCGCACGTCCAGCTCTTTCATCACGACGCTATGGACGTTGATGGTGGCGGGGTGGCTCCAAATGGATACGATGACGACTTTCGCAGTCGGACGGCATGCTTCGACCATGGTGTCCAGCACTTTGTTGACGCTGGTGCATTCGAATGCGACATCTACGCCTTCGCCGTTGGTCAGTTTTTTCACTTCTTCGACGACATCGACTTCGGACGGGTCGAGGATGTAGTCGGCCACGCCGGCTTCGCGTGCTTTGTCTTTACG
>NZ_JBQCXA010000453.1:0-724 GCF_051956855.1 Neisseria sp. P0021.S007
GTAGCGGATGCCGTTGCGTTCGGTGCTTTGCCACCAGTCAAGTTCGGTAATACGCTCTTGCGGTACGCCCCATTTTTTCAGCAATACGCCCATGCCGAGTGAGACGACAAAGTGGCTGTTGCCTTTTGAATTGAGTGCCTGCACGCTGTCTTTTTCGAGGTGGTCGTAGTGACTGTGGGAAATCAGGATGACATCGACCGGCGGCAGTTCGTCAATTTCTGCGGGCGCAGGCTGGAAGCGTTTCATGGTGATGGGGATGGGGTAGACGGAATTGCCGAAAACGGGGTCGGTAATGACGGTTTGCCCGCCGATCCGCATCAATAGGGTGGAATGTCCGAACCAGACAAAACGGCTTTTCCCTTCGGGTGCGGCGAGGAAGGTCTGCCAATCGGGCTTAACGGTAGGCAGAGGTTTGGGCGGGCGCGTTGCCTGCGGGTCGGTCAGGATTTTCCAAAATGCGCTGACGAGACCAGTCGGTTTTTGCTGCGGTTCGGGGTTGAAGAAGGTTTGCGTTTTTGGGTCGTAGTGGTCGCTTGCGGGGTAAACAGGATGTTGGTCGGGATAGAGCCAGTAGGTGAGTAGGGCGCAGGTGGTGGTAAAGGTAATGAGTTTTTTCTTGTGTTTCATATTGGTTTTATGAAGAAGGTCGTCTGAAAATTTTCAGACGACCTTGGGTTCTGTTTGCGGTTTGAAATCGTTTCGGTATCCATCAAATGGCGTGCGA
>NZ_JBQCXA010000454.1:0-723 GCF_051956855.1 Neisseria sp. P0021.S007
GTCCAGCACCGCATCCACCGTTTCCGCATCCAAACCTTCCGCATGGGGCAGTTGCAGGACTTCGTCCAACCTGCCGTGCACGCGGATGCCGAAACGCAATTCGTTTACAGGGGCCGTGTAGCTCATGGAATCTCTCCGAAGTGAATGATTTGAAATGGATTTAGGATAAATTGGTATAGTTATACTAATCCTAAACCACAGGTTTGCAAAGCGCAGGTTTTCAGACGACCTCCATTTACTAACGACAAGTTATCGTCTATTCAAAACAATTGGCGGGACTTCTTCCATTTATCGTAATACATAAAACCCATCTGATCGATTTTCCATTCCCCACCTTCCAAAACCAGCGTATAGGTTTTCTTTTCCCCACTATCATCCAACACATCTATTTCATATTTTTTATCACTGATTTTCCTTTCGGCTGTAATGGTTTGGTTATATTCTGGTGGCATTCGAAAAGAAGGGGCTTCTTGTCTAGCTCGCTTTAAAGATAAAGCTTTTTTAGATAAAAATTGGTGGTGTATTTTTTTGATTTCGTCAGATCTTTTTTTGCTGTTTTCATCTTCATCAATTTCAAAAAAAGTACCTTCATCCAAACTTTTTTGAGTAAGCCCTCCCCAATACAATTCATAATCTTTCATTTGTTGAATGAACTCAGCTAATGTTTCATGCGCGGTTTTCATATTACGAATTTCCTTTGAAGTGTTCTAAATTGCATTTTAC
>NZ_JBQCXA010000455.1:0-723 GCF_051956855.1 Neisseria sp. P0021.S007
CCTCCGCCCTGTTCAAAGCCAAACCCAAATGGGTGATGGCGGCAGAACTGGTTGAAACGACAAAACTTTATGCTCGCGATTTAGCTGCCATCCAGCACGAATGGATTGAGCAGGAAGCCCCGCACCTCGTCCGCTACCACTATTTCGAGCCGCACTGGGAACAAAAACGCGGCGAAGTCATCGCCAGCGAACGGGTAACGCTCTACGGCATGACCGTCTTGCCGCGCCGCCCCGTGTCCTACGGCAGAATCGCTCCCGAAGAAGCGCGCGAAATCTTTATCCGCAGCGCGCTGGTGGCGCAGGAATGCGATTGGAAAGCGGACTTTTTTGTCCACAACAAAAAGCTGATTAAGGAAATGAGTGAGTTGGAACACAAATCGCGCAAGCAAGATGGGCTGGTAGATGATGAAGCCCTGTTCGCGTTTTATAACGAACGTCTGCCCGAAATGGCGTGGAAAGACGCGCAAGGCAGCGTTTGGGGCAGTGAAGATTCCGTACGGATTATTGAATCTGACGAAGCCGAGAGGTCGTCTGAAAATGAGCGCAACGAGTTTCGCCAAAACGAGCGTAACGCGTCTCGCCAAAATGAAAATCACAGCAACACCGTAGGTTGGGTTGAAAACCCAACACCTGCCGCAACCGCGAAAACCGTTGGGTTTGACAACCCAACCTACGCCGCCGACAAAGCCGAAAGGTCGTCTGAAAATGAACGCAGCGAGTTTC
>NZ_JBQCXA010000456.1:0-722 GCF_051956855.1 Neisseria sp. P0021.S007
GCCAACAGCGATGCGTCGCGCAACCTTGCCACCGCCGTTTCCGCTTTCTCGCTCAAACTCAAACAAGTGGTGATTGCCTTTGACGGCAAGCTCTTCCCATCCGTCGGCAGCAGCAAGGTCAGCACCGAGACCGCCGCAGGTTTTGACAACCTGCATTTTGGCACGCTCGCCGAATGGGAGGAAAACAAAGGTTGGCACAATATCCGTACCGCCCCGGCTGAACATTCAGACGGCCTCAAACCGCGTCTTCCAAATCCTGAAGCCAAAGTTTCCGTCCGCACGCTGATTCCCGGTTATGCCACGCAAGAACTTTCAGACGGCCTGCCCCACCTTTCCGCCCAAGCCCTGATTCTGCAAAGCTACGGCCACGGCAATGCGCCGAGCAACGATGCGTTTGTCCGAGCCGTCCAAGCCTTTACGCAACAAGGCAAGTTGCTGCTCAACATCAGCCAAGTGCCGCAAGGTTGCGCCGCTGCCGTCTATGCCCAAGGCGATGCTTTGCGTCAGGCAGGTATCATCAACGGCGGCAAATGCAATCTCGAAACCGCCACTGCGCTGATGACCCTCGCCGTATCTCATGACTGGAATGCAGATAAGGTGCAACAAGAATTGCGACAATTAAATCTGCTGTAAACCACCATTAAATATGACTTTCACCGACACCCACTGCCATCTTGCCGATCCCAAACTTGCCGATACGCTGCCTGCCGTGCTTACCGAAG
>NZ_JBQCXA010000457.1:0-722 GCF_051956855.1 Neisseria sp. P0021.S007
GGTATTGACAGAACAAGGTATCGCCGTGCGCGTTGTTTCCATGCCTTCTACCAATGTATTCGACCGCCAAGATGCTGCCTACAAAGCCGCCGTTCTGCCGGAAGGCTTACCACGCGTAGCCGTAGAAGCAGGACATGCCGACGGTTGGTATAAATACGTCGGTTTGAACGGTGCAGTGGTCGCTATCAACCGCTTCGGCGAGTCTGCACCTGCTGACTTGCTGTTCAAAGAATTCGGCTTTACCGTAGACAATGTGGTTGCCACTGTTAAATCCGTTTTGTAAATCAGATTTTTGATTGAGATAAAAAGGCCGTCTGAAATTTCAGACGGCCTTTTATTTTTTAGTCGGTTAAACAGTTTCTGTTTCAGGTTTGACCTTGCTTTTCTTAAACTTCAACACGGCTTCTTCTTTCGCTGCATCCCAGTCTATCAGCACAAAGCCGCCTTCGGCGAGTTTGCCGAACAGGAGTTCGTCGGCGAGCGGTTTGCGGATTTTTTCCTGAATCAGGCGGTTCATTGGGCGTGCGCCCATTTGCGGGTCGAAACCTTTTTCCGCCAGATATTTACGCAATGCCGGCGTGAATTCGGCTTCGACTTTTTTGTCGAGGAGCTGGTGTTCGAGCTGGAGCAGGAATTTGTCCACGACTTTAACGATAATAGGCTCGGACAAGGGCGCAAATGGGATAATCGCGTCTAAGCGGTTGCGGAACTCGGGCGTGAAG
>NZ_JBQCXA010000458.1:0-722 GCF_051956855.1 Neisseria sp. P0021.S007
TGTGTTTGTGTCGTTGGCTGTTTTGGGTTGTGGTGTGCGGGGTTGGGTTGGGTACGTGGGTTTGCATTTCTGCCGTTAGAGGGTTGAGGCTGAAGAAAAGCTTTTTCGGTTGCCGAAATCTGAGCCGGTAGCAGCACCGGCGGTTGGGAAGGAGGTTGTTCCGGTTGAACGGGATATCGTTGAAGGGTTGTTTGAGGGGGCTGTTCGGTTTGCTTGGCGGTGTGGGGGTGTCTCGTTTTGGGGGGGTGTGTTGGGTTGGGTGTTGGTTGGGCTGTTTTGGGTGTGGGTGGTGTGTGCTCTTTTTTGGTGTTGTTTGGGTGTTTGTGGGTGTGGTTGTTGGTGTTGTTTGTGGTGTGTGTGGTTGGGGTGGTGGTTGTTGGGGTGGTGGGGGTGGTTGGTTTGGTGTTTGTGTTTGTGGTTGGTTTTTGGGTGGTTTTGGTGGGGGGTTGGTGGGTGTTGGTTGGTGTTTGTGTGTTGGTGGGGGTGTTTTGTTTTGTTTTTGTTTTGGGTGGTGTTTTTTGGGGGGGGTTTGGGTGGGTGTTTTTGTTTTTTGGGGTTGGGGGGTTGTTTGGGGTTGGGGTGTTGGTGGGTGGGGTGTGGGGGTGTGGTGGTGTGTGGGGTTGGTTTGTGTTGGTTGTTTGTGGGGTTTGGTTTTGTTGTTTGGGGGGTTTTGGGGGGTGGGGGTTTGTTGGTTGGTTTGGTTATTGTTGGGTGTGTTGGTT
>NZ_JBQCXA010000459.1:0-721 GCF_051956855.1 Neisseria sp. P0021.S007
AACCAATCCAAACCCTGCGCAGCAGCAGTTGCATCGAGTTTGCCGACGAAATTCAATGCCAAAGCGTTGTAGAGTTTCAGCGAGCCTTGCTTGCCGGGCGCATTGGGGATGTGATGGACGGCTTTGCCTTGTGCGTCGAGGATGTCGAGTCCGCTCAAATGACCGATGTCAGGCATGGCGGCGAGGTTGTCTTGGAAGCTCATGGGTGTCCTTTCTAACATGGGATTTTCAACGAAAAATACCTTGTATAGTGGATTAACTTTAAACCAGTACGGCGTTGCCTCGCCTTAGCTCAAAGAGAACGATTCTCTAAGGTGCTGAAGCACCAAGTGAATCGGTTCCGTACTATCTGTACTGTCTGCGGCTTCGTCGCCTTGTCCTGATTTAAAGTTAATCCACTATAATGCCCTTAATGTCTGTAAAAGACGGGCGGCAGGCTGCCATCATCAGGTTTTCGGCAGGGTAACGCCGGTTTGACCCATGTATTTGCCGTTGCGGTCTTTGTAGGAGGTTTCGCAGATTTCGTCGCTTTCGAAGAAGAGGACTTGCGCTACGCCTTCGCCTGCGTAGATTTTGGCGGGTAGGGGAGTGGTGTTGGAAAACTCGAGGGTAACGTAGCCTTCCCATTCCGGCTCGAACGGGGTAACGTTGACGATGATGCCGCAGCGGGCGTAGGTGGATTTGCCCAAGCAGACGGTCAGGACGTTGCGCGGGATGCGGA
>NZ_JBQCXA010000460.1:0-721 GCF_051956855.1 Neisseria sp. P0021.S007
ATTCTAAATACTCGTCCGCACCATATTTGCTACCTTCGCGTCCCAAACCGCTGCGTTTCACGCCGCCAAACGGTGCCACTTCATTAATGATTAAGCCCGTATTGATGCCGACCATGCCGTATTCCAAGGCTTCGCCGACGCGCCACTGACGGGCGGTGTCGGAGGTAAAAAGGTAAGCTGCCAAACCGTATTCCGTATTGTTTGCAGCCTCGACGACTTCGGCTTCGGTTTCAAAACGGAACACCGGACACAAAGGTCCGAAGGTTTCCTCGTGAGCTACCGCCATTTGCGCCGTAACGCCGCTTAAAACGGTCGGCTCAAAAAACGTTCCGCCCAATGCGCTGCGTTTGCCGCCGGTCAGGCAACTTGCGCCTTTAGCCAATGCGTCGGCGATGTGCTGCTCTACTTTCTCCACCGCTTTTTCCTCAATCAGCGGTCCTTGGTTTACGTTATCTTCCAAGCCGTTGCCCAATTTGAGCGCAGCCACTTTTTCACTCAATTTGTGACAAAATTCCTCGTAAATGCCGGATTGAGCGTAAACGCGGTTGGTGCAGACGCAGGTCTGACCGCTGTTACGGAACTTGCTGGCGAGCGCACCTTCGACGGCTTTGTCTAAATCGGCATCGTCAAACACGATAAACGGCGCATTGCCGCCCAGTTCTAAGCTAAGTTTTTTAATGTCTGCCGCACTGTCGGCAAAAATTTTTGCGCCGACTTCGGT
>NZ_JBQCXA010000461.1:0-720 GCF_051956855.1 Neisseria sp. P0021.S007
CAATAAAACTGCCTGCCGATTCAAACGCATGCCGACAATACGATAGGCGCCGGCAAAAGGAACTTTCGTGAATATTAAAACAAACACATATCTGGCCCTTGCTGTTCTCTCAGCTTCCCTTCTTTCAGGTTGCGACAAAGTCAGCACCTTTTTCGGCAAAGACGAAAACAAAGAACTCGTTCAACGCATAGAAACCAATACCGATGACGGAAAAGTCGGTATGTTGCTGCCCGACTTCGCCCAACTGGTACAAAACGAAGGACAGGCCGTCGTCAATATTCAAGCGACACCGGCAAAACGCTCTGCGACACCGGATGACGACCATAGCATGGATCTGAGCCAATTCCCCGACAACGATCCGTTTTACGAGTTCTTCAAGCGCCTTGTTCCCAATATGCCCGACATGCCGCAAGAAGATACCGAAAGCGACGCTTTGAATTTCGGTTCCGGCTTCATCATCAGCAAAGACGGCTATATCCTGACCAATACCCACGTGGTTGCCGGCATGGGCAATATCAAAGTCCTGCTCAACGACAAACGCGAATACACGGCCAAACTGGTCGGCTCAGACGCCCAATCCGACGTTGCCCTCTTAAAAATCGAGCCACAAGAAGACTTGCCGGTTGTCAAAATCGGCAATCCGAAAGATTTGAAACCGGGCGAATGGGTAGCCGCCATCGGCGCGCCTTTCGGCTTTGACAACAGTGTAACCTCCGGCAT
>NZ_JBQCXA010000462.1:0-720 GCF_051956855.1 Neisseria sp. P0021.S007
CTTCTTTACAGACGTTTTCTTGATAAGGTCGTCTGAAAATTGCCCGACACCTTGATAAGCTTTACAATGCAAGTAATTAAAATACATCCCGCCTTATCTTCCCCTTCATGAGTTCCGTACCCTTCATCGAAATGAAAGACGTTGCCTTCGCGTATGGCGACCGTCCGATTCTGAACAATATCAATTTCAGCATTCCCCAAGGAAACTTCGCCGCCGTAATGGGCGGCTCGGGCAGCGGTAAAACCACGCTGATGCGGCTGATTACGGGTCAGATTCATCCGCAGTCAGGTAAGGTTTTGATTGAAGGACGTGATTTGGCGGGCTTTTCGGCTGACGAACTGTATGAACACCGCCGCCGTATGGGCGTGTTGTTCCAGCATGGCGCGCTGTTTACCGATTTGTCGGTGTTCGACAATATCGCTTTTCCGATGCGCGAACTGACGCGCCTGCCTGAAGCGGTGATCCGCGATTTGGTTTTGTTGAAATTGAACGCGGTCGGTCTGCGCGGCGTGGAAAACCTGATGCCGTCCGAACTCTCCGGCGGGATGTCGCGCCGCGTCGCGCTTGCCCGCACGATTGCGCTCGACCCTGAAATTATGTTGTACGACGAGCCGTTTACCGGCCTCGATCCGATTTCCTTGGGCGTGATTGCCCACTTGATCAGCCGCGTCAACAAGGCTTTGCGCTCGACCAGCATTATGGTGACGCACGATATTGAAA
>NZ_JBQCXA010000463.1:0-719 GCF_051956855.1 Neisseria sp. P0021.S007
GGACGTACCCGTTACCCTCAAAACCCGTTTGGGCTGGCATGACGAACATCAAAACTTGCCGACCATCGCCAAAATCGCCGAAGAAACAGGCATCGCAGCCCTTGCCATTCATGGCCGCACCCGTACGCAGATGTACAAAGGCGAAGCGCGTTACGAACTGATTGCCGAAACCAAAGGCCGTCTGAACATCCCCGTTTGGGTCAACGGCGATATTACTTCGCCACAAAAAGCCGCCGCCGTCCTCAAGCAAACCGCCGCAGACGGCATCATGATAGGGCGCGGCGCACAAGGCAGACTGTGGCTTTTCCGTGATTTAAAACATTACGCCGAACACGGCGTTTTGCCACCGGCCTTAAGCTTGGCAGAATGCAACGCCACCATTTTGAACCACATCCGCGCCATGCATGAATTTTATGGCGAAGTGGCCGGAGTACGCATCGCCCGAAAACACATCGGCTGGTACATCGACGAAATGCCCGAAGGCGAACAAACACGCCGGGAAATCAAACGCTTGGACAGCACCGCAGCACAATACGACACCCTTGCCGCCTATCTTGAGACGCTTTCAGAGAAAACCGACCGCTGGGTGTGTCACTATCGGGAAAGCTGAAGAGTTTCAGACGGCCTCATCATCTAAAAATAAATCTATTTAAAAACAAACTCAAAGAAAGACATCACGATGAATCAAACGACTACTGACATTGCGCAATGTATTGAAC
>NZ_JBQCXA010000464.1:0-719 GCF_051956855.1 Neisseria sp. P0021.S007
GTACGGAGACGATTTTGACCAGCGCAGGGTCGATGATGAAACGGCCTTGGTGATACAGTATTTGGCTGTCGGAATAGGCGTTGTCCACCTTGATGTCGACAGAGTTCTGACCCATGCCGCGCAAGGTCATGTGTTGGGATGTGCCGTTACCGCCGCCGAAATCGATGGCAGGTTCTTCTTTTAATAATTCGCGCAAATCGGTTGATGTGCTTTCGTCTTTTTGACGAAGGGTGACGATATTGGTTTTGATTTTGCTGCCTTGGCGGTCACCTTTAACGGTAACGGTATCAAGCACAACATTGTCTTTGGCTTCATTTTCTGCGTGTGCAAAACCGGCTGCCAGTGTCAGTGACAGCAGGCTTAGTCGGAACAGGGGCGTATTCATTGAAAATGTCCTTAATAAAATGACAGTAATAAAAAAATAAAAGCAAATCCAAATCAAAGAGGAATTATCTTTAAAATATGCAATTAAGAATAATCATCATTTATAATAATGCATTAAAAAGGAATAGTTGTAAAGAGTTGTGCTGCATTTGTAAAGAAATTGTGTTGTTTTTAAACGAATTTTGCAGTTTGTATGTCAGGCCGTCTGAAAAATAAGTGATCGGGCATTTTTGCGTATGAAAATATTTGGAAAGACTGCATAGAATTTTTTACTTTTTCCCTTGAATTTGTCGCAAACAACCCAAATCTACCCGCCATTACGGCAGGCTTTCTAC
>NZ_JBQCXA010000465.1:0-717 GCF_051956855.1 Neisseria sp. P0021.S007
CCTTGGATCAAACCATCCAGGCTTTGGTAAATGCCAACCCGGATGTGTTTATTGATAATAATGCCAACCGTATGTTGGCAGGTAAAGTACTGAATATTCCAAACCGTAGCGAATTGCAACGCTTGGCTGCTTCTGCTCCTGCTAAAACTAATACGGCAACAGAAAAAGCTAATGAAACCGCTAATACAACAGAGGCTAAAACAGAAAAACCTGTTGTTCAGCCTGATGCTCAAACTGAAGCTCAGGTTAAAGATGCTGGCGTAAATACACAGCAACAGGAAGAAGTAAAACAAGCTTCAGCTGAACAAACAGAACAAGCAGCATCTGCAGCGGTTAATGAAAAAGCCGCATCGACTGTTCCTGCGTCCGATATTCAAGAAGCTATGGCTTCCGATGCTCAAGAGAATATAGTGGCTTCTGAGCCTGTTGCAACCACTGATTCTGTCGCGGAGCAAACAGAAAGCGAATCAGATGGTAATTTATGGAAATGGTTATTGGCAGGCGGTGCAGCCCTTATTGCTGCTTGGTTGTTGTTGAAAGCTGCCGGTAAACGTAAAGATGAGCCGGAAGCAGCGCCTGTAAGCCGTAAGGATGAAGAAAAGGCTGTACAGAAAAATGTTGCTGCTTCAGCTGCTGCGGTTGCTACAACTAAAGTAACGCCGTCTGAAAAAATTCAAGACGGTCTGTTTATCGAAGACGATTTCGAAGATGATGTGG
>NZ_JBQCXA010000466.1:0-716 GCF_051956855.1 Neisseria sp. P0021.S007
GCCTTATATCGAACGCGCGGCCGATGATGAAGACGACAGCCGCTATCAGACCGTGTACGCCAAGTATCAAGGCGCAGTGGCCGCGCCGACGGCGGGTTTGCACTTTACCGATGAGTTATTGGGCCGTCTGAAAGCCAAAGGCGTAGAAACCGCAGAAGTGACCCTACACGTCGGTGCCGGCACATTCCAACCCGTACGCGTCGATAAAATTGAAGAACACAAAATGCACAGCGAGTGGTTTGACGTACCGGCCGAGACCGTTGCCGCCGTTGAGGCCGCCAAAGCGCGCGGCAATAAGGTGTGGGCAGTGGGCACAACCTCCATGCGCGCCTTGGAATCCGCTGCACGCGAGACAGGCCGTCTGAAAGCCGGTCGCGGCGATACCGATATTTTCATTACGCCGGGCTACCGCTTCAATGTTGCCGACCGATTGATTACCAATTTCCACCTGCCCAAATCAACCTTGCTGATGCTTGTCAGCGCGTTTTCGGGTATGGAGCATATCCGCAGCGTTTACCGCCATGCGGTGGAACAGGAATACCGCTTTTTCAGCTATGGCGATGCGATGATTTTAGGGAAAGCGGAATAAATCGGAAGCGGATTGGAGCGTTTCAAATGGGGTATTTGGGTTGTCCCGAATCTGAATTAGTTGGAATGCTCTAAAATACGCGAATCAAAATAAATTATTGAAGTAAACACGCGAAGTTGTTGGGATT
>NZ_JBQCXA010000467.1:0-715 GCF_051956855.1 Neisseria sp. P0021.S007
GGTAAACGCTCCAATTTTCCGCGCTCATAAATCCCCTTCCTTGGCAAAACTCTCGGTAAAAATGCGCACGGCAGCCTCGGTTTTGGCAGACTGCACACGATAAGGCGTCACCAAATAAAGGCTAACCGGCGGCAATGTCCATTCGGGCAAAACCGCTTTCAGACGGCCTTGTGCAATTTTTTCCCTCACTTCGCCGCCCACCTGCAAAGACAAACCAAATCCACTTTCGGTCAGGCTGCGGACAGCGGCAAGATGCGTGCAGGCAATGCTGTCGGCGACGTCGAGGTAATAGCTTTCTTCACCGTTTTGCAAGGTGGTGCGAACAGGTAAAAAATGCAGCCAGCGGTGAGCGTGAAGCTGCGAGGGATGGGTAATGGGCGGATGCCGGTCGAGATAATCGGGCGCGGCGCAAATGGTGGACTGCCAGGTAACGAGATGACGCGCGATAAGATTGGGATCGTCCAAAGCGCGGTCGCCGCCGCGTATGGCGATGTCGGTCTGATTGTGTTGCAGGTCGTCCAAGGTATCGCTGAAATTGAGGACGGGGCGGATTTTTGGGAACTCGGTTTGCAATCGCGAAAAGGCCGTCTGAAAAGCGCGGGAACCGATGACGGTGGAAGTCAGGGAAATACGTAATTCGCCGACGGGTTCGGTTTTCAGATTGTCGATAACAGTACGCGTATCGGCAAGCGTGGTGGCGAGACGGCGGCAGTAT
>NZ_JBQCXA010000468.1:0-715 GCF_051956855.1 Neisseria sp. P0021.S007
CTTCTTGAGCGGGCGTTTCCTGTTTTTTCTTGCGGCGGAAGAAGCTGAACATTGAATTTTCCTTTTAATTTTAGAAGCTTGAAATAGAGCGTATTGTAGCGTATTTTACGCGGCAAGGTCGTCTGAAAACCTGGATATCGGTTTTCAGACGACCTTTTGTTTCGGAGGGCGGGATACGCCTTATCCCAGCGAAACCATTTCGATTTGTTCCATGCTGCGTCCGAGGAAGCGTTCGCCTATGGTGCGGAAGCGCAGGGGGATGTCGCTGACGTAGAAGCGGTAGTCGGGGCTGTCGTTTTCAGTGTTGAGTAACCCTGCTTGGGCGAGCGCTTGGGCGGTCGCTTCGGCGGTGGTGATGGCGGAGTCGACCAGGGCGACGTTTTGCGCTTCTTTGCCGATCAGGGGCTTGAGCAGCGGGAAGTGGGTACAGCCGAGGACGAGTGTGTCGATGTCATCCACCAAGAGCGGTTTGAGATATTCGCGCACGGTCAGGCGGGTTACTTCATGGTCAAGCCAGCCTTCTTCCACCAGCGGCACGAGCAGCGGCGTCGCCTGCGTGCGCACAAGCGTGTCGGGGTTTTGGGCGTGGATGGCGCGGGCATAGGCGTTGCTGTTGACGGTGGTATTGGTGGCGATGATGCCGATTTTGTTGTTGCGCTTGGTGTTCAGTGCAGCCTGCGCGCCGGCGGAAATCACGTCCAATACGGGCATATTG
>NZ_JBQCXA010000469.1:0-714 GCF_051956855.1 Neisseria sp. P0021.S007
GGTAAAAAACTCTTCCGGCGTTTCATCTTCCAGAATCTGGCCTTTATCGACAAAAATCACACGGTCGGCGACTTCGCGCGCAAAACCCATTTCATGGGTTACGCACATCATGGTCATACCGCTTTCCGCCAAGTCTTTCATCACTTTTAATACTTCGCCGACCATTTCAGGGTCAAGCGCAGAAGTCGGCTCGTCAAACAACATCACGCGCGGCTCCATCGCCAAACCGCGTGCAATCGCCACACGCTGCTGCTGACCGCCGGAAAGCTGGCCGGGCAGCGCGTCTTTTTTATGCGCCAAGCCGACGCGTTCCAAAAGCTCCATTGCTTTCTTTTCCGCCTCTTCACGGCTTTGGTTTTTTACTTTCATCGGAGAAAGAATAATGTTCTCCAAGACAGTCAAATGCGGATACAGATTGAAGCCTTGGAACACAAAGCCCACTTCTTCACGCACCTCGTTCAAATCGGTTTTCGGATCGGCAACATTGATGCCGTCCACCCAAATCTCGCCGCTTTCAATGCGCTCGAGTTGGTTTACCGTACGAATCAGCGTAGATTTGCCACTGCCTGAAGGGCCGCATACAACGACCACTTCGCCTTGTTTAACTTCCAGATTCACGCCGTTGATAACGTGCAAATCTTTAAAATGTTTGTGTACATTTTTGAATTTAATCATTATTTCTTTCCAAACTGCCAAAATTTTCGGGGCTTGAGT
>NZ_JBQCXA010000470.1:0-713 GCF_051956855.1 Neisseria sp. P0021.S007
GTTTTCCAATCAAATCGGTTGTAATAAAACGCGCTATTTTAGCGTATTTTTTTGTGCTTTGAAATAAAGGCGGCAAGTTTTTCAACGGCACTTTTTTGGGCAAAAAGTCCGTCCCGCCATTTTGCCGCGCTTTGGCGCCATTCATTTTGGTGTGCCGTCAGGGTTTGCCATGCTTGCAGGCGCTGGCTGTCGCTGAGTGCTTCGCCGTTGTTGAGTTCGTCGGAAAGGAGGCGGTGTGCCGTGGCGACAACATCCGGATAAACCTGATGCGCTTTATCCCAAAAAGCGTGCAGCTTGTCGAGATGGATATTTTCTTCTTGCGGATAGATGTGCCAAAAGAAAGGCTTTCCGGCAAGCTGGGCGCGAATAAAGCTGTCTTCGCCGCGTATGACGGTGCCGTCGGCAAGATTGAGCAGTTTGTCGAAATCTTGTTGGGCAACGAAAGGGATTTTGATCAGGGTAATGTGTTCGCTCTGATACACATCGCCGTCTTCAAGCAGGGCGTTTTGCGGTACTAGGCCGCTGTTTTTCAGGCTGGCGATGATTTGTGTACCTGCAAGCAGCAAGGTAATGGGGTGGCCGGCCTGTTGCCACATGGTCAGCCATTTTGCCCAAATATCGCTTTGATAGCCGAAAAGCAGCCATTCGGGCGCGTTTTTTGCGGGAAGTTTGAGTTGTCGGCGTAAGGTTTCCGTATCAAAGCGGGCAGATTC
>NZ_JBQCXA010000471.1:0-713 GCF_051956855.1 Neisseria sp. P0021.S007
GGCTACGATCATAGCTATTACTTCATCGCCAGTTTTATTGGTGAGCATATTGCCTATCATGTGGCATTTTTGAAGTAAGCCAAGGAAGTGATTCGTGAATCGATCAAATGTTGGTATGAACATTAATTTTTCATGTTAACGAAAATAAAAGGCATCGGATTGATGCCTTTTGTTTTTTATAAATGATGAAAAATAATGCTATCAAAATGAGCTAGCTTGCACACTCTATTTAAATATCTCCCCATTCTAATCCGAATCGCTGTAAATATTTCCTCAATCGGTCGCTGTCATTGACTTTTGCTCTTTCTGTTCGGGAGACGTTGAACAATGCACGGCCAGCGGCGGCCATGTTGAGGTGTTTGCGGCATTCATCGATAACGTGTTGCAGTTGTAGCTTGTCGAACAAATCCAATGTGTCCCAATCGACTTTATCGGGATAGTCTTGTGCTTTTTCAGACGGCCTTTTATGTAAGAGGCCGTCTGAAAAAGGTTCTTCCGACCATAACCATTTGAGGCGTTCGATTTCGGCTTGGACTTGTTCTACCTGTATCCTGCCTTGCGGCGCGAGTGTGGCCAGGCGCATGATGCTGGCGGCGAGGTCGCGGAAGTTGCTGCGCCATGGTGCTTGATCTGAGTGTGCGAAGTCGAGGTAGGCGGCCAGGGCTTCTTTGTTGAAGCGGGTGGTTCGGCCGAGTTCTTGCGAGGCTAGGGCG
>NZ_JBQCXA010000472.1:0-712 GCF_051956855.1 Neisseria sp. P0021.S007
CGACTGAGCGGTTCGGTACTCATGACCTCTTTGAAGTATTTTTGATACATTTTTTTTGTTTCCGGACTGCTGTCCGGCAATGCGTCAACTTCTGTGGTCAGTTGGTTGGTGGATTGCAACAGTTTGAGGGCATCGGAAGACAAGGTCTGATTGGTTTTCCCCATGTGGATGGTGCCGAGCAGATAGGAATCGGGTTGGCCTTCTTTGCTGATTTTCCAAACATTGCTGGTGAGTTTAGGCTGCTGCCAATTGAGTTCGGCAGGTTTGCTTTCGGGTAAAGTTGCAGCGGGTTTGCAGGTACCTAAGGCGAGGGCGGTAAATGGTATCAGCAGACAGGCAAGCAGTTTTTTCATGTTTTTCCTTATTGTGGTGTGCGGTAGGCAAGGGCAATTTAGAAATCGAGCAGGTTTTGAACCGGATGTTCGCCCGTTTCGGTTTTTTCCTGTTTGCGGTTGCGGATTTTGGCCTTCCTGAGGGATAGAAGGTGCATGACTTGATGTTTTTGGCTGTCGGTCATCTGGAGCCAGTACAAGCGCTCTTCCCGGCTGCGCAGGCAGCCTTTGCAATAACCTTTGGCATTGGCTTCGCAAACGCCGATGCAGGGGCTGGGAATGGGGAAGAAATCGGGTTGATCCATTTTGTGTTGCTTTTGATGTGAAAAAAGGCCGTCTGAAATATAGCACATATGTTCAGACGGCCTAAGTGTTTATAC
>NZ_JBQCXA010000473.1:0-711 GCF_051956855.1 Neisseria sp. P0021.S007
CGCTCAAACCGCCTTTGCCAAAGAGCTGGAAGGCATGTTGGTCACTCAAAACAATTATGTCCGGATTCGAAGTTGTGATTTGAAAAACAATTACACTTTGCTTCCCGGTAGCGGAAACGGCTATGAAGCCGCAGCGGAAATCATCAGCGTCAGAAAAAATACGCCTGAAAACACACCAATCTATGTCGGATTAAGAGGCAATCTGGAAAACACCAATTTTTTGATTTCAGGCATTGATTTCATCAAAATGGGCGAGAGCTGCCATGTACCGCATACCGAAACCCCGCCTGCCGAAGTCGTTATTCGAGAGTATCCGCTTACTCAGCAGAAATCAGGTTCGACAGGAGAGAAGCCTGAGTCTAAACAAGACAATTCGAAATTAAAGGCTACGGAATCCCAACAAGCTAAGGCAGAACAGGACAAACCGGAAGAAACGGCAGGCAAGTCAGAAGAGCCGATTCCTTATCCTGAAGTTACACAGACTAATCAATTGGAAGACAGTAAAAAGTCTGAAGACAATACAAATTCAGACGACCTTGTTAAAGAAAGTGTGAAAACTGAGGATGCCAAACAGACAGATACCGAGAAATCTGATCGCACAAATGCTGGCTCGGCGACACCGGAAGTATCAAATACAACTGCGCCAATTGAGAAAAAAACCGTAGAAAACAAGGAAATTGATACGTCGGCTAAAGCAGAGGTATCTGAAAC
>NZ_JBQCXA010000474.1:0-710 GCF_051956855.1 Neisseria sp. P0021.S007
CAGTTGCGCGTCCTGTGGCACGGTTATCCGATTGCTGTTGAAATCACCCAAGAAGCGCCTGCTACCGGTGTGGATACGCAGGAAGATTTGGACAGAGTACGTGTTGCGTTTAAAGCTTAAGGCCGTCTGAAAGGAAAAGACATGAATGATTTCCGCCATTTGAGCCGTGAAGAACAAAAATTGCTTGCCGACGTGGCGAAGCTGGTAAGAGAAGATGAGCAAGAATTCAACTATGACATGCTGAAAATAGAAGCGCCGGAGCAGGCCAGTGGCGAGTTTTGGTTCCGCATGGCAGAAATGCTCAGCACTTTGCCGCCCAACCAG
This sequence comes from Neisseria sp. P0021.S007, assembly GCF_051956855.1. Lineage (NCBI taxonomy): Bacteria > Pseudomonadati > Pseudomonadota > Betaproteobacteria > Neisseriales > Neisseriaceae > Neisseria > Neisseria sp. P0021.S007. Next base: position 325 of record NZ_JBQCXA010000474.1, read on the forward strand.
TCGTTGGACTTGCGTATGAACGGTGGACGCTTGACCGTTGCCGTATCGATTTTGTCGGTATTGCTGCAAGACAATCCGGATGTTCCTCAGCTTTGGGCACAAAAAATCATTGCGCTCAACTATTTGGCTCATGGCCATCAAACCCGTGCAATCGGTCTGGCGCAGCAACCTGACAAAGCGGCCGAAGCCAATGAGGAAGAATATTTGGCAAAAGCCTTATCGCAAAACTTGCTTTCCACTTTGAAAGACGCGATAGAGCGATTCCCTGAAGACGCAGGGTTTATCGGAATGCGCGACGATGCATGGAAGCATTTCGGCCCGAAAGAAGCCGTCTGAAGTTTTGAACGATAAACATAAGCCGTGTAAAATTATCTGAACATTAAATC
>NZ_JBQCXA010000475.1:0-710 GCF_051956855.1 Neisseria sp. P0021.S007
TCCGTGAATTGGCCAAACAATCGCGCCGCGAAGGCTACCGCACCATTTCTACCGACATCGAAAGCTGGTTTGCCGAAAAATACGGCCAGCTGCTGACGCCCGACGAATTGAGAACTGACTTCGCGCGGATGTACCAAATCTTCAGAGAAGAAAACCCGCGCGCCGTCATCAGCAACTACGGCATGCCCTCCGAACACCTGCACGGCATCCGACACTACCGTCCCAACGTTGACAACGAAGCCATCTTGACAAAATGGCGGCAAGTCAGCAAACGCCGTGCGCCCACCGCCGCCATCAGCGACTATGCCAATCCAGTGTTCTACATCACTTCCCCCGATTTGGTGCAATGGGAAAAAGACGTGAAAACCGCCGTTGACGACATCCATCAACGCTTTCCCAACAAAAAAATCATCGGCTACATCTGGCCGCAATATTATTCGGCCACCAACAGTCCTTATTTCAAACAATTCATCGATCCCGTCCGTTGGCGCAAAATGCTCGAAATCAGCAAAAAATACACTGACGGCGTGATTATCTGGTCGGACAAGCGTGATGAAAACAACCAAATCGTGCGCTGGAACGATCCGCGCATCCAAGCCACGATGAAAGCGACTCAAGCCTTCATCCATGCCAATGCCAAAGAAATCAAGGTAGAAGGTTTGCAGAAATATTAAAAACAAGGCGGGCATATTTGCCCGCCTCTTTATATA
>NZ_JBQCXA010000476.1:0-710 GCF_051956855.1 Neisseria sp. P0021.S007
CGGTTATGCCGCACCAACGCTATACGTTTCGCCCTTGCTGTCCGCTTGGCCGACAATGGTAGCAACGGCAGCGGCCAAGCCGTTGCGCGTCATGTATTTTTGCGGAATTTCTTGGGCATTTTGTGTCAAGGTATAGGCATTATCTTCTCCATCGGCAAGGCCGCAGGGGCGCAAGATGGTCCAATTCAAACCGCTTTGTTTGAGATAGATTTCGGCTTCTGTTTTGGCACGGACGGCTTCGCCGAGTGCCTGTTTAAACGGCTCGCTCATCATGTCCCATTGTTCGCCGCAACCCATGCTGGTAATCAATACAAAGCGGGCTTTCGGATTGGTGGCTTTCGTAGCAGCAATGATGTTGATATTGCCCAGCGCATCGCTGCGGATGCCCTCTTCGTTTTTGCCGCCGACAAAACTGATCACAGTATCGGGACGGTATTGTGCCAACGCTTTATCGAGTGCGTCGGCATCAAGCGCATCGGCGACGACGGTTTGAATATTGTGTTCGACAAAAAAGCTGTCTTCAGACGGCCTTCTCAATACGGCGACGGTATCGGCTGAGTCAGTCAATGTGCGGATATAGGCGCGGCCGGACGGCCCGTTGGCTCCGAAGATGAGTTGCATGTTTGGGGTTCCTTTGTATGGTAGATGTTTGTTGTTAGAAAATCCGCTCCTCTATGTAACAAGGAACGGATTATCAGGCCGTCTGAAAC
>NZ_JBQCXA010000477.1:0-708 GCF_051956855.1 Neisseria sp. P0021.S007
ACAGCACACCGAATACCACTACGACGCCAATCAAAACCTCACCCTCGCCCTCTATCCAGACGGCAGCAAAGAGACCTTCGGCTACGATGCTGCAGGTCGTTTGACCACCCATACCGACGGCGAAGGCCACACCACCTCCTACGAATACGGCCAGGACGGTCTGCCGACCCAACGCACCAATGCGCTGGGCCATACCTTCGGCTACCATTACGACAAAGCCCGCCGCCTAGTCGGCCTCACCAATGAAAACGGTGCGCGCTACCGCTTTGCCTACGACATCCTCGACCGATTGATTGCAGAAAGCGGTTTCGACCATAAGCTGACCGGCTACCGCTACAATGCCGGCAACGAACTGATTGAACAGCGTGAATTCGGCGACGAAGCCTCCCTTGCCGCCAAACTGATGGCGCAGCTGGGCGGACAACCCGTCCCCAAAAAAGAAGCCGCCCCGCTTTCAGACGGCCTCGACAGCCAAACCCCGCTGCGGATTACCGAGTTCAAACGCGATGTATTGGGACGTTTAATCCACACCCTTGCCCGCGATAACGACAAGGTTCAGGAAACCGCTTACCAATACGACCTGGACGGCAACCTCGTCCGCGCCGCCAACAGTCACAGCATTACCTGCTTCGACTACAACGGCAACGGCCAAATCATCGGCCAGCACCAATGGAAAGTACCGGCTAAGGAAGAGAACGCCCGAAACGG
>NZ_JBQCXA010000478.1:0-708 GCF_051956855.1 Neisseria sp. P0021.S007
CTCTATCAGGCGACCGAGCTGTCGGCGCAAACGGTAGCGGAGGTCAAAAAGATCAGCCGTCCGCAACACGGGCTGCTTGCCGCTGCGCCATATTGTCCAGATTGCCGCGTGTTTGTGCCGTTTATTCAAAAAATGGCGGAGTTGAACCCCCGTATCCGCATCAACTATATTGCCCGCAGCGATTTCGACGACAGCAGCCGTTTCGATAATCCGTGCCAACAGGAAATCGTCCGCGCCAATCAAAAAATTCCAGCGCTGTTTTTGATGGGGCATGAAGAGGAAGGGCCTGTGTTTAACGAGTTTCCGCAAGTGGTGTTAAACCAAATTGCGGCAAATGAAACCCGTCGCACGGAATTGCGCGATGCGTACCGTGCCGGCGAATTTAATGCCGATATTGAGGCGCAGATTGTAGCGGCGTTGGCATGGGCAGAGCAGCGTTGTTGAGCAAATATTGCCGGTGTGTGCGCCTATGTTTTGAGCTGTTTTGATATTTTGCTTTGTAATAAAAAGGCCGTCTGAAAAGATTTCAGACGGCCTTCTTTGATGCTTAACGCTTTATCAAATCTCGATTTTATTCGGCGTAAAGGTTTGCCATTTGTTGCAGGCTGGGCAGTGCCAGAAGAAGACTTGGGATTTGAAGTGGCAGTTGCGGCAGCGGTACATGACACTTTTTTGCAGCTGGCGGCCGATAATGGAACGAATCATATC
>NZ_JBQCXA010000479.1:0-708 GCF_051956855.1 Neisseria sp. P0021.S007
GTATTGGGCCAGCTTGGCCTGTGCTTCCGCTTGCTCCTTATCGGCGGCACGACGATACCATTCTAAGGCTTCGGGCTTGCGTTGGGCGGCAAGAAGGTCGGCCAGCAGGGTTTGTGCGGCGATGTGGCGGGCTTGCGCGGCTTGTTCGAGATAATGTTTGGCTTGTGCGTGGTCGGGGCTGATACCCGTGCCGTAGAAGTAGATTTGACCGAGTTGCCAACAGGCGGCAGCCACGCCGAGCGCGGCCGCTTTTTCGTATTGTTCGATGGCTGTCGCAATGTCGCCTTGGCGTTGATGATGGCGTGCCAGATGGTAATACGCAGGCGCGGCATATCGGGCGGCGGCAAGCTCCGCCCAGTAGAGGGATTGTGGATCGTTGCGTTGCGCGTGGTAACGCATGAGGATTAATTGGGCTTCGGGGTGACCTTGCTCACCCAGCCAGGCGTATTCGTTAAGAAGCTGTCCTGTTGGGGTACCGTTGTGTTCGCGTTGTTGCAGCAGGATAAAGAGTGCCTTGGGATGGCGTTGGGCCGCGGCGGCTTCCAGCCATGGAAGTGCCTGCTCCGGATGACCATTTTGCAGCAGATGATTGCCCAATACAAAAGCAGCTTCCGTATAACCCTGCTCTGCGGCCTGTTGCAGCAGGGGCAGGGCTTGGGCGGTATTGGATTGTTCCAAAAGGGCGGCGGCTTGCCGGTAGAGGATATC
>NZ_JBQCXA010000480.1:0-708 GCF_051956855.1 Neisseria sp. P0021.S007
ACCAAGTACGGCTGCTACGGCTACGGCAGCAACAGGGATAAGATACTTTTTCATTGCTTCAGACACACAGATTGAAAGCGTTAAGCATAGCATTTTTTGCTTTGCTTGTCTTTTCGGTGTGGCGGCTTCCTGTGAAGAATATGGGGCGTCTGAAAAATTTTGGGCTGTTTTTTCGATTGTTCGGTAGGTGTTGGCGGGTAGTGTTTGGATATGTCTGTATTAGGTTTCAAAGGATGTTCAAATGCAGTTTTTACTGTTTCCGTTAGTTGCGTTGACGGATGGGTGGTGCGGGTAAAAGCGGGGAATATCTTTCAGACGACCTTTAAGGTTTGGGGAAATGTTCAGTCGGTTAGGTTGCGTCCGTCGGAAATGTGCAGGCGGCTGAATATGGTGCTGGAGACGAGTGTAATCAAACCGATGGAAAGCAGGGTAAGGCGGAATGAAAGGTGGAGGTTGCCTGCGGTGAAGCTGCTTTGTGACCAGTTTTGCAGGATAAGCGCGCCGAGCGCAATGCCGAGGCTGATGGCGAGTTGTTGGTTGACTGCCATCAGGCTGTTGCCGCTGCCGGTTTGGTGCGCGCGCAGGTCGGCGATGGTCAGGGTGTTCATGGCGGAGAATTGGATGGAGTTGCAGATGCCGATGAGGAGCAGCAGGACAATCCATACGCTTAAGGACGTGTCCGCGTCGGGTAGGGCAAGCAGCATAATC
>NZ_JBQCXA010000481.1:0-708 GCF_051956855.1 Neisseria sp. P0021.S007
GCCGAAGCCTACGGCAAAAAACAGAGCTGGGAAGATGCCCTGAACAAAGCCAAGGAAAGCTATCACGGCAACAAAGTCAGCAAAGGGCAAAAAGACTATACCGAAGTCGCTTTAGTGTTCGGCAACGAAGATACCGAGCCGGTGGAAGGAGCGTTGTTCCAGAGATTGGTGGAAGAGCTGTTGATACCGCTGTTGGAAGCGGTCAAGGAGGAATCGTCCGATGCGGCATAGAAGCCGCAAATCGGAAGAGATCGTACCACAGGCAGGCTACGCACTCTGAAAACGCAAACGGAGCAAATCATGTTGAAACATTGCATTGCGATTGCTGTCGCCGTTTTATTGAGTCAAACGGCGTACAGCCAAACCAAACCGAGAACAGCCATGTACACTGACTACACTGCCATTGTTGCAGACAAATGCGACATCGCGGCGGACGGCGGCAGCATGATGCTTACCGTGCGCAACGCGGCTGGTAAGGAAACGGTTTTCTTTATCAACCGTGGTTTTGATGTCAAAAATACGCCGAAATACAACCAAGTCCGTGATGATAAAGGACGTAAACTGAGCGACAGCGAGAAACAGCAGTTGTTTGCACATCTGAAGACTCTAAAAACAAGGTGTCGCAACAAAGATTGCGCCGAGTTTGTGGATTTGTTCGTCAGGTAAGCCGCATATCGTTTCGGATGGTATTTCTTGTTTTCAGACGAC
>NZ_JBQCXA010000482.1:0-707 GCF_051956855.1 Neisseria sp. P0021.S007
ATATAATCGTCCGTTACACAAAAAATCACCGCCAAAAATCATGAACCCAAGCCCTTTGCTCGATATTATCGATACGCCTCAGGATTTGCGCCGTCTGGAGAAAAAACAGCTGCCGCAAGTCGCCGCCGAATTGCGCGAATTTCTGTTGGATTCCGTCGGTAAGACGGGTGGCCATTTCGCCAGTAACTTGGGCGCGGTCGAGCTGACGGTGGCACTGCATTATGTGTACGACACGCCCGAAGACCATTTGGTCTGGGATGTCGGCCATCAAAGCTATCCGCACAAAATCCTGACCGGCCGCAAAAATCAAATGCACACCATGCGCCAATACGGCGGTTTGGCCGGTTTCCCAAAACGCAGCGAGTCGGAATACGACGCGTTCGGCGTAGGCCATTCTTCCACATCCATCGGTGCGGCCTTGGGCATGGCTGTTGCGGACAAACAGTTGGGCAACAACCGCCGCAGCGTTGCCATCATCGGCGACGGAGCCATGACGGCAGGTCAGGCGTTTGAAGCCCTGAATTGCGCAGGCGATATGGATGTCGATTTGCTGGTCATCCTCAACGACAACGAAATGTCGATTTCCCCCAATGTCGGCGCGCTGCCGAAATATCTCGCCAGTAACGTCGTGCGCGATATGCACGGCCTATTGAGCACCATCAAAGCCCAATCGAGCAAAGTATTGGATAAATTGCCCGGTGCGATGG
>NZ_JBQCXA010000483.1:0-707 GCF_051956855.1 Neisseria sp. P0021.S007
GAATTGATATGTTAAGTAGAAAATCCTTGATGGATTTCTGAATACTTGAGCCTGATATTTAGATAATAAAGGTTTCATACAAACAAGGCCGTCTGAAAAAGCTTTCAGACGGCCTTGTTTTATTGTGTAGCCGGATTTTAGCCTAATAAAGCCGGTGCAAACCGTGTGATCGTATCGCGTAAAACGATGAGTTTGCCGTGGAAGAAGTGGGACGAACCGGCAATGGTTACAACCGGCAGGCCTTGTGGTTCTGCCCATGTCAGGGCTTTGTTGATTTCGACGACTTCGTCTTCCGTGCCATGGATCATCAATGTTTTGGCGACATCAGGAACATCGGATGGTTCCGGGCGGTCGGTGTAGTGATGGACGGCGGCGCCCATCAGCAACAGCAAATCAGGCGTGCGTGCTTGTGCGGCAAAGGTGGAAACGTAGCCGCCGAATGAGAAACCTGCCAGGACGAATTGCGGCGCGTCAGGATGTTGCACGCGGGCGTAGTCGATAACGGCAATGCAGTCTTGCGTTTCGCCGCGGCCGTAGTCGTGTTCGCCTTCACTATTGCCTACGCCGCGCAAATTGGGCAGGTAGCAATGGAAGCCGAGTTGGCTGAGGGCTTTGGCAGCGGTTTGGATGACTTTGTTGGTGTTGGTGCCGCCTTGCAGGGGATTGGGGTGGTTGATGACGGCAACGCCGCGGGCGGAGTCTTGTGC
>NZ_JBQCXA010000484.1:0-707 GCF_051956855.1 Neisseria sp. P0021.S007
CGTTACAATATTACCCAAGACAATCTGCGTGCATGGAATAACCTGGCCGACAACACCATCAGCATTGGTCAAACCCTGCGCGTGAAACCTGAAGGCTACGTTGCACCTGCAGCTTCTGCAAGCAAACCTTCTACGCCAACAACGACAACCACTGCTCCGGCTCCAAGCACTCCTGCCAATACACCAACCGTATCTACCGGCAGCAGCCGCAACGTCAGCGGCATCACATGGCAGCGTCCGACTACCGGTAACGTTATTGCCAACTTCGGCGGCAGCAACAAAGGCGTGGATATTGCTGGTACACAAGGTCAGCCTGTCGTTGCAGCGGCAGACGGTAAAGTCGTTTACGCAGGCTCAGGCTTGCGCGGTTACGGCAACTTGGTCATCATCCAACACAACTCCTCATTCTTGAGCGCATACGGCCACAACCAACGTCTGCTGGTTAATGAAAACCAAACCGTTAAACGCGGTCAAACCATTGCGCACATGGGTAATACCGATGCATCTCGTACTCAGTTGCACTTTGAAATCCGTCAAAACGGCAAACCGGTCAATCCGGCAAATTATGTTGCCTTCTAAGCTGATTCAAGCAACCTAATTTCAATTCAATCCCTGCCTAAATGTCATTTAGGTAGGGATTGTTTGTACCGGTTTCCCATGAAATTTCATCTTCCCTTTCTTTATACCCTGCTATTGGGCGGTTGCGC
>NZ_JBQCXA010000485.1:0-706 GCF_051956855.1 Neisseria sp. P0021.S007
GAATGCGGTTGATGTATGCGCAATTTTATGCCAAATATATTAAATTTTATAAATATTCTATTGGAATTTCCGTTTGTTTTTGAAGTTAACCGTTCATCAAGGGCGTTATCTTAGTTTAATCTGTCTTTACTTATCAGAAAATATATTAATGAAAGGTTGTGCCATACTGCTCCATATACAGCTTAACCCCTGATGGAGAATCAAACCATGAAGAAAACTTTTGCAAAAACTGTGACCTTGATCATGCTGGCCGCTTCTTTGGGTGCATGTGCCAATATGACCCAAACCCAACGCAACACTGCTGCTGGTGCGGTATTGGGTGGCGTGGCAGGTAACTTGATTGGTGGCGATACCGGTTCTACCTTGGGTGGCGCGGCTTTGGGTGGCGTTATCGGCAGTCAGGTTCATACCCGCTACTAATCCTTTATTCGGTTAAAAATAAAAAGGCCGTCTGAACATTCAGACGGCCTTTTGTTTTGCGGTTTATTCGTTGACGAACGTTACACCGGTCAGTTGCGATTGCAAAATGGCAGTGCGCAAAGCAGTCAGTGCTTTCGGACGGACAAAGTTGCGGCGATAGGCCAAAACGACACGGCGGTGCGGTGCAGTACCTTCAAACGGGATAATGCTGAAAAGCATGTGGTCGTTTTCGGTCAATGCGGTAGCCGGCATGACGCTGATGGCCAAACCGCTGGCAACCATGTGG
>NZ_JBQCXA010000486.1:0-706 GCF_051956855.1 Neisseria sp. P0021.S007
ACACCGTAGTGGCCTTCGTCAGACAACTCTTTCGCATCCATTTTGGTTGGCGGCGCCATCCACAGGCGGACGGGGATGTCGGACTTGCCTTCCAAGAGTTTGGAGGCGGCGCGAAAGTGGCCGATGTTGGTCATGCACGAACCGATGAACACTTCGTCGATTTTGGTGCCGGAACGTTCGGACATGAAGCATACGTCGTCCGGGTCGTTCGGGCAGGCGATGATCGGCTCTTTAATGTCGTCCATGTTGATTTCAATCACAGCGGCGTATTCGGCATCTTTATCTGCTTCGAGCAGCTCTGGATTCGCCAGCCATTTTTCCATGGCTTTGATGCGGCGTTCCAAAGTGCGCGGGTCTTGATAGCCGTCGGCAATCATGTTTTTCATCAACACGACGTTGGATTTCATGTACTCGATAATCGGCTCTTTGTTGAGCTTCACGGTACAGCCTGCAGCGGAGCGTTCGGCAGATGCGTCGGTCAACTCAAAGGCTTGTTCAACTTTCAAATCAGGTAGGCCTTCAATTCCGAGGATGCGGCCGGAGAAGATGTTTTTCTTACCGGCTTTGGCAACGGTGAGCAAACCTTGTTTCATCGCGTAAAGCGGAATGGCGCTCACCAAATCGCGCAGGGTTACGCCCGGTTGCAACTTGCCGCTGAAGCGTACCAATACGGACTCAGGCATATCGCGCGGCATCACGCCGGTGG
>NZ_JBQCXA010000487.1:0-680 GCF_051956855.1 Neisseria sp. P0021.S007
AGATGTGGATAATAGACAGGCAATATTCCCGATCAAAATTATTATTACGCCAACGAAACTGCCGGCTTCAAATCCGTCAGCGTTACCTATATTACAGGCACGGCAGGCAGCGACAGTATCAAAGGCTCTGACGGCATAGACCATATTGACGGCAAAAGCGGCGACGACAGCATTTATGCCGGCGGCAGCAACGATACCGTATTCGTCAGCGGTGGGACCAACTTCATCAGTGGCGGCGATGGCGACGATATCGTCAGAGGCGGCGACGGCAGAGATACCGTCAATGGAGATTCGGGAAACGATGTAATTTTCGGCAACGGCGGAGACGACCATCTCAATGGCGGTGCGGGCAATGATACATTGTTCGGCGGCGAAAACAACGATGTCTTCTATGGCGAATCGGGCAAAGACGTGCTGTATGGCGGCTCAGGCGACGACTTACTGTTTGGCGGCTTGGACGACGATCTCCTGTATGGCGGCGCAGGAAATGATACCTATGTCTTCTGCTTCGGAGAGGGACACGACACCATTTCCGACAATCACGGCAACAACGCCCTCCAATTCGGACAAGGCATCGCCGTCAAGGATTTGCATATCAATGCAAGCACCGACGCAAACGGGGCAATCGATTGGGAAATCACCATTGCCAACTCAGGCGGCAAAATCACCATCAACAACCA
>NZ_JBQCXA010000488.1:0-705 GCF_051956855.1 Neisseria sp. P0021.S007
GTGCATCAGCAGCGGACGAGGGCCAACTAGACTCATCTCACCTTTTAAGACATTCCATAATTCAGGAAGTTCGTCCAAACTGGTGGCACGTAATTTTTTGCCGAAATCGGTCATGCGTTCGCTGTCCGGCAGTGGGTTGCCGTCTTTGTCGATTGCATCGCGCATGGAGCGGAATTTAATCATTTTAAACGGCTTGCCATCTTTGCCCGGCCGCTCTTGGATGAAGAACACGGGCGAGCCTAGGTTTTTACGGATGAGGTACACCAAAATCAAAAACACAGGCGACAGGATAATCAGTCCTGAAGCGGAGGCGACAATGTCAAACAGGCGTTTGAAAAATTTATTCATGAGCTAATCTTTCAATCAGGTTGACGATTTTTTGATAGGCAACGTCGCGTTTGAAGCGGCCGACGATTTCTTCGGACTGAACAGGATCGCTTTTGCGCTTCAAAATATCTTTGGCGGCTTGAACGAAACCGTCCACATCGCCGGAATGGTAGTTCGCATGCGGCAGCAGGGTAAGGACTTCGGCAACTTCGTCGTTGACTTGGCTGTTCAGAATCGGTTTTTGCAAAGCCATATAGTCGGAGAGTTTGTTGGTAATCGATGCCATTGAATAGGACTGGATGGCGTTGATGGCAATGTCGCAGCCCTTGGCAACCGACATCATTTCGGCATAGGGAATGTAGCCGTAAAACTTGATGT
>NZ_JBQCXA010000489.1:0-705 GCF_051956855.1 Neisseria sp. P0021.S007
GTTTTATACTTCTCCAATTGGAACTGATTGACTAGAGAAATAGTCAAATGGTTTTTTATTTCAAGTTATTTTCATATTTCCTTTTATTTAAGCTGGGAAAAGGCCGTCTGAAAATATTTCAATAAGGGTGTGCATATGAAGTTTTCCTTTAGTATTAACCTGTTATCCGTTTTGATTTTGGCCGCTTGTGCGCAACAGCCGGTTCAAAAGCCTCAAGTTTCCCTGCCCTCTGTATCTGTGGATAACCATGCGCCGGAGCAAGGAACAGGGCTGACGGAGCAGAAATTAATCCGCGCCAAGCATTATATGGCGGCGTCTGCCAATCCGCTGGCAACTGAAGCCGGTTATGAAATTTTGAAGCGCGGCGGCAGTGCGATAGATGCGATGATTGCCATGCAGACAACTTTGGGACTGGTTGAGCCGTAGTCTTCCGGATTGGGCGGCGGTGCGTTTCTGGTGTATTGGGACAATAAGGCGAAAAAGCTGACGACGTTTGATGCCCGTGAAACAGCGCCGAAAGCGGCAACACCGGAACTTTTCTTGGATGAAAACGGCAAACCGATGGGCTTTATGAAAGCGGTGGTCGGCGGCCGTTCGGTCGGTGTGCCGGGGATTACGAAGCTGCTGGAAGATGTCCACAAGCGTTATGGCAAATTGCCGTGGGCAAGTTTGTTTGAGAAACCGATTACTTTGGCGGAACAAGGT
>NZ_JBQCXA010000490.1:0-705 GCF_051956855.1 Neisseria sp. P0021.S007
GGCTGGAACAGCAGGTGATTTTGTTGTCGCAGGACACCGAAATCACCCCCGAAGTGTACCGCCGTCTCGACCCGCATATCGGCCGCACCTATCTGGTGGAAGCCGAATCACTGGACAGCGCGGGCGCATGTTCACGTGTAACTGCCGATGTTTATTTCGAATAATTAAAGGAACAATACATGTATCTGCTGCCAGACAACCGCCAGTGGGATTCCGACTATTTCCATACCCTGATTAGCGACAAACACATTATTTCCAGCAGCGAAGCCAAAGCCATACGCGAAAAACTCACCCACGCAGGTGCGTTGCCGCATCTGGACAACAACTACGAGTGGGCGGTACTCTGTATCGGCTATTGCTTTGCCAAAGGCTGGGCTCGCAAGTCGGAAAATCTGACTGCCGCCCCCGATACCAAAGGCATCGACATCCCTTCTTTCCAAACCTGCTTTCAAGACCATTCGCGGCTTTGGCTTGCCCTGTTGAGCGAAACCCTGTTCCACATCATGCAAGGGAAACTGGCGGGAAAAGATGATTTGTACAAACGAATGGCCGACCTGTGGCATACCGGCGCGCTTGGTTTGCATGCGTTTTGGGAACGTTGCAGACAATTCAAACCCGATGACGATTTGGCACAACGGCAGGCCTTTTTGAACGAATTGGCTGAATTGGCTGTTAAAAACAGTAGCGGACGGCAACATGCAGGAG
>NZ_JBQCXA010000491.1:0-704 GCF_051956855.1 Neisseria sp. P0021.S007
CCGCCTGCATCTCTTTGATAATCAGCTTGCGCTTTTCGTTTTCGTCGCCCAAAAGGATATTCAGACGGCCTTGTTCTTCGCGCAACTCGTTCAATTCTTTTTCGAGTTTGAAACCTTCCAAACGTGCCAACTGGCGCAGGCGGATTTCCAAAATGTCTTCGGCTTGGATTTCGGTCAGCCCGAACACCGCCATCAAATCGGCTTTCGGGTCGTCTGATTCGCGGATGACTTTAATCACTTCGTCGATGTGCAGAAAGACTTTCAGACGGCCTTCAAGGATGTGCAGCCGTTTTTCCACTTGGTTCAAGCGGAATTTCAGACGACGTGTTACGGTAACAACGCGGAAATCCAGCCATTCCTGCAAAATCGTTTTCAGGTTTTTCTGCGCGGGGCGGTTGTCCAAACCCATCATCACCAAGTTCATGGACACATTGCCTTCCAGCGAAGTTTGCGCCATCAGCGTGTTGATGAAGGTATCCGTATCAATGCGGCTGGATTTCGGCTCGAACACCAGTCGCACGGGATGTTCGCCGTCGGACTCGTCGCGCACGCGGTCGATTAAATCCAGCATCAGCTTTTTGGTATTAAGCTGGTCTTGGTTCAGCTGCTTTTTGCCTGCTTTCGGTTTCGGGTTGGTTTGTTCTTCGATTTCGGCAAGGATTTTGGCGGAATTGGCGTTCGGCGGCAGCTCGGTCACAATCACG
>NZ_JBQCXA010000492.1:0-704 GCF_051956855.1 Neisseria sp. P0021.S007
GAAAAACGTATGTTGCAAGAAGCGGTTGACTCGCTGTTGGATAACGGCCGTCGCGGTAAAGCCATGACCGGTGCCAACAAACGTCCGCTGAAATCATTGGCCGACATGATTAAAGGTAAGGGCGGTCGTTTCCGTCAAAACCTGCTGGGTAAACGTGTGGACTACTCCGGTCGTTCCGTGATTACCGTAGGTCCATACCTGCGTCTGCACCAATGTGGTTTGCCGAAAAAAATGGCTTTGGAACTGTTCAAGCCGTTCATTTTCCATAAACTGGAAAAACAAGGTTTAGCTTCTACCGTTAAAGCAGCGAAAAAATTGGTAGAGCAAGAAGTACCTGAAGTATGGGACATCTTGGAAGAAGTCATTCGCGAACATCCTATTATGCTGAATCGTGCGCCGACCCTGCACCGTTTGGGTATTCAAGCGTTTGAACCCATCCTGATTGAAGGTAAAGCCATTCAGCTGCATCCGTTGGTATGTGCCGCGTTTAACGCCGACTTTGACGGTGACCAAATGGCGGTACACGTTCCATTGAGCTTGGAAGCGCAAATGGAAGCGCGCACCCTGATGCTGGCTTCAAACAACGTATTGTCTCCTGCCAACGGCGAACCGATTATCGTACCTTCCCAAGACATTGTATTGGGTCTGTACTACATGACCCGCGACCGCATCAATGCCAAAGGTGAGGGCAGTCTGTTTGCTGA
>NZ_JBQCXA010000493.1:0-704 GCF_051956855.1 Neisseria sp. P0021.S007
CATTGAAACAGGCTGCCGCCAAGACCCACGGCGCAACCGTATTCGGTTATCAGGTTAAAGATCCCGAGCGTTTCGGCGTGGTTGAATTTGACGAAAACTTCAACGCCCTGTCTATCGAAGAGAAACCGCAACAGCCCAAATCCGATTGGGCGGTAACCGGCTTGTACTTCTACGATCAACGCGTCGTCGAATTCGCCAAACAAATCAAACCGTCCGCCCGTGGCGAATTGGAAATCTCCGACCTCAACCAAATGTATTTGGAAGACGGTTCATTGTCGGTACAACTTTTGGGACGCGGTTTCGCATGGTTGGACACCGGCACCCACGAGAGCCTGCACGAAGCCGCTTCATTCGTCCAAACCGTGCAAAACATCCAAGACCTGCAAATCGCCTGTCTGGAAGAAATCGCTTGGCGCAACGGTTGGCTTTCTGATGAAAAACTGGAAGAGCTGGCGCGCCCGATGGCGAAAAACCAATACGGCCAATATTTGCTGCGCCTGTTAAAAAAATAATGTTTGAGGCCGTCTGAAACTTTTCAGACGGCCTTTAGATGAAAGATAAAACGATGAACATCATTGATACCGCCATTCCTGACGTAAAACTGCTTGAGCCCCAAGTCTTCGGCGACTCGCGCGGCTTTTTTATGGAAACCTTCCGCGACGAGTGGTTCAAAACCCAAATCTGCGACCGCACCTTCGTGCAGG
>NZ_JBQCXA010000494.1:0-703 GCF_051956855.1 Neisseria sp. P0021.S007
TCGGTATCCAAAACGACAGTCAACACTTCCCCTGCCTCGGCAGACTCGGTTTTACCGTTTGCATTATAGATTTCGGCAACTTTGGCAACATGGCCGCTGGGTAAAACTTTAACTTCATCGCCCACTTTCAGACGGCCTGCTTCCAATCTGCCTTGATAGCCGCGGAAGTCGTCGCTGCTGCTGCCATCTTGGCGCGCCACGCGTTGTACGGGAAAATGCGCGGCTTGGTCAGCGGCATTTTGACGGTTGACAGGTAGGCTTTCAAGCAAAGGCAAAAGCGGCAAACCTTCATACCACGCGGTTTGGCTGCTGGCATTGACGATATTGTCGCCTTTTAAGGCGCTGATGGGTAGGAAGTGGATTTGTGCTTTGAGGCCGATTTGTTCCGCCAGTTTTCGATAGGCCTCGATAATGGCTTGATATTTGGCTTCGTCAAAGTCGAGCAGGTCGAGTTTGTTGACGGCGACGATGATGTTGGGGCAGCCCAGAAGTTTTAGAATCGCGCTGTGGCGTTTGGTTTGGGGCAGGAGGACAGGCTCGCTGCCGGAAAAATCGACGCGCGTGGCATCGACCAAAATAATGGCGGCATCAGCAGTTGATGCGCCGGTAACCATATTGCGCGTGTATTGCTCGTGTCCCGGCGTGTCGGCAATAATGAATTTGCGTTTGGGCGTGGCGAAATAACGATAGGCCACGTCAATGG
>NZ_JBQCXA010000495.1:0-702 GCF_051956855.1 Neisseria sp. P0021.S007
TTCCAGGATTTTGTTGTAGCGGTCGACGATGTGCATCACGTTCAATGCTTGACGTTTGTACTCGTGGATACGTTTGATTTGGATGTCGAAAAGTGCATCGGTATTAACTTTGATGCCCAGCTCGGTTTCGATGTATTTAGCAAGGCGCTCTTTGGCGGCTTTTTTCACTTCACCGAATTCTGCCTGTACGGAAGCATCGTCCACTTTATCGTTGAGCTTGGTCAGGTTGTCCAAATGCAGACGCCAGTCTTCGTCGCCCAGATGTTTGTCCAAGAATTTGGTCAAGCCCGGGTTGGCGATGTTAATCCAGCGGCGCGGGGTTACGCCGTTGGTTACATTGGTAAAGCGTTCTGGGAATACTTTGGCGAAGTCGGCAAAGATGGATGTGGTCATCAAATCGGAGTGGATTTTGGCCACGCCGTTGACTTTGTGCGAACCGATCACGGCAAGCCATGCCATGCGGACGCGACGGCCGTGGGTTTCGTCGATGATGGATACGCGACGGACAAAGTCGTCGTCGAAGTTACCGATGGCGCGTAAGGCATTGAGGAAGTAGGCGTTGATTTCAAAGATGATGTCCAAGTGGCGTGGCAGCAGACGGCCCATCAAATCGACCGGCCAAGTTTCCAAGGCTTCGCTCATCAGTGTGTGGTTGGTGTAAGAGAAAATCTTACAGCACATATTCCATGCTTCGGTCCACGC
>NZ_JBQCXA010000496.1:0-702 GCF_051956855.1 Neisseria sp. P0021.S007
GGTTAAAAATATATCATGACGTAATATCTAGTAAATATATGGTTGAATGCGGGCACATTGGTTAGTACCATAATTTTCGAACAGGGGATCCGTTTTGAAAAAACATCACAATATTAAATTAATTACAGCTTCTATCGCTTTAATGACATCGCTCAGTGCCTCTGCGGGTTTGGGGGGCTTGAATGTTCAATCTCATTTGGGTGAGCCTTTTACAGGCAGTATCACTGTGACTGGTGAGGAAGCTCAGGCTCTGCTCAATGGCGGTAAGGCCACTATTTCAAATGGCAATTTGCGCGCGGCGGTACGCAAATCAGGCGATAAGGCAGTCGTTACTATCCGCTCTTCTCAAGCCATCAAAGATCCTGTTTTGGTTTTCCAAGTAGGTATCGGCGCGCAATCGCGTGAATACACCGCCATTATCGATCCGGCCGGATATGATTCTAAAGATGCTGCATCTGTTCGTACCCGTCCGGCCACTGAATCTCAATCCTCCGAGCCGACACGTAATGTCCAACAGCCTGCAACGAAAAATAATAAAGCAGCAGGTAATCAGGCCACTCAGGTGCGTAAGGATGTGCAGCGTAAGGCTGAGAAAAAACAAGTTCAGACGGCCTCTGCTAAAAACGACACTGCCTCACGTTTAGGCAGACAGCATTTGGTGCGTATGGGTGAAACCCTGATGGCCATTGCGTCGAGCATCCG
>NZ_JBQCXA010000497.1:0-702 GCF_051956855.1 Neisseria sp. P0021.S007
GATTTAAATATTCAAACGAAGCGGGATTATAGCACCGATTATTTGGCATCCGCGCTAGGCGAGACGAAAAATAATCCAATCAACATAAAAATCAACCATCCCTCCGTTCCAACACCTTCCTAGCCGCTTCCACGCCCCAATACAAAGCCTCCTCGAATACCGAATAGCCGCTCAAATCGCTGTGGGCAAACAGCAAGCCTGACGCGCGGTTTCTGATTTTTAACAAAGATGCATCGTTCAGATAACCGGCTTTCGGTACACTCATACCGTGTCCGCGCACCGTAACATCAACGTGGGAAACGTGTTGCCAGAAGCTCTCTCCGTAGGCGGCAATCAAGTCTTTGGCTGCCAAGTCGCGCAGTTCTTCGTCGGTGGCTTCGAGCAGTTGGCGGCGGACGGTTTGCGGGGTGTCGTGGTTGAGCGCGGCATAGGCGGTGAAGATGGTGCGTTCGGGGCGGGCGACACGGATGAGCTGGTTGGTAGCGATAACGTAGCCGAGTCCTTGGCTGCCGTAAATGACGTTATCCCACGCGGTTTCGCTGTTATTTTTTTCTTTCGGGAAGCTGTGCAATTCGAAATTGGCGACCAACCACGGGGCGTATTCGGGAATGTCCAAACCGTATTGCGCGGGATTTTCGATGATGCGGGCGGCGACCATCAGCGGCATGGCGGAAATAACGTGTTGCGCGGTCAGGGCGACGG
>NZ_JBQCXA010000498.1:0-702 GCF_051956855.1 Neisseria sp. P0021.S007
TTGATGAATTGATTGAAATTGTGTTGTAAGGCGTTTAAATCGGGATAACCGCCTCGCTCGACGGCTTTGTTTTCTAGGTTTGAATAAAAGGCTTCGGTGTCGAGATAATCGGCATCCACCAAGCAGGAATAGAGCATTCGGGTGAAGAAGGCGTAGGAGAAAAAAGGATGATGCGCGTCGGCTTTGAGTAGCGGTGCGGACAGGGCTTGAGGGAGCTTGATTTCTTGTTGCCACAGATTATCGAGAGCGGGAATATCTTCGCCAAATTGCAAAGCTAGACGCTGTTTCAAAGTACTGCGGTTATCGCCCTCACCACATCCATTAGCCAACCCTGCATGATGCCCCGCAATGCAAAACACCATTAACTTACCGATAACATTTCCCCAAAGCTCAACGGCAATTTTGGCTCCGGCGGTAGCATGATCGACTGATGCGCCGCCATGCAATCGGCGGTTAAAGGCTTCTGAATATTTCCCTAAGTCATGCAGCTGTCCCGTCTGGCAGGCCTGTTCCTGCGCCCCGAATACTCGCGCAAACTCCGCCGCCATTTCGCCAACATTTACCGAATGGCTTTGCAAGGTTTGCCAATGTTCGTAAGGCAAGAGATTGCCGAGTTTATCTTGCGCGGAATGGGCGTAGTAAATTAGGGGTTTCATATTGAAATTCTAAAAAATTCAAATTGATACATATGCAATGATAATA
>NZ_JBQCXA010000499.1:0-702 GCF_051956855.1 Neisseria sp. P0021.S007
AACCATCACCCTGCAAGGCGAGACCATGGGCACTACCTATACCGTCAAATACCTTTCAGATGGTCAAGACAAACTCCCCTCCCCCGCCGAAATACAAAAACGCATTGATGACGCGCTTAAAGAAGTCAACCGGCAAATGTCTACCTACCAGACCGATTCCGAAATCAGCCAATTCAACCAGCTGCGCACCGTCAATCAGGCCATGCCCATTTCCCAAGACTTTGCCTATGTAACCGGCGAAGCCTTGCGTTTAAACAAATTGACGCACGGCGCACTGGACGTAACCGTCGGCCCTTTGGTCAACCTTTGGGGATTCGGCCCGCAAAAAGAAATCACGCACGAACCGACTGCACAAGAAATCCAACATGCTTCAGAAATGGTCGGTACGGACAAACTCAAACTTTCCCAAGATGGTCAGCAGCCTACACTCGCCAAAACCCATCCCGAAGTCTATTTAGACCTATCCTCCATCGCCAAAGGTTTTGGCGTGGATAAAACCGCCGCCGAACTTGAAAAACTCAATATCGGCAATTATTTGGTAGAAATCGGAGGCGAGTTACATGGCAAAGGCCACAATGCACAAGGCAATCCTTGGCGTATCGGCATCGAGCAGCCCAATATCGTTCAAGGCGGCGCCACTCAAATCACCATTCCATTGGACAATAAATCACTGGCCACATCCGGCGACTACCGCATTTTCCA
>NZ_JBQCXA010000500.1:0-701 GCF_051956855.1 Neisseria sp. P0021.S007
ATATAGTTCAACACCATAGGATAAATTTCCGCCGCGCTGTCCAAATAGCTGATGCCGCATTGCTTGAGTTTGGACGTGTATTCGGGGTTAAACACCAAATCCCATTGATTGTCCGGCAGTTTGTCCGTACCCAAAGCCTTTTTCACACGCTCGGTATTGATGGCGAAGGTGTTAGTCCCCCAATAAAACGGAACGGCGTATTCGTGATTCGGATCAACGCCTTCCATCAGTTTCATCAACTGAGGATTCAAGTTTTTATAGTTGGGAATCAGGGATTTGTCGATTTTCTGATACGCACCTGCCTTAATCTGCCTACCGACAAACGCATTGGAAGGACCCACGATGTCGTAACCCGACTTGCCGGTCAATACCTTGCTCTCCAGCGTTTCATCGCTGTCATATACATCATAAGTTACTGAGATACCGTGTTTTTTCTCAAACGCGGCAACCGTCTCGGGATCAACATATTCCGACCAGTTGTAAATGCTCAATACCTTTTGATTATCGGTTTGCGCCTTGTCGGCAGAGTTTTTGTCCGAGCCGCCGCAGCCGGCCAATGCCAGCGCAGTCAGTACGATGAGGGGCAGATGTTTGGCCATTATCATTCCTTGCGTATCCGGTTGAAAAGAGAAAGGCATTATAAAGCAGGCAAGCCGGGGCGGATAGGCTTCGTTGTTAAAAGATATCGACCTGCTTGAGGC
>NZ_JBQCXA010000501.1:0-701 GCF_051956855.1 Neisseria sp. P0021.S007
TACAGGTAGTCTGCACCTTTAGAACGTGCAATCAGGGTCAAATCCGGCGGAGGCGCACCCAACCATTTGGAGGCATCTTTCGGATCCATTGCCGCTACCATTACGTCACCAACGTTGTCTGTTGTGAACATCAGGTTTTTCTTGATTTCATCTTCAGTCAAACCAATATCTTTCAGACGGTTGAAGCGCATACCGCTTGCAGAGTGGCAAGACAAACAGTAGTTTGTAAAGATTTGCGCACCGTGCTGCAGACTGACTTGATCACGCAGGTCGATATCGACTTTTTCGTAGTTTGCATGGCCGCCGCTGGCGACGGCTGCACTCATAGGTACTGCCAGCAATAAGGCAGCAAACCAGTTTTTCAGAGTTTGTTTCATTTTCGCTGCCCTCATCAGATATTGGTTGCAAACAAGTAAGCACCAACAACGGTAATACCGACGTAAACAAAGAACATAATTTTTTGTTTAGTAGTGCTCATGGTTACGCGTTCAGGCGTAGCTTTTTCGCTATTAAACGCATTCAGGAATGGAATAGCTGCAAAGAAAACAGTGTAAGCCAGAACGAACGCCTTAACGATGTAATTTGGCAAGACTGCAACTAAATACAGGTTATAAATAATTAAAGCTGCATAAACAAACAGGCTAATTAAATATTTAATACCACCAGCTTTTTCAGCCAACCATTTAGGGTTTGTATGCAAA
>NZ_JBQCXA010000502.1:0-701 GCF_051956855.1 Neisseria sp. P0021.S007
ATTCGGCATTGTGTGCATACGGCTACAATTCCAACTGCGCATCTCCCCGCCAGTCTCGGCAGCAGCCTACGGAAATCGTCAATATCAACGTCCCGTCCAAATACGGCGCATGGGCGGTGAACCTTAAAACGGGTATTGCAGGCGGCGCACTCAATATGAATTCGCGTGAGGCTGCGGAAAAAGAAGCCATAAAAGTTTGCGAAAAAGACGGTCGCAATGCACCTTGCAAAATAGGAGCTTCTGTTAGGAATGGTTGTATCGCCGTCGCACAAGGAAAATTAGGGAATAAATGGAAAGCCTTTACTGGAATAAAAAAACCTGGTCTTGCAGAAGAGGAAGCTCTAAGGAAATGTCAGGCTTCCGGTTATTCGCAATGCACCATTTTTGCCCCTGAAGGCTGCTCGATGCCGCAATAAAAATAGGCATTCTCTTATTAGGAGACTTTTCAAAACGAGGAGAAGCTAGCCTTTCTTTTAAAGATTTAAGTCACGGACTGATCAATTTGATTTTGTTTATAGGAAAGAGATACCTGATGCACAATTATCTGCTCTAAAAGTTTTAATTCAATGCCTGAAGAATTTTTTTAATCAGTGAGTTAGGAGGGCATAAAGAATTTGCTTTATCTGACGATATTCGGACATATCCAAGTAGTGTTGCTATGGAGAAAACAGTTGAGTTAAGAAAAGAATTTAGATTAAAAA
>NZ_JBQCXA010000503.1:0-701 GCF_051956855.1 Neisseria sp. P0021.S007
GCTGACCCTGTTCGGCGGCGCAGAGGGTTGCGTTTTGAAGCGTGTGTTCCCAGTGTGCCGAGCCTTTCCGGCGGTAGAGGTGCCACTGCAGGTAAATTGCTGCGCCGCCGAACAGGGTCAGCAGGGTGGTAAACCATTGACCTTGCAGGATGGTGGATCCTCCCTCCTGATAACCGCTCAGTTGGATCAGCGCTGCCAACAGATACACGACGAGCGCACCCAAACGCATATGCGGACGCTGTTGGCGCAGTCCGAAGAAATACACGAGCGCGGATTCAACCGTCCACAGGATGACGGTGTTGCCGCGTTCAAAGTAAAGCGGAACGGCGAGCGTGAGGAAAAGCAGCGACAAGGCAACAAACGCCTGACGCAGGATATACAAACCCTGTTGCCGTTTCAGCATCAGCGCGGCAAGCCCGTAAACGGCGGCGAAGCCCAGCGCAGAGAATGCATCCGCAGACGGCCAGTGTTCCACCATGCGGTATTGCAGTCCGAATGCCGCCGCCATCGTGCCGAACAATAAAGTATGGTCGAGGACGTGGACGCGCAGGCCGTGGGAGCAGAGGCTGTTCCAAATTTCTTCCAGCGTCGCATTGTCGGCAACGGGCGCGAGCGTGTCTTCGCGGCTTTCCGTCAGCTTGCGGCGGGCGAACAGATAGGCGATGAAGGTGTAGAGCAGCCAGTGGTAAATCAGGAAAGGC
>NZ_JBQCXA010000504.1:0-701 GCF_051956855.1 Neisseria sp. P0021.S007
GTTCCCGATTTTGGAACTCGGCACCAGCGCGAAAATGCTGTCCATCGTTCCATTGATGAACGGCGGCGGCATGTTTGAAACCGGCGCGGGCGGCTCCGCACCGAAACACGTCCAACAGTTCCTCGAAGAAAACCACCTGCGCTGGGACTCGCTGGGCGAATTTCTCGCGCTCGCCGTATCGTTTGAACATCTGGCGCAAAAAACCGGCAACACCAAGGCCCAAGTCCTCGCCGACACGCTGGATGCCGCTACCGAGAAACTGCTGTTGAACGACAAATCGCCCAAACGCAAAGCAGGCGAACTCGACAACCGCGGCAGTCATTTCTACCTCACCCTCTACTGGGCGCAAGAATTGGCAGCGCAGGATAAAGACGCGGAATTGAAAGCAGCGTTTGCGCCGTTGGCAGAAACCCTGACCGCCGACGAAGCGAAAATCGTTGCCGAACTTTCCGCCGCACATGGCAAAGCAGCCGACATCGGCGGCTACTACGCCCCCGATGCTGCAAAAGCCGCCCAAGCCATGCGTCCGAGCGAAACGTTCAATCAAGCATTGGCAAAGCTGTAAAAGTGTTACAGTAACGCTGTAAACATGAAAGGTCGTCTGAAAACCTGTATGCAAAGGTTTTCAGACGACCTTTTTAATCTTTCTAAAGTACCAACTTGTCCTTAGTGGATGAACAAAGCTATGAGCCGTAGAGATG
>NZ_JBQCXA010000505.1:0-701 GCF_051956855.1 Neisseria sp. P0021.S007
GCCCCAGCTTTATATTGATGCCGGCGGCAAGGCCGAGTTTGTCGGCCATCCGATGGCGCAAACCATGCCGGTGGAAGCGGATAGGGCGGCGGCGCGGCAGAAGCTGGGCGTGCCTGCGGACGTGCCCGTGTTTGCCATCTTGCCCGGTAGCCGCGTGAGCGAAATCGATTACATGGCGGCGGTGTTTTTTCAGACGGCCTTATTGCTGCTGAAACGTTATCCGCAGGCACAGTTTTTGCTGCCTGTGGCGACGGCCGCAACGCGCAAACGCATTACCGAAATTTTGGCGCAGCCTGAGTTCGCCACCCTTCCCATCACGTTGACCGACAAGCAGTCGGATACGGTTTGCACCGCTGCCGACGTGGTATTGGTTACCAGCGGTACGGCGACTTTGGAAGTGGCCTTGTGCAAGCGACCTATGGTCATCAGCTACAAGATTTCGCCGCTGACTTATGCGTATGTGAAAAACAAAATCAAAGTGCCGCATGTCGGTTTGCCTAATATTTTGTTGGGTAAAGCCGCTGTTCCCGAGCTGCTGCAACACGATGCCGTCCCTGAAAAACTGGCGCAGGCCGTGGCAGACTGGTATGACCACCCTGAAGCCGTGGCTGCGTTGGAACAGGATTTCCACGCCTTGCATCTGCTGTTGAAAAAAGATACGGTGGCATTGGCGGCGGCGGCAGTATTGGAAGAAGCCGGAT
>NZ_JBQCXA010000506.1:0-700 GCF_051956855.1 Neisseria sp. P0021.S007
GTACGTATACTTCTGCTTTGAACTTGGTGTGAGGAGTGATAGTACCTGGTTTAGCCAATACTTGACCACGCTCTACGTCTTCACGTTTAGTACCACGCAGCAATACGCCTACGTTGTCACCCGCTTGACCTTCGTCCAGCAGTTTGCGGAACATTTCAACGCCGGTGCAAGTGGTTTTTTGGGTTTCTTTCAAACCTACGATTTCGATCTCGTCACCAACGTGGATGATACCGCGCTCTACACGACCGGTTACTACTGTACCACGGCCGGAGATAGAGAATACGTCTTCGATAGGCAACAAGAAAGGTTTGTCCACAGCACGCTCAGGTGTTGGGATGTAGCTGTCCAAGGCAGCAGCCAATTCGAAGATTTTTTCTTCGTAAGCAGCATCACCTTCCAAAGCTTTCAGTGCAGAACCTTGTACGATTGGGCAGTCGTCGCCAGGGAAGTCGTAGCTTGACAACAAGTCACGGATTTCCATTTCAACCAGTTCCAACAGCTCGGCATCGTCAACCATGTCGCATTTGTTCATGAATACGATGATGTAAGGTACACCTACTTGGCGAGCCAACAGGATGTGTTCGCGAGTTTGAGGCATAGGACCGTCAGCGGCAGAACATACCAAGATCGCGCCGTCCATTTGGGCAGCACCGGTAATCATGTTTTTAACGTAGTCGGCGTGGCCCGGGCAGTCTACGTG
>NZ_JBQCXA010000507.1:0-700 GCF_051956855.1 Neisseria sp. P0021.S007
GCCATTACGAACCCTTGCGTAAAAAACCGCTGACGCTGAAATACACCTCGCCGGAAGCAGGCGATCCTTTGATGACTGTCGGACATTTGGTACTTGCATTGGCAAGCGGTGCAAAAGATTCCTCTTTAGGCCTTAAGGCCGTCTGAAAAACAGCCCGCCCGCACACACAATGATAGGAAAATTATGATCAGCATCTTTGATATTTTCAAAATCGGCATCGGCCCGTCCAGCTCGCACACCGTCGGCCCGATGAAGGCCGCGGCCGCTTTTGCCGATTTGCTGCATGCCGAAAACTTAGATACACAAGTGGCACGTATTGTCAGTGAAGTGTACGGCTCGCTTGCTTTGACCGGTATCGGACACGGTACATTCGATGCATTATTGCTTGGTTTGGAAGGCAGCCTGCCGCACGATATTCCGCTTGCAGACATCCCCCAACGCTTGGAACGCATCCGCACGCAGCACGTTTTAAAAT
Source organism: Neisseria sp. P0021.S007 (assembly GCF_051956855.1). NCBI lineage: Bacteria > Pseudomonadati > Pseudomonadota > Betaproteobacteria > Neisseriales > Neisseriaceae > Neisseria > Neisseria sp. P0021.S007. Next base: position 476 of record NZ_JBQCXA010000507.1, read on the forward strand.
TCAACGGCCGTGAAATGACCTTCAATCCCGAAAAAGATTTGGATATCCGCGGCGACAAAGTGTTGCCCAAACATCCGAACGGTTTGAACTTTATCGCCTATAATTCAGACGGCCTGAAGCTGAAAGAACAGATCTATTATTCGGTTGGCGGCGGTTTTATCGTAACAGACGAAGGGTTTGCACAAGAAGCGCAGGAAAATTCAGACGTGCCATACCCTTACGAAA
>NZ_JBQCXA010000508.1:0-700 GCF_051956855.1 Neisseria sp. P0021.S007
GCCGGTATGTCGATTTACGACACCATGAACTTCATCAAGCCTCATGTTTCTACCTTATGCTTGGGCCAAGCGGCAAGCATGGGCGCATTCCTGTTGTCCGCAGGCGAAAAAGGCAAACGCTTTGCCCTGCCAAACAGCCGCATCATGATTCACCAACCGCTCATCAACGGCGGCTTGGCCGGTCAGGCTTCCGATATTGAAATTCATGCTAAAGAGCTGCTGAAAATCAAAGAGAAACTGAACCGCTTACTCGCCAAACATTGTGATCGCGATTTAGCCGACTTGGAACGCGATACCGACCGCGACAATTATATGTCTGCCGATGAAGCTAAAGAATATGGTTTGATTGACCAAGTTTTGGAAAACCGCTCCTCTCTGCAAGCCTAATCTTTATCGGTTTAAATCAAAGGCCGTCTGAAAAGTATATATTCAGACGGCCTTTCTTCAATCTTACTTCGTGTTGTCTTTGTTATTCACTTGAACCGGATACAGTAAAATCAAAGGATTGGCTTTAACTTGACTCCAGAAGCTTTTCAGCAGATTACGCATACTGCCCAAACGCGTGCCGCGAGAACGGAGTGCAACGGCCAAAGCTAAAGAAAAGCTGACCACCAGATTCACCATGCCGATTGCCAATACACTTGCCAAGCCAAGCATAAAAGTGAATATATCTGCATGACCGCTAATCGCGGCATAACCC
>NZ_JBQCXA010000509.1:0-700 GCF_051956855.1 Neisseria sp. P0021.S007
CTGAAAACCTGCGGACGCTCAATCCGAAAGATGTTCATGTTGCAGTCGATTCATAAAGGATAGGAATACAGATGGAACAATTAAATTTATACGAAATCTTGGGTGTATCTCAGGATGCTGATATCAGCGTTATCCGCGAGGCTTACGGTAAATTGGTTGCCAATCCGGATATTCAGAAAGATGCGGAGCGTTTCAAAGCCATCGGACAGGCGTTTGAAGTATTGTCTCATCCGGAAAAACGTCTGGCTTATGATGCGGCGATGCAGTACGAGCGTCAGGAAGTCAAAGAAAACAGCTTCAATGATACGGCGGCCAATCATACGGCAAACTATAATACAGGGAACAATAATACGGGGGGCAATATGGTCAATACGTCCAAATCCGAAGTGAAAAACTATGTTTTTATTGCCTATGTGACATATGCCTTGGGCTTGTTTATTTGGTTTACACCCGTCGTCGGTGTGATTTTGGCGTTTATCAAACGCGATGAAGCGCAAGGCAGCATTTACGCCAGCCATATTGATTATCTGATTAAGACATTTTGGGTGTCTTTGATTGGTATGGTTTTAGGGATGCTGACCATACTTATCTTAATCGGTTGGCTGATTTTGGCGGCAACCGGTGTTTGGCTCATTTATCGTGTAGTCGTCGGATTGATTAAACTGAATGAAGATAAGCCTGTTTCTAATCAAGGATGGTT
>NZ_JBQCXA010000510.1:0-700 GCF_051956855.1 Neisseria sp. P0021.S007
ATATTAAGTAATTTCAAAATTTACATTATTCCCGCATAAACCAATTTCACAAACAAAAAAGGCAAACCTGAAACAGGTTTGCCTTTTTGATTCAAAAGAATTAGTGAACGTCTTTCCAGAATTCTTTTTTCAGGAAGTAAGCCAATGGCAGCATTACCGCAAACAGGAATGCCAGAACCATGTAGCCGATGCGGTGGCGTTGCAACTGAGCAGGCTCGCCCATGTACACCAAGTAGTTCACCAAGTCGCGCACATAAGTATCGTACTCTTTTTGGATCACTTTACCGTTAGGCAGGCGACGGCTGTGCAGACCGGTAGATTCCCAATACAGCTTAGGAGTCAGGTTGCCATGCTCGTCTTTAATCATAACGGGCTGACCTTTAGCATCCAACTCAACAGCTTGAATACCTTGTTGCTCCCACAATGGGTGAGGCATACTCGCTCCGGCCAAAACAGTATTGTTCCAACCGGTTGGACGAGTTGGGTCTTTATAGAAGCCGCGCATATAGGCGTACAGGTAGTCTGCACCTTTAGAACGCGCAATCAGGGTCAAATCCGGAGGAGGCGCACCCAACCATTTTGAGGCATCTTTCGGATCCATTGCCGCTACCATGACGTCACCAACGTTGTCTGTTGTGAACATCAGATTTTTCTTGATTTCATCTGCAGTCAAACCAATATCTTCCGGACGGTTGAAGCG
>NZ_JBQCXA010000511.1:0-700 GCF_051956855.1 Neisseria sp. P0021.S007
GTCTGTATGTTGTTTTGCCAGTTGAAATTGTAACACTGCGAAATGAGAAAGGGAGCTACAACGCGACTGAGCCGATGAAGTTCGGCACCTCCGTTTTAGTATTGTGGGATGGGAGAGGGGGCTAAGAGACGGGTATGGAGGTGGTGGTGAAAGTGGAAATTGTAGCACTGCGAAATGAGAAAGGGAGCTACAACGGGGCTTGGTTGGTTGATTTCTGCACGTATATTGTAGCACTGCGAAATGAGAAAGATGCTACTTTAACATGCAATAGTAATTTACTGTCATTTTTGTATATTATTGTTTTTCCTGTTTATTTAGTTTTGCAATTTTTACAGAATGCAATTGGCCGCGCGAATATTTTACGATTATCCGCGTAGCTTTTGCGTTTTTGTTAAGGCTCTTTACGCTTGTTTGTACCGACTCGGATCGAAGTCGGTTTGGTTTTTGTGCAGATGATAGGCAATGACGAGTAGCTTTCTCATCAGGGCGCAGATAATAACCATCTTGGGCTTTTTGGCTTTTTGCAGTCTTTTGGTGAAGTCGGGAAAGTAATTTTGACGCATGGCTACCATGGCGGCCATGAAGAGGGCGCCGCGTAGTTTTCTGTTGCCATACCTTGTCAGCTTTTCTTTGCCGTTGACGCTTGTCCCTGATTTTTTCTGTTGCGGGCTCATGCCAGCGAATGCTGTAAAGTGGTTGG
>NZ_JBQCXA010000512.1:0-699 GCF_051956855.1 Neisseria sp. P0021.S007
ATTTCATATACGCCGGCCGGACAATAGCGGGTTTCGGGCGAGGCGTATTCTTTGTAGTTTACGTCTATCATGACCTGCGGATTTTTCAGCACCAAATGGTCGGGCTGATTTTCTTCGTGCGCAAGGTTGGCAAGGAAGACGCTGCTCAAACGGTCGAAGGTCAAAACTCCGTCGGGTTTCGGATAATCAATCGGCTTGCATTCGGCGGCTTTTTTGAGCTGCTCGTTGTCTTTGCCGTGATGTTTCAAGGTCCACGGGGCTTTGCCTCTAAAAATCATTTGGTCGATGCCGGTATAGATTGAGCCGAGGTAAACGCCCCATTTGAATGACGGACGGACATTGCGTGCGGCGTAAAGCTCTTGATACAGCCAGCTTTGTTCAAACCGTTGCTGATAATCCGCCGCCTCTTTGCCGCTGTCGAAACCCTCCACTTCTTCGAGGTTTTCCAACAAAGGGAACACGGCTTCTGCGGCAAGCATGGCGGATTTCATGGCCGTATGGATGCCTTTGATGCGCGGCATATTCAGGAAACCTGCGGCATCGCCGACCAAAACGCCGCCTCTGAACGAGAGTTTCGGCAGGCTTTGCAAACCGCCTTCAATCAGCGAACGCGCACCATAAGCGATACGGCGACCGCCTTCGAAGGTTTTGCGGATTTCAGGATGGGTTTTGAAACGTTGGAACTCTTCAAACGGCGAC
>NZ_JBQCXA010000513.1:0-699 GCF_051956855.1 Neisseria sp. P0021.S007
GGTTTAGACATGGAAAAACCTTAGAAACGCAAAAGCGTTATTGTAACAAAAGGCCGTCTGAAAAACAGGTTTCAGACGGCCTTTACCAGCAGCTTGGTTTTAAGCCAAAGCCACTTCCAAATTATCAATCAGGCGCGTGGTACCCAAACGGGCGGCGGCAAGCACCACCAATTCTTTATCGCCGACATGAGCCACTGCCAAGCTGTGTGCATGGCGGATTTCAACGTAATCAACCACCCAGCCGGCATCGGTCAAACGGCGGATACATTCAGCCTCGAGCTGGGCGTAATCTAGATTGCCGTTTTTCAAGGCGGCGGCAATGTTTTGCAACTCTTGATAGAGGCGGGGCGCTTCTGCGCGCTCTGCTTCGCTCAAATATTGGTTGCGGCTGGAAAGTGCCAGGCCGTCTGAAGCGCGGCCGGTGTCGACCGGAACGATTTCGATATTGAAATTCAAGTCTTCGACAAAGCCTTTGATAATCGCCAGCTGCTGATAGTCTTTTTTGCCGAAACAGGCGGTATCAGGTTGAACAATGTTGAACAACTTAGTCACAACGGTCGCAACGCCGCGGAAATGGCCCGGACGGAATTTGCCGCACAATTCGTTTTGCAGGTGTGGAGGCTCGACATTGAAACGTTGTTCCACATTCGGATACAGCTCTTTTTCATCAGGCGCAAATACGACGGCAACGCCCTCACC
>NZ_JBQCXA010000514.1:0-699 GCF_051956855.1 Neisseria sp. P0021.S007
GTCCACCTACATCCGCCGTCCGCCCTATTGGGAAGGTGCGTTGGCAGGCGAACGCAGCCTGACGGGAATGCGGCCCTTGGCGATTCTGCCCGACAACATCACCACCGACCACATTTCGCCTTCGAACGCGATTCTGGCGGCGAGTGCGGCAGGTGAATATCTGGCGAAAATGGGTTTGCCCGAAGAAGACTTCAATTCCTACGCCACCCACCGCGGCGACCACCTCACCGCCCAACGCGCGACTTTCGCCAATCCCAAATTGTTTAACGAAATGGTGAAAAACGAAGACGGCAGCGTGCGCCAAGGCTCGCTCGCCCGCGTCGAACCCGAAGGCGAAACCATGCGCATGTGGGAAGCCATCGAAACCTATATGAACCGCAAACAGCCGCTCATCATCATCGCCGGCGCGGACTACGGCCAAGGTTCCAGCCGCGACTGGGCGGCGAAGGGCGTGCGGCTCGCGGGCGTAGAAGCCATCGCCGCCGAAGGCTTCGAGCGCATCCATCGCACCAACCTCATCGGCATGGGTGTCTTGCCGCTGCAATTCAAAGCCGGCACCAACCGCCACACCCTGCAACTGGACGGCACGGAAACCTACGACGTGGTCGGCGAACGCAAACCACGCGGCGACCTGACCCTCGTCATTCACCGCAAAAACGGCGAGACCGTCGAAGTCCCCGTTACCTGTCGCCTCGATAC
>NZ_JBQCXA010000515.1:0-699 GCF_051956855.1 Neisseria sp. P0021.S007
GTCCAATGTGGCGATACCGATATGGATTTTGCCGTCGCGGATAGACTCAAGTGTTTTAATCGTCGTGTTGTAGGCGGTTTCCAGCGGTTTCGGAAAGTCGGCGCGGTTGATTCGGCGGCTGTGCAAAAAATGGCGGGCAATGTTGATGCATAAAGGCTGCAAAACCGTCGGCGTTTCCGCCAAAGGCAGCACATATCTGCCACGCAGGTATCCGTCCACCAAATCGCAGGCATAACGCACTGCCGCATCAATGACCTGAGCGTCGGGTTCCGTCCCGCGCGCATTGTCGTTGGTCAGTTGCACCAACTCCATTTTGCCCATCGCAGCCGTCAAATCATCCGCGCCGATATACATGGCTTACTCCGCCTCTTCGGCTGCTGCCGGTTTTTTACCGCGTTTCGGCTTTTCAACTTCGCCCGCAGTACCTGCATCATCTGACGGCGTATCTTCGGACGGTGGGGTGTCATTTTGTTGCGCATCCAGTTCTTCGCCGGTTGTCAGTGTCGGGGTAACGTGTGCCGCGACTGATTCGTACTGTTCCGGCGTTAATTCGACCGCTTCGCCAGCTTCGACGCGAAATTGGTTGCCTTGGGTGTTTTCCAAAATCAACGGAGTGTTTGCGATATAAACTTTAGCCATGATCAGCCTTTCAAAAATACTTGGATGACTTCGCCCGCCGCCGTTGCCGCAGAGCGCGCC
>NZ_JBQCXA010000516.1:0-698 GCF_051956855.1 Neisseria sp. P0021.S007
CAGCAAGCCGTGGCCCATATGAAACCTAAACTCAATACGTAGGATGTGCGGAACGCACATATGCAGTTCTCAAGGTTTGAGCCAAGAGGCTGTCTGAAACAACAAATACGGTTTCAGACGACCTTTCTTTCAACAAGCCACCACAGCAATCAGACAAAAGCGACCCGCCGCCACACCCATGTCGGCAGCACGGCCGGCAAAACGATTATCCGAAGCGGCGGGGATACCACCCTCAAAGGTGCGCAGCTCATCGGCAAAGGCGTACAGGCAGATACGCGTAACCTGCATATAGAAAGTGTACAAGATAGCGAAACCTATCAGGGCAAACAACAAAACGCCGGTGCCCAAGTGACCGTAGGCTACGGATTCAGTGCAAGCGGCAGTTACAGCCAAAGCAAAATCAACGCCGAACACCGAAGCATCAGCGCACAAAGCGGTATTTCCGCCGGAGAAGACGGCTATCAAATCAAGGTCGGAAACCACACCGACCTCAAAGGCGGCATCATCACGTCTAGCCAAAGCGCAGAAGACAAAGGCAAAAACCGCTTTCAGACGGCCACCCTCACCCATAGCAACATTCAAAACCACAGCCGCTACGAAGGCGAAAGTTTCGGCTTAGGTGCCAGCGTTGCCGTAAGCGGCAAAACGCTGGGGCAGGGCGCACAAAATAAACCTCAAGACAAACACCTGACAAGCGT
>NZ_JBQCXA010000517.1:0-697 GCF_051956855.1 Neisseria sp. P0021.S007
TATTTATACGGCAAGCCTGCTTCATTTTGCTGACTGAGAATGTGTTATGCTCGAAAACCTGCCTTATTTCCAACGCCATCTGCCTGAAGAACTTTCACGGGTCAATGAGGTGATCAACCAAGCGGTTCAGTCTGATGTCGCTCTGATTTCGCAAATCGGTACTTATATTATCAGTGCCGGCGGTAAGCGTCTGCGTCCGATTATGACGATTTTGGCAGGTAAATCGGTCGGCTATGACGGAGATAAGCTGTATGCTTTGGCGGCGATGGTGGAATTTATCCACACTTCGACCCTGTTGCACGACGATGTGGTTGATGAAAGCGATTTGCGCCGCGGACGCGAAACGGCGAATAATCTGTTCGGCAACGCGGCGGCGGTGTTGGTCGGCGACTTTTTATATACGCGCGCTTTCCAGTTGATGGTTGATTCCGGCAGTATGCGCATTTTGTAAGTCATGGCGGAGGCAACTAATATTATTGCGGAAGGCGAGGTCATGCAGCTGATGAACATCGGCAATACCGATATTACTGAAGCGCAATATGTTCAAGTGATTCAATATAAAACGGCCAAATTGTTTGAAGCGGCCGCGCAGGTTGGCGCGATTTTGGGTAATGCCGCCCCCGAACATGAGCAGGCATTGAAAGACTACGGTATGTACGTCGGCACGGCGTTCCAAATTATTGATGATGTTTTGGAT
>NZ_JBQCXA010000518.1:0-696 GCF_051956855.1 Neisseria sp. P0021.S007
ATCAGCGACTTGAAGCAGGTAGCGCCCAATATCCGAGCAGGTTTCTCACTGGAATTTATCGACCGAGCGGATGGCTATAAAGGCATGCAGGCAGCCGGTATCACGCTAAAACATATTGTTAGCTTGGAACCTGCCTTACGCTATACGGCATTGTTGAATGACAAAATCGACCTAGTGGAAGCCTTTTCCACCGATGCAGAATTGAAACAATATCAATTGCGCCTACTGAAAGATGATATTTCCCTGTTTCCTGCTTATCAGGGTGCGCCATTGATGAAAGCAGAATTTGCTGAAAAAAATCCTCAAATTGTGACCGCACTTAACCGACTGGCGGGAAAAATTAGCGAAGAGGAAATGAGTGAGATGAACTACCGCGTGAAAGTGCAAGGCGAAAGCGCGGAAAACGTAGCGCGGGAGTATTTGGAGAAAAATGGGTTGTTAGGAAAGTAAAATTGGCAGTAGGCTACCTGAAAGCATCAGATTCTTAGGGAGGTATTATGAAAGCCGTAAAAATCTATCAAGCCGGCGGTCCAGAGCAACTGATTTATCAAGACGTGCCAACACCTGATATCAAAGAGAGTTGGTCACTGGTAAAAATCAAAGGCTTCGGCATCAACCATTCCGAGATTTTCACACGCGAAGGCAAATCGCTGTCTGTCCAGTTTCCGCGTATCTTGGGCATTCAATGTGTAGGCC
>NZ_JBQCXA010000519.1:0-696 GCF_051956855.1 Neisseria sp. P0021.S007
TTTTTATCAAGAATGGTTTGAATATCTATGCTTCTCCAGAAGTACATAAACAAAAAAATGTCCGCGCGGCCATTTTTCGTGTGATTTGAAAAATTGGCCTATTATAACTGTTTTCCAGATAAAAGAAAAGCGTTGATTTGGCGTGGATTTTTTGAAGTGATTGCTTAAATGGAAGAGATTGGGATGAGGCCGTCTGAAAAGGGAATTGTTGACAAGTTTTAATTTGGCTTTTCTGAAATTTTTTTAGAAAACAAAGAATTGGTATTGCTTTGTTTTCAGACGGCCTTGGATTTCCTGATTTTTCGTGCTTGCACAATGTGCAAGGCGGTTCTACAATTTCTTCATACCCTCCGAATAAGAAAGATGGCCGCTATGTCCGCACACCCGATTTATAATTTTTCCGCAGGTCCTGCCGTATTGCCGGAAGCCGTATTGCGTACCGCGCAACAGGAAATGCTCGACTACAACGGTACGGGTTTTCCCGTGATGGCGATGAGCCACCGTTCGGATATGTTTTTGAGCATTCTGCATCATGCCGAACAAGACTTGCGCCAGCTTTTGAATATTCCGTCTAACTATAAAATCCTGTTTTTACAGGGCGGTGCGACCACGCAATTCAATATGGCGGCCATGAATTTGGCGCACGGTTTTGCGACTGCCGACACGGTGGTAACGGGCAACTGGAGCCGTATTGCC
>NZ_JBQCXA010000520.1:0-696 GCF_051956855.1 Neisseria sp. P0021.S007
AAATAGAGCAAGAAATGGGAATTTCATTGTCAATAGTTGAATCCCATGTACGAGAAAATGATGATAGGTGGTTTTTCCCATATGGGGGAAATAAGGAAGAGGGGTATTTTGCAAAGGTCTCTATCAGCCTTAACAATCACTATTAAAATGCGCGCCAATATTTTGCCTTCTAGCGTATGCGGCTTGGGCGACGGCGAGGCTGCATTCGAGTAGGTTGCGGTTTTCGTATTCGGACGCGGTGTATGGCTCGGCTTGGTTTTGCTTCCAAAGCCGAAGTTGGGCGATAGCATGGCGCAGGTCGGTATCGTTGCGTATGATGCCCAGATGGCGTTGGTTGAAAGCTTGCAGGGTGGGGCGGCTGAATGCGTTTTGGAGGCCTTCTGAAAAGATGTCTGTTTCGGCAGAGAGGCTTTCAGACGGCTTTTGGAATGGTTCGGTTTGGAACGCTTGTCCGTCCGCGATGGTTTGGGCGGCAAGCCTGGCTGTCACGACGCATTCGAGCAGGGAGTTGCTGGCGAGGCGGTTGGCGCCGTGCAGCCCTGTGCAGGCGGTTTCGCCTAAGGCGTAGAGCTGCGGCAGGGAGGTTCTGCCGCTGGGGTCGGTTTGGATGCCGCCGCAGGTGTAGTGTTGCACTGGGCGGACGGGGATGGCTTGGTGCGTGATGTCCAAGCCGCATTGGGACAGGCAGTGCCGATG
>NZ_JBQCXA010000521.1:0-696 GCF_051956855.1 Neisseria sp. P0021.S007
GGGTGGCCGTCTGAAAGCGGTTTTTGCCTTCGTCTTCTGCGCTTTGGCTGCTGGTGATGATGCCGCCTTTGAGGTCTGTATGGTTTCCGACCTTGATTTGATAGCCGTCTTCTCCGGCATAAATACCGCTTTGCTCGGTTACCGAAGCATGGTCGGCTCGGATTTTGCTTTGGCTGTAATCGCCACTGGCACTGAAGCCATAACCTACGGTAACTTGTGCACTGGCGTTTTGTTGTTTGCTTTGATAGGTTTCAGTATCTTGAACACTTTCTATATGCAGGTTGCGCGTATCTGCCTGTACGCCTTTGCCGATAAGCTGCGCACCTTTGAGGGTGGTATCCCCGCCGTTTCGGATAATCGTTTTGCCGGCCGTGCTACCGATATGGGTGTGGCGGTGGGTTGCTTTTGTCTGATTGCTGTGGTGGCTTGTTGAAAGAAAGGTCGTCTGAAACTGTATTTGTTGTTTCAGACGACCCTCTTGGCTTAAACCCTGAGAACTGCATGCGTACGTTCCGTACACATGCTACTTGTTGAGTTTAAGTTTTATATGGGTTACGGCTTGCTTAATTGGCTTTGGGGAGTTTTAAGCCTGTGTACGTAATGTAATTAGGGTTTACTTACTCTAAAATATAATTAAATTTTTCTTCGAATCCATAATCCTCATCTTGTTTCTTAACTCTTTCTAGAACCTTTACT
>NZ_JBQCXA010000522.1:0-696 GCF_051956855.1 Neisseria sp. P0021.S007
ATGACCAACACGATACCGGTAATCGAACAAACGACGATGGTGTCCAAAAACGTACCGGTCATGGAAACCAATGCCTGACGGACGGGGTGGTCGGTTTTCGCGGCGGCGGCGGCAATCGGCGCAGAACCCATGCCCGCTTCATTGGAGAACACACCGCGCGCCACGCCGTAGCGGATGACCGTACCGATGGCACCGCCAGCCACGGCTTGCGCGCTAAACGCATCGGAGAAAATCAGTTTGACGGCAGGCATCAGTGCGTCAGAATTCACGACAATAATGGAAATACCGCCCACTACATAAAACACTGCCATGGCAGGTACGATAAAGGACGCGGCTTTGGCAATGCCCTTAATGCCGCCCAAAAGCACAATGGCCGTTAATACAGTCAATATTACGCCGGTGTAGGCAGGTTCGACACCAAAGCTGGTTTGCACTGCCTGTGCAACCGAGTTGGACTGCACCGAGCTGCCGATACCGAAGGAAGCGAATGTGCCGAACAGTGCAAACGCAACGGCCATCCATTTCCAGTTTTTGCCCAAGCCTTTTTCGATGTAATACATCGGGCCGCCGGACATTTCACCTTTGGAATTGGTCACGCGGTATTTCACCGCCAACACGCCTTCGCCGTATTTGGTGGCCATGCCGAAAATGGCGGTCATCCACATCCAAAATACTGCGCCCGGGCCGCCGGTTACC
>NZ_JBQCXA010000523.1:0-696 GCF_051956855.1 Neisseria sp. P0021.S007
GGCAGCCTGTTGTCTTGGAGTGGCACGAAAATAGGCTTTTCCAATACCGCCGCCGCCCGCAATGACGGCTTGCTGGTGTTGGACGAAATCGGGCAGGCAAGCCCCCACGTCATCGGCGACACCGTTTACAGCGTCATGAACGGAATTAACAAAGTACAGGGCGCAAAACAGGGCGGAAACCGCGCATTGAGCCGCTGGAAAGTGATGATGTTCTCCACAGGCGAAAAGACCCCCGATTCCATCCTGAAACACCACAAAGGCGATTGGAACGCAGGACAAGCCGCCCGCCTGCCTAGTATCAGAGCCGCCGCGCAATACGGCATTTATGACACATTGCACGGATTTGAAGATGGCGCATTGTTGAGTGAGCATATCGCCCAATCAGCAGAAAAATATCACGGAACGGCAGGAAGACTATTTATCCGACAGCTTTTAGACAACCTAGAACAAGCCAAACAGCAGGCAACGGAGCGCATGGCCGCATTTATGGCAACCATTCCCGAATTATCAGGGCAGGCGCGAAGAGTAGCAAAACGCTTTGCTATCGCCGCCTCCGCTTTGGAACTTGCCGCCCCTGTTACCGGCTTGCCCGTAGGTGTAGGCATGGCAGGCGTGAAAAACTGCTTTGATGAATGGCTGGAAGCCAACGGAGCAGGAAAACACGAAGACCGCCGAATCATTGAGCAGGCAGAGGAT
>NZ_JBQCXA010000524.1:0-696 GCF_051956855.1 Neisseria sp. P0021.S007
GCTTTAAACCAAGCAATCGCCGCTACGCCGGCATTGAGCAGGGAAAGGTAGGAGAACAGCACCAAATAATTGCCGCTGCCGTCCGATACCAGGATGGGCGCCGCCAGACCGCCGACCAAGGCAACCTGCGCCATAATCTGCGCGTTTTGCCTGATTGCCAGCAACGCCATTAATACGACCATCGCCACCATCAGCACGAACACGACCGGTGCGGGCAGCAGCGGATGCAGTTTCAACGCCGCCAAAGAGGTCAGATACATCACCGCCACGCCGAAGCCCTGCAATACCAAGCCGTATTCGCGCTTGCGGCTTTGCAGCTTCCAGCCGCCGATAACCGCCGCCAGACCCGCGCCTGCAACGGTCAGGTAACGCATTTCCACCGGTACATAAATCCGCTCGGAGGCATAGCGCAAGAGGAACGCCAAGCCGAGGAACAGCACCACGATACCGGTTTTCAGCAGCGGATTGCCGCGCAGGAACCAAGCAACAATCGGATTTTCGGAGAATTTGAAATCGAAACCTTCTTCCTTATGGATAACGGTTTCACGAGATTCTGCGTCTGCGGTTTCAGATATAGGTTCAGACGACATTGGAACTTCATTTTCAGACGACGTCAGCAGGACAGGCGCGTCTTGTTTGCGTTCGTCCTCTTGAATAGCGGAAACTTCGATAGGCGTTTCGACGCTGTCTGCGTAC
>NZ_JBQCXA010000525.1:0-695 GCF_051956855.1 Neisseria sp. P0021.S007
CCTTTTTAGATGCAATCAGTTATCAGGTAAATTGGTTTTACCAATTTATGAAAACTGTTGCACACTTTACGTAATCTTATGTAATCAGTCAAGGGGTTTGTAATAAAAAAGGCCGTCTGAAATAGGGTTTTCAGACAGCCTGAGAGCATTGCCAGTAGTGCATTTGGTCGAATATGGAATGGTATTTACATTAAATATTTTGTAAAGGTTTTGTTTTTAATTGATTTCAAACGAATTATTCTATTCCTGCCCATTTATGCGTTTGTACGCTCAGTTGCCAATGGACGGGGGCGTCGGCTCGGCTGTTTAACACGCCGATTTGGCGGATGGTGTCGTAGATATTCATTGCGCCGTCTTGTTCGCAGGGGGAAAGATAGTAATGTCGGGCGCGGATTTTGCGTTCCATCTCTTGGCAAAACGAAATGACATCACCGTCGGCGACAATGCGCACTTCGTCTGCTTTCTCGATGCAACTTTTTTCGTATTTAGCGGCGTAACAGGCTTTGGGACTGGTGGCAACGTAGTCGATTTGCGGCGGCGCGGGGTTGAGGCCGTTGGTTTCGATACACAGAAAATAGCCTTCGGCTTTGAGTGTGTTGAGCAGGGTATCCAAATGCGGTTGGATGGTAGGTTCGCCGCCGGTAATGATGATGTTGCGCGCCGTGTAGGTTTTCAGACGGCCTAAAATATCGGAC
>NZ_JBQCXA010000526.1:0-693 GCF_051956855.1 Neisseria sp. P0021.S007
TCCGACAGCGGCGCGTCCGGCGTCATGTTCACCCTCGACACCGAGTCCGGCTTCGACCAAGTCGTTTTCGTGACTTCATCTTACGGCCTGGGTGAAAACGTTGTACAAGGCGCGGTCAACCCCGACGAATTCTATGTATTCAAACCCACGCTGAAAGCAGGCAAACCTGCCATCCTGCGCAAAACCATGGGTTCGAAACAAATCAAAATGATCTTTACCGACAAAGCAGAAGCCGGTAAATCCGTGATGAACGTCGATGTTCCTGAAGAAGACCGCAACCGCTTCTCCATTACCGACGAAGAAATCACCGAGTTGGCACACTACGCGCTGACAATCGAAAAACACTATGGCCGCCCGATGGATATCGAATGGGGTCGTGACGGCTTGGATGGCAAACTCTACATCCTGCAAGCCCGTCCTGAAACCGTGAAATCCCAAGAAGAAGGCAGCCGCAACCTGCGCCGCTTCGACATCAACGGCGACAAAACTGTCTTGTGCGAAGGTCGTGCCATCGGTCAAAAAGTCGGTCAAGGCAAAGTCCGCTTAGTAAAAGACGCATCCGAAATGGATTCCGTTGAAGCAGGCGACGTACTCGTTACCGACATGACCGATCCGGATTGGGAACCGGTAATGAAACGTGCTTCCGCTATCGTAACCAACCGCGGCGGACGTACCTGCCACGCTGCCATCATC
>NZ_JBQCXA010000527.1:0-692 GCF_051956855.1 Neisseria sp. P0021.S007
CGCCCAATGCGGTGGTGATGTTTTTGAAGGAAACTGCGCCGTCTTCAGGGAATGCGGCTTTGAATTTCTCTTGGTATTCAGGGATACCGGCGATTTTTGCGGCGGCATCGGCTTCGGTCGCGTTGGCCATTTCAACAGGGTTGAGCAATGGGCCGCCGGCTTGTTCTTCCACATCGGCTGCACGGCCGTCCCAGAATTGGCTGCCCAACAAGGCGGCATTCAGAGCAGTTGGGGAGTTACGGCCGCCGAATTGGCTTTTGTGGCCCGCGCTGGTCGGCATGTTGTCTACGCCGGCAGTTGCCAAGTTGTGGCAAGAGTTACAGCTGACGGTGTTGCCTTTGGACAGGCGGTTTTCGTACCAAAGTTGTTGGCCGAGTTTGACCTGTTCTTCGGTAAACGGACGGACTTTTTGCATTTCGGCTGCGTCAGGCAAAGGTTTGAACGTAGCTTGCGCGCGTTCCAACAGGGCTTTGTCTTCGTCAGAAACATTGGCAGAATTTTGAGGGGCTGAAACGGCGGCGGTGCTTGCGGCGGCATCGGCAGCGCTCGCGGCAGAAGCAGCTTGAGGAGTTTCAGTAGTTTGTGCAGTTTTCTCACCGCAGGCGGTCAACGCGGCAGAAACGGCCAAGGCCAGAACGATTTGGTGGAGTTTCAAACGTGGCATAGGAGGTTCCTTTGTTATGCATTTGTTA
>NZ_JBQCXA010000528.1:0-691 GCF_051956855.1 Neisseria sp. P0021.S007
TCGCCATCTTCATCATCGCTAACGGTTTCGCCTTCTTCGTCATCTGGTTTGGCATTTTCCAAATGACCCAAGCCCAATTCGTTCAACAAGACTTCATTAGGGTCGATGATGGCTTCAACCACTTCATCAACACGGATTTCGTCGTTGCGGACTTGTTCGATCAAAGCCAGAATTTCGGCAATCGAGCCAGGGCAGGCGGAGATTGCCTGCACCATGTTTTTCAGTGCATTTTCGATTTTTTTGGCGATGATGATTTCGTCTTCACGCGTCAACAGATCGACTTGACCCATTTCACGCATATACATACGTACAGGATCGGTTGTGCGACCGAATTCTGAATCTGCGCTGGAGAGTGCTGCTTCGGCTTCTTCAACGGCATCGTCGTCGGTCATGGCGGCGGCGTTGTCGCTCAAGAGGATGTCTTCAGCATCGGGAGCTTGCTCGGTTACTTGGATACCCAAGCCGGAAATCATGCTGACGATGTTGTCGATTTGCTCGGCGTCGGACATATCGTCGGGCAGCGCGTCGTTAATTTCGGAATAAGTGATGTAGCCGCGTTCTTTACCCATAATAATGAGTTGACGCAGGCGGGCGCGCTGCTCTTCGATACTCAAGGGACGGTTGTCATCTTGGTCTTGGTATTCTTCGTAGTTTTGGTTTTTAGACATGGATTGCTCTCTAGGTTGATAGG
>NZ_JBQCXA010000529.1:0-690 GCF_051956855.1 Neisseria sp. P0021.S007
CGGTTTTGTCGACAACGTGTTCTGCCGTTTCTTTGGTTTTATCGGCTACGCGCTCGGCAGTCTCTTTGGTTTTGTCCCAATTGCGGTTGGTATCGTCTTTTGCGCCGGACCAAGTGCTGGAACAAGCTGACAGGATGAGGGCTGCGGCAGCTAATGCAAACAGTTTTTTCATACTAGATTCCTTTCAAGTTATCAATGATTAAGAAGGTTTTCGGACGTTTTGCGCAATAGAAAAACTTACTTGAGCAAGGTATTGTTTCAGACGGCCTGATCAATAAAGGCCGTCTGAAAATACTTTAAGCCATAGTGCGGATGTCGGTAAAGTGGCCGGTCACCGCAGCTGCGGCTGCCATGGCAGGGCTGACGAGGTGAGTGCGTCCGCCGTTGCCTTGACGGCCTTCAAAGTTACGGTTGGAGGTGGAGGCGCAACGTTGTCCCGGGGTCAGGCGGTCGGCATTCATGGCAAGGCACATAGAGCAGCCCGGCTCGCGCCATTCAAAACCGGCTTCGATAAATACTTCGTGCAAGCCTTCTTTTTCTGCCTGCTCTTTAACCAAACCGGAGCCGGGGACAATCAATACGCGTTGCACATTGTCCGCTTTTTTGCGGCCTTTGGCGATAGCGGCGGCTTCGCGTAAGTCTTCAATACGGCTGTTGGTGCAAGAACCGATAAAGACGATATCGACAGGG
>NZ_JBQCXA010000530.1:0-690 GCF_051956855.1 Neisseria sp. P0021.S007
ACGAAGCACTGAGCGCGGCTTCGGGCGAAGCGGTTGAGATTGCCGAATTGTAATTTGAGAGTGATCACAAAGAGAGCGTTACCCAATGGCACAATTACCGCTATATCTGACTTCCGAAATCAAAGACTTTACTGTCGGCACGCCCGAAGTTTTACAATCATTTTTCGAACATGTCCCTTATGGCGTCGTCTTTGAAGACGACGGCGACACAGGCTACTTTTATGCCGCCTCGAAAGATGGGATTTTGGATGCCTTGCATATCTACAATGTCGAAGATGTATCCGACAAACATATCCCCAATCATATTTTGATCTTATGGGACGAAGCCTGCACCATAGCCGCATTGTGCATTAATGATTACATCCATGCTGTATTTGATTTTGTCGAACAGGCAGGATATTGCCGCAACGGTTTCCCTGAAGCACACGGAGAATGGCTGAAAGTCAAAGACCGCCTGTTGGACGATCAATTACTGAACAAACTCCTATCTAGAAAACCCATATAAACCACCCAAAAGGATACCCCAATGCCCCTACTAGACAGTTTCAAAGTTGACCACACCCGTATGCACGCCCCTGCCGTACGCGTGGCCAAAACCATGACCACGCCCAAAGGCGACACCATTACCGTATTTGACCTGCGTTTTTGCATTCCCAACAAAGAAATCCTGCCCGAAAAAGGCATTCACAC
>NZ_JBQCXA010000531.1:0-689 GCF_051956855.1 Neisseria sp. P0021.S007
CCGCGTGTCCTTGTTTATCGATGCCGACAACGCGCAAATCCAAGCCGCTTATGATGTCGGCGCGCCCGTTATCGAGTTGCACACCGGCGCATATGCCGATGCGCACAGCCACGCCGAGCAAATAAAACAATTCGAGCGCATTCAAAACGGCGCGCATTACGCCAGCGATTTGGGTTTGGTCGTTAACGCCGGACACGGCCTGACCATTCACAATGTTACGCCGATTGCTCAAATTCTCGCCATCCGCGAGCTGAACATCGGCCATTCGCTGATTTCCCAAGCACTCTTCCTCGGCCTGCCTGAAGCTGTCCGCCAAATGAAGGAAGTCATGTTCAGAGCCAGAATGCTGCCTTAACGGCATCAGCCATACAGGCTAAAGCGGTTTGCTTTGGCCTGTATTCACACTTTCAGACGGCCTGACTATTTAAACAAGGAGCAGACCCATGATTTATGGAATCGGTACAGACATTGTTTCCCTCAAACGCATTATCCGCCTGAACAAAAAATTCGGACTGGCATTTGCGCAACGCATTCTCAGCCCGGAAGAGCTGTTGGAATTTCCGCAGGCAGGCAAACCGGTCAACTATCTTGCCAAACGTTTTGCCGCCAAAGAGGCTTTTGCCAAAGCCGTCGGTACGGGCATACGCGGAGTGGTGTCTTTCCGCAATATCGGTGTCGGACATGACGCA
>NZ_JBQCXA010000532.1:0-688 GCF_051956855.1 Neisseria sp. P0021.S007
CGACTCCCCGCTTCCCCTTGTGTGGCAGCGCAGCTACTATTCCGACCAAATAGGCAATGGCTGGTTGGGGCAGGGTTGGTCGCTGCCGTTCTCCATGCGTCTTGTCCGGACTGCCGACGGTTTCCTTTATATTGATGAGCAGGGCAGGGAAATTCCGTTGCCGGATATCAGCGACGAAGCGGACGAGCCTTATTCCGCAGCCGACGACGATGAAGACGATTTATATGAAGAAGAAGCCGCACCAAGACCTGCTTCCGCCGAAGAAAACCCCTACGGTCTGGATGACGCCTATTTCGATCCTTACGAACAAATTTTCTTTTCACAGATTTCAGACGACCTCTATCAAATCGCCTCCCCCGACGGCGGCGCACGGCTGCTGTTTGCCGAAGTCGATTCCGGCTGCGGCATTTACCAACTGGTCGCCCAACTCGACCGAAACGGTCGCCATATCCGCCTCTGCTATGACGACAACGGACTGCCGCACAGCATTTACGACGGCAGCGGCCGACACTTCCAACCCGTATTCTCCTCCATCCGTCTGAACGACAACGATCCCGACTTTGATCCGGCCGGGGAACGGGACGTCTTCGTTTCCGAAGACGAGCGTTTCTACGTCAACCGCCTCACCTCCGTCACCTTCAACGGCAAGGAACTGGTGCGCTACGACTACGACGGCTACGGCGATTTG
>NZ_JBQCXA010000533.1:0-687 GCF_051956855.1 Neisseria sp. P0021.S007
CGCCCGACTCCAAGCGGCGCAAATATTCGGCTTCAGCTACGCCGACAACTTGAATTTGGTTGGGATGGATAAAGTTTAAGTGGCCGACCAAGGCCAAGACGGGTTTATCGGCTTCGACACCGATACGGTTGTCCGCGCCAGAATTGCCGGCAGCCCAAGCAAGTTCGAGTTTGTGCTGATTGTCGGAAAACAGGCGGCGGACGGATATGCTGGGCATGAATTACTCTTCGGTCAGAAGTGTGCGTACTTCTTCGGCAGAAGTTGCGGCCATTAATGCTTCACGGATGGCTTTTTGAGAGAATCTGCCGGCCAGTTTGGACAAGACTTCCAAATGTTCGCCGGTAGCGTTTTCAGGCACAAGCAGGATGAAAATCAAGGAAACGGGTTTGCCGTCGGGCGCATCAAAGGCAACCGGCTCTTTGGTGCGGATAAACGCACCGGTGGCTTTTTTCACGCATGCGTGACGGCCGTGAGGAATCGCCACCCCCTGCCCCAAACCGGTCGAACCAAGCTTTTCACGGGCAAACAGGCAGTCGAACACGTTGGTATTCGGTAATTCTGCTTCATTCTCCAGCAGCTGGGCGGCCTCTTCAAACAGACGCTTTTTGCTGCTGACTTCCAAATCCAAAACGATATGGGACAAAGGTAAAATTTCGCCAATCAGGCTCATGTGTATCTCTTTTAAAT
>NZ_JBQCXA010000534.1:0-687 GCF_051956855.1 Neisseria sp. P0021.S007
GCGTATGGTGGCGATGCTGTCGGCTTTATGCGTGCTGATGACGATGGTCAACGGTTGGCAGGCGGCGGCGCGGTTTGCGAACAATATCGGCCGTGATTGGAAGCGGTGGCTGTTGATTGTATTGCCGACGCCGATATTTGCCAGCCAGTTGTGGCTGTTTGTCTGGGGGCCGGTCAACGGCGAAGGGGTAAACATCGCCATGGGTTATTTCCTGTTTCCTTTGGCGATGATGCTGGGTGGGCGGATTTGGTTTAAAGAGCGTTTAAACCGGTTGCAGACGGTTGCCGTTGCGTTGGCATGTGCAGGCGTGGCTTGCGAGTTGCTACGGTCGGGTGCGTTTTCGTGGACGACTGTATGGGTGTTCGGCACCTATCCGTTTTATTATCTGCCACGCCGAAAACTGGGTGTGCCTTCTTTAATCGGTCTGACTTTTGATTTGATGATGATTACGCCATTTGCGTTGGCGTATATTATATTTGCAACGGATACGCCGGCGATGATTGCGGCCAAACCGGTTTTAATTTTCTTTATTGTGTTGCTAGGCTTCAATAGCGCAATATCTATGCATTTGAATTTGAAGGCGAGTCAGTTGTTGCAGGTTGCGGTGTTCGGCATGTTGAGCTATTTGGAGCCTGTATTGCTTTTTATTGTGTCGATTGTATGGCTGGGTGAGCCGGTGCAAAAAGG
>NZ_JBQCXA010000535.1:0-687 GCF_051956855.1 Neisseria sp. P0021.S007
GAATAACTTGGTGTGCTTTTTCATCTACCCAGTAATCACCTTCGCCTTCTTCGGTTTCTTGGCGGATAAGGTGGGCAGGAACGGCATTCATCACGCGGTAGAGCTGGATGTTGTCATCCGCCTGGCCGGAAATAATCAGTGGCGTACGCGCTTCGTCAATCAGAATGGAGTCCACTTCGTCGACTACGGCAAAGTTCAATTCGCGTTGAACTTTGTCGTATTGGTCGGTCACCATATTGTCGCGCAGGTAGTCGAAACCGAATTCGTTGTTTGTACCGTAAGTAATGTCGGCACCGTAAGCAGTCTGGCGTTCGAAAGGTTGCAAATCGGCGACGATCACGCCGACGCTCAAGCCTAAGAAGTTGTACAACGGCTCCATAATGCTCGCGTCACGGGAGGCGAGGTAGTCGTTGACGGTAACGACGTGTACGCCTTTTCCTGACAATGCATTCAGGTAAACGGCAAGGGTGGCCACCAGAGTTTTACCTTCACCGGTACGCATTTCGGCGATTTTGCCGTTGTGCAGGACCATACCGCCGATCAGCTGTACATCGAAGTGGCGCATGCCCAATACACGGCTCGATGCTTCGCGGCAGACGGCAAAGGCTTCGACCAAGATGTCGTCCAGGCTTTGTCCGTCGGCGAGACGTTGTTTGAATTCGGCTGTTTTAGCTTGCAGTTCTGCAT
>NZ_JBQCXA010000536.1:0-687 GCF_051956855.1 Neisseria sp. P0021.S007
TATTGATGCTGTGTTGAAAATCGCACGCAATACGTCTTTGACAGAGGCGCAACGCGTGAAACAGGTTGAGCAGTATGCCAACCGTTATTTGGATTATGAGCGTATTTCGGCTTTAGCGGTCGGTGCGCCATGGCGTGAATTTTCTGCCAAACAGAAAACCGATTTTATCCGTGCATTCAAAGATATGGTCATTGCGATGTACTCGCATTCCGCGTTAATTGGTGCGGCGGATGCAAATGTGCGCCTGTTGCCGAAGATGACGGCAAACGGCAATAAGTTTGACGTTTTCTCGGAAATTCAAACCAAAAAAGGTACGAAGTATGAAGTGGCTTACCAGCTTTACCAAAGTGGCGGTGTGTATAAGATTTACAACATCCGCGTGGACGGTACCAGCTTGGTAACGGTATACCGCAATCAATTTGGCGAGCTGATTAAGAGCAAAGGCATTGACGGTACGATTGCCACTGTCGAAGCCAAGGGCTTGAAGAAACAATAAGGCAGATTGATAAAAGGCCGTCTGAAACTTGTTTCAGACGGCCTTTTTGTATTACGGGCTGATTAGGCGCGTTTGCGGACTTCGCCGGTACGGGTATCGATTTCGATTTTGTCGCCGTTTTCGATGTAAGACATCACTTGGATTTCAGTGCCGCCGACCAGACGTGCGGTTTTCATCACTTTGCCGGAAGT
>NZ_JBQCXA010000537.1:0-687 GCF_051956855.1 Neisseria sp. P0021.S007
CGGCGGCACCATCGCCCAAAGCCTGAATATCAGCGTTTACCCTTCGTGGGCGTTAATCGGTAAAGACGGCGACGTACAGCGCATCGTCAAAGGCAGCATCAACGAAGCGCAGGCATTGGCGTTAATCCGCGACCCGAATGCCGATTTAGGCCGTCTGAAAAACGCGTTCTACAAACCCGACACACAGAAAAAGGATTCAAAAATCATGAACACGCGCACCATCTATCTCGCGGGCGGCTGCTTCTGGGGCTTGGAAGCCTATTTCCAACGCATAGACGGCGTGGTTGACGCCGTATCCGGCTACGCCAACGGTAAAACGCAAAACCCGAGCTACGAAGACGTATCCTACCGCGACACGGGCCATGCCGAGACCGTCAAAGTCACCTACGATGCCGACAAACTCAGCCTCGACGACATCCTGCAATACTATTTCCGCGTCGTTGACCCGACCAGCCTCAACAAACAAGGCAACGACACCGGCACGCAATACCGCAGCGGCGTGTACTACACCGACCCCGCCGAAAAAGCCGTCATTGCCGCCGCCCTCAAACGCGAGCAGCAAAAATACAAGCAGCCCCTCGTCGTCGAAAACGAGCCGCTGAAAAACTTCTACGACGCCGAGGAATACCATCAGGACTACCTGATTAAAAACCCCAACGGCTACTGCCACATCGACATCCGCAAAGC
>NZ_JBQCXA010000538.1:0-687 GCF_051956855.1 Neisseria sp. P0021.S007
ATTCAATACATGAACCGCCTTGCTCTTGCGCCCGTAACCTCGGCTGATGATGCCGACCTTAATGCCCTTTTCCTGCAAATCCGACACCAGCGCGGCGACTATCGGCGTTTTCCCTGTTCCGCCTGCATGGATATTGCCGACCACCACCACAGGCACTGGCAATTTTTCGCTTTTCAGACGGCCTGAAACAAAATCATCGCGCCGTTTCGCCGCAATTTTGGCAAACAGCTTGGATAAGGGTTTCAGCAGCAAAGACAAAAACGGATTGGGGGATTGCCAATGGCGTTCGATAATTTGGTGGAGTTTGGGCATACGCACGGCTTTTGAGGCGAAAATCAAACGATAATATAACACAAGCCCGCCCAGACAAGGCCGTCTGAACATGCAGCTTTGATAATATTAAAACAAAGGGCGCAAGTTTCATGAAAACGAATACAACGAATCGCTCTAAAACCCTTATAATTCAACTTTCCTAAATTTTTCCTGTTTCGCAATGTCCGAACTTTTCGCGCCCTCCTCCATTTCCGTATCCGAACTCAACGCCCTCGCCAAAGCCTTGCTGGAAGACCATCTTGCAGGCTTGTGGATTGCCGGTGAAGTATCCAACCTGACCCGTGCCGCCAGCGGACATTATTATTTCTCGCTCAAAGACAGCCGCGCGCAGGTGCGTTGCGCCATGTTTAAGGG
>NZ_JBQCXA010000539.1:0-686 GCF_051956855.1 Neisseria sp. P0021.S007
ACATAATTTCAACCGTTTTCTTTCATAATGTATAGACGGGTCTGCTATATTGAAGACGTAGGCCCTGTTTTTTTTATTTATATTTTAAGGATGCTGATATGAGCAAGGACAAAACCTGGTCAGGCCGTTTTAACGAACCTGTTTCCGAGCTGGTCAAAAAATATACCGGCTCGATTGATTTTGACAAACGACTGGCAGAATGGGACATCCAAGGCTCGCTGGCACACGCGCAAATGCTGACACAGTCGGGCGTTTTGAGCGAAGACGACCTCTCGGCCATCCGTCAGGGCATGGCCGAGATTATAGCAGAAATCAAGGAAGGAACTATTTCCTGGTCGCTGGATTTGGAAGATGTCCACATGAACATCGAACGCCGCCTCACCGACAAAATCGGCGACGCCGGCAAACGCCTGCACACCGGCCGCAGCCGCAACGACCAAGTCGCTACCGACATCCGTCTATGGCTGCGCGATCAAATTACCGTTATCCAAAGCCTGATTCAAAACCTTCAGACGGCCTTAGTCGATTTGGCGGAACAAAATGCCGAAACCGTCATGCCCGGCTTTACCCACCTGCAAGTTGCCCAGCCGGTCAGCTTCGGACACCACATGCTCGCCTACGTCGAAATGCTCGGCCGCGATTTCGAGCGCATGGCCGACTGCCGCAAACGCGTCAACCGTATGCCG
>NZ_JBQCXA010000540.1:0-686 GCF_051956855.1 Neisseria sp. P0021.S007
AAATAAGTGTCTATAACTACCGCACCCGCGTTTTCTATTTCGCATTCCAGCTGATAACATAAAACCATGATATTGTCTTTGGATTCAGTGAGGTGGATATCCAAGTTCCTTAATCTCGGCTCGTATTTCAACAAGGTTTTCCTCATAAAATACCGCAAGTCATGCGCGCTGGACGGCAGGTTTTTATAAACCATGCTGAGATCGGGAATCCCATAATCCGGCAGATGTTTCAAGGAACCGCTCCTGCTGTTAAGAATGCGTTGGATATTGTCCAAAACACTGCGAACCAACTGGAAGCTGCCCGGCAGGTCATCTATCGGCAAACCGTCGGAATAAAATCCGGTCAGTTTCTCATAGAGTGCGGCATCCATTATTTGACTTTCTTGACCGTCTCTTGAAGCAGGACTTTGTTATCCACCAATTCGATAACGACCGGTTTTTTATTGGTCAGCTGCTTTTTGGTAATCAACATTTTCCAAGTCTGCTCTTCCCCTACTTTGTTGTAGAAAGCGACAACACCGACATATTTGGTGTCTTTATTCAGCGTTTCATCAAAGCTGATGGTCTCCCCCGGCCGGATGGTATATTGCTTGTAACCTTCCGCCAGATCGTTGCTTAAGATGGTTTTGTCTTGATTGAGCAAATCACGATATGAGGCAGCTTCATAATTTTGCTTGTCTTTCAAT
>NZ_JBQCXA010000541.1:0-686 GCF_051956855.1 Neisseria sp. P0021.S007
GCCGAAGATCAACGCGATGCTCTGAAAAAATACACGCTCGACCTGACCCAGCGCGCCCGCGACGGCAAACTTGACCCCGTTATCGGCCGCGACGACGAAATCCGCCGCGCAATTCAGGTGCTGCAACGCCGAACCAAAAACAACCCAGTGTTGATCGGCGAGCCGGGTGTGGGTAAAACCGCCATCGTCGAAGGCTTGGCGCAACGCATCGTCAATGGCGAAGTGCCTGAATCCCTACGCAACAAACGCCTGCTGGTTTTGGATTTGGCGGCATTGATTGCCGGTGCGAAATACCGCGGCGAATTTGAAGAACGCTTGAAAGGCGTGTTGAACGATTTGGCGAAAGACGACGGCAACACCCTGATTTTCATCGACGAAATCCATACTTTGGTCGGCGCAGGCAAAACCGACGGCGCAATGGACGCGGGCAATATGTTGAAACCGGCTTTGGCGCGCGGCGAACTGCACTGCATCGGCGCGACCACCTTGGACGAATACCGCCAATACATCGAAAAAGACGCGGCACTCGAACGCCGCTTCCAAAAAGTATTGGTCGGCGAACCCAGCGTGGAAGACACCATCGCCATCTTGCGCGGTTTGCAGGAGCGCTATGAAATTCATCATGGCATCGACATCACTGACCCCGCCATCGTTGCCGCCGCAGAATTGAGCGACCGCTACATTAC
>NZ_JBQCXA010000542.1:0-685 GCF_051956855.1 Neisseria sp. P0021.S007
GACATAAATACTCAGATGCATAAAAACAAAGACAACATTTTACCGCAAAGATTTAACGAATCTTGACTAAAGTCTGAAAAGAAAATTGGTTAAAAAAACCATGTAATGAAGAATTTTTAGTGGATTTATCTGGTTTGATTGGTATTGAAACCTGAAAACAGAGAATTTGGCTGAAGCGATATGAATGATTGAAAGAGCCGTAACGATAAAGGCCGTCTGAAAAGTGGGATATGGGAAAGGGTTGTTGTGAGGATATTGGATAGCACCAAAGTGTGCTTTCAAGAGTATGTCGGCAACAAAGATGGTATTTATCTAAGGCTGTCTAATAACATCCTGTAACCTTAGCTTGGATAGTCGCCGATAGGTTTTCTTTCTATAAAACGATTTGCCTGAAATGGGAATGGCACAGATTGATGCGGAAGAGACGAGAAAGAGAAAAGGAGTAATGGCAAGTTAATGAGTGGGAGATGAGGTCTAGCAATGATGGCTTCTTTAGATGAGAAAGGCCGTCTGAAAGTACATTCGTTTGGTTGCCAAATTTTAGATAAAAAAAAACCATCTATACTAAGGGGAAAGTATAGATGGCCAAACACATTACGGGGAAAACGTCTTACTCACTTACTCACTTCTTTCGAAGCAAGTGTTACTCAGACAGGCGAATTATACAATAGTTCAGTCTTCACAG
>NZ_JBQCXA010000543.1:0-685 GCF_051956855.1 Neisseria sp. P0021.S007
GCGCAGGCGACGCCGACTTCGCCTTGGCAGCCGACGTCCGCGCCGGAGATGGAGGCGTTGGTTTTGTAGAGGATGCCGCTGGCGCCTGCGGTGAGCAGGAAGTTTTCGACGCGCTCTTGTGTGGCGTGCGGGTTGAACTTGCGGAAGTAGTGCAGGACGGCGGGGATGATGCCGGCAGCGCCGTTGGTCGGGGCGGTAACGACGCGTCCGCCTGCGGCGTTTTCTTCGTTGACTGCCATGGCGTAAACCATCGGCCAAAGTTGGGTGTTGACGATTTCGGTTTCGCGCAGGGCTTTGAGTTTGGCGGCAAGCTGCGGGGCGCGGCGGCGGACGTTCAAGCCGCCGGGTAGTTCGCCGTCCGCTGCCAGCCCGCGTTTGATGCAGCCTTCCATAACGTCGGCAACGCCGGCGACGCGGCGGCGGATTTCGGCTTCGCTGCAACCGACAAGCGCGGCTTCGTTTGCCAATACGGCTTCGGAAATGTCGAGCTGGTTCATGCGGCATTGGGCGAGCAGTTCGGCGCAGCTGGTGTAGGGGTAGGGGACTTGGCGCGTTTGTTCGGCTTGTTGGTCAAACTCTTGATCGGTAACGATAAAGCCGCCGCCGACGGAGTAGTAAATTTGTTCTTTGAGTTTGCCGCCGTCTTTGCCGTAGGCGGTGAAATTCAGCCCGTTCGGGTGTTTAG
>NZ_JBQCXA010000544.1:0-684 GCF_051956855.1 Neisseria sp. P0021.S007
CTATTGGAAATGGTGAAATAAATGTTACGGGTTTTGACAATAATTTTTCTATTAGGTTTGAGCTTTGAATCTTTTGCTGGTGATTTGCAAGTTAGAAACGGTAAATTAGCCTATCCTTTGACTGAAAAATTTAATGAAAATGGTTTCAGACCTTGGAAAATTATTGGTGGTGGAATTGATCAAGAGTATCAGTCTAGATTCGACAAATCACTTCATGTTCGCGAAGCCTCTACCGGTCTCCGTTCCGCCTCAACTGTACCCGTAACGATAGAAGCCCAAGTATCTCGAAAAGCCGTCCTTTCAGGCGCATTTCGCCTGGTAAAAGCAGGTGCAAAACTTGCTTTAAAAGCTGCTCCTTATGTTGGTGCTGCTTCATATGCTTATGATGCCTATCAGGCCGTTAATCCGTCTCTTGAATCTGCTGGATATGAATACAATGATGTAAGCAACGAGTATTTAAAAGTTTATAAAGATGCTTTATGTACGATTGATAAAGATTCCTGTGTAGGCGTTGATACATCTGTTATGCGTGCATTAAGTAAAGGTGGCGTTAGTGAAAAACAAGCTCAACAATTATTAGTAATGCAAGTTGAATCAGAATTTAAAAAGTATTTTGATAATGTCATAAAACCTAATGAACCAGGTATTTATTTTATAAATTGTTTTTGGCTCGATGGAGTAGCC
>NZ_JBQCXA010000545.1:0-684 GCF_051956855.1 Neisseria sp. P0021.S007
GATAATTGCGTCCATGGAAGCATTACTTCACTGGCGGTCATAATCCGGGGATGAGTGGTTTTTTGCACCTCATCACCGATGAGCAGTTCTTCATAAAGTTTCTCGCCCGGGCGCAGGCCGGTAATCTTGATTTCGATGTCGCCGTGTGGGTGTTGCTCATCTTTGACTTTGAGGCCGCTGAGGACAATCATTTGACGGGCAAGGTCGATGATTTTGACGGATTCGCCCATGTCGAGGACGAATACGTCGCCGCCTTTACCCATTGCACCGGCTTGGATAACCAGTTGCGCCGCTTCGGGAATGGTCATGAAGTAGCGGGTAATGTCTTGGTGGGTCAGGGTAATCGGGCCGCCTTCGGCAATTTGTTTTTCAAATACAGGGACAACGGAGCCGGACGAACCCAATACATTGCCGAAACGCACCATGCAGAAGCGTGTTTTTTGTTCTGGCTCGGCGGCAAGCGCTTGTAGGCAGAGTTCGGCCATGCGTTTGCTGGCGCCCATGGTGTTGGTCGGACGGACGGCTTTGTCGGTGGAAATCAAAACAAAGGTGGAAACGCCTGCATCTACGGCAGCCTGCGCGCAGCAGAGTGTGCCGAATACGTTGTTTTGAATGCCTTCGATGGTGTTGAATTCGACCATAGGGACGTGTTTGTAGGCTGCGGCATGATAAACGGTGTCGACA
>NZ_JBQCXA010000546.1:0-684 GCF_051956855.1 Neisseria sp. P0021.S007
TTGCAGCGCTTCTTTGGCGGCTTGCTGCTCGGCAACTTTACGACTGCTGCCTTGTGCTTTGCAGATGAAGCCCAGTTCGCCCAAGTCGCATGAAATCAGGAACATACTGTCATTGGCATGACCGATTTGTTCTTCGATGCGGTATTTGGGCAGGGCAAGGCGGCGCGCTTGGAGGGCTTCTTGCAGGGCGGTTTTGTTGTCTTTACCCTGCGTTTTGAAATCGGCGCGTTTGACGCGTTCGGCAAACAAGTGCCGCACCACTTTCTCCGCCTCGGCGAAATCCGCATCAAAGCTGACGGCGGCAAACATCGCTTCCATAGCATCGGCAAGGATGGAGGGTCGTCTGAATCCGCCGCTTTTCAATTCGCCCGCGCCCAAATAAAGCCCGTCGCCAACATTCATTTCCAAAGCGATTTCCGCCAATACGCCTTCATTGACCAAGCTCGCGCGCAAACGCGACAACTCGCCTTCGGTCAGCTTGGGGAACGCGTCAAACAACATTTTGGCGACGGTGTAGTTCAAAATCGAATCGCCGACGAACTCGAAACGTTCGTTGTTTTTCGCATGGTAGCTGCGGTGGGTCAGCGCCTGCTGCAAAAGCGCGGTATCTTTGAAATGGTAACCCAGTTTATTCTGAATGGCGGTATGCGCCTGCTGTTTTAACACATCTGTTTTCATGAGGAC
>NZ_JBQCXA010000547.1:0-683 GCF_051956855.1 Neisseria sp. P0021.S007
TATGCGATGGTGGTGAAGAGCGATTTGCCTTATCCGGAAGGCGTGGCGGCGGCCGAGATTTTGAAGGTCGGCGACCATGATGCGGACCAGCAGGAAGGCGGCAGCGGTATCAAGGAATTGGTGTCGGGCGGCGCATTGGCCGGTTTGATGAGCTTCTGCGCAAGCGGTTTGCGCGTGGTGGCGGACAGTGCGAGCTTTTGGTTTAAAGGCGGTGCGTCGGTGTTCCAAGTGCCGATGGGCTTTTCGCTGGCTTTGTTGGGCGCGGGCTATTTGGTCGGACTGACCGGCGGTATCGCGATTTTGCTGGGTATCTCGATTGCTTGGGGCGTGGCCGTGCCTTATCTGTCGGCGCATATTCCGCAACCTGCCGATATGGAGATGATTCCTTTTGCGATGTCTTTGTGGAAGGAAAAAGTCCGTTTTATCGGCGCGGGTACGATCGGTATTGCGGCGATTTGGACGCTGTTGACTTTGATGAAACCGATGGTCGAGGGTATGCGCCTGTCTTTCCGTAATTTCGGCGGCGCGCAGATGACCGAGCGCACGGAACAGGATTTGTCGCCTAAGGCGATGATTGCCTGGGTGTTGGCGATGATGCTGGTGTTGGGCGTGTCCTTCTTCCACTTTATCGGCGACTCGCATATTTCCGGCGGTTTGGCTTGGCTGTTGGTGGTCGTATGTAC
>NZ_JBQCXA010000548.1:0-682 GCF_051956855.1 Neisseria sp. P0021.S007
GTGAACAACGACGGTGTGAAAGTAGGCGACGATGTTGCATTGACCCAAGACGGCGTTAAAGCAGGTGATGTCAAACTGACCAAAGACGGATTGAACAACGCCGGCAACAAAGTGACCAACGTAGCCGCCGGTACCGACGATACCGACGCCGTTAACTACGGTCAGCTGAAAGAAACCAACGCCAACGTGGCCAAAGGTCTGAACATTGCCGCCGACAACGGTAACGACGACAACGTCCAACTGGGCGAAACCGTTGCTTACCGCAGCAGCGACAAAAACATCGTGACCACCGTGTCTGACAACCAGATTGACTTCAAACTGGCCAAAGACATTACCGTTGACAGCGTCACCGCAGGCGACAGCAAACTGAATACAGACGGCCTCACCATTACCGGTGGCCCGAGTGTGACCAAGTCAGGCATCAATGCCGCCGGCAACAAGATTACCAATGTTGCCGCCGGTACCGATGACACCGACGCCGTCAACTACAGCCAGCTGAAACAGCAAAGCGCCGCTGCCCGTACCGAAGTTGCAGCCGGCACCAACATCAAAGACGTGGTGAAAACGACCGGCGCCAACGGCCAAGACATCTATACCGTCAACGCCAAAGGCACGACTGCGAGCGCAGGTTCGGACAAAGTGACCGTCACTGCTTCAGCAGAAGACGCGAACAACGTGACCG
>NZ_JBQCXA010000549.1:0-682 GCF_051956855.1 Neisseria sp. P0021.S007
CTCTAACTACGTCCACTTTCACACCTAGCCCCAGCATAACACTAATTTTATTGAGACCTTTGCAAAATTCCCCAAAATCCCCTAAATGTCTTGGTGGGAATTTTGGGGATTTTGGGGAATTTTGCAAAGGTCTTAACCCTTTAAAACTTGGGTTCTTTCTGTAAATAAGGTAGTAAATCAGGATCCTGATAGCCCTCATCGATTTTATACCCCTTGTTAACCAGCATGGCTTCCTTTTTTTTGCGATTCGCCAATTCGATGTCACGGTAGCGTTGCCAGTATTCCGGCAGGCTGGAGCTGATTTTATCCATTTCTTTTTGAAGTTTATCGATATCATAACCGTCAGGGATAAATGTGTTGTATATGTCATTTCGGGTGCTGTAGCGCGCGGTCGTAAATGAGATCCTCATCATATACTGCCCCCATTCGTTAAAACTTAATGTTTTATTGATGTCGTCTAAATCTTCTTGGTCGTTGACGGTCGAGTCAAATGAAAGACTCATTTCAACACCGTCCAAATAAAAGGTTGCAATCATGCCTCGCTTCATCATAACGCTATACCATGTATTAAAATCCGGAACTACACCGGGATCGGTAATATTACCCAAGCCAAAATTTTCTTTATCTTGGAAATATCTGATTGCATCTTTACCTGTCAGCCGAGGACTGGATAAATAAATAT
>NZ_JBQCXA010000550.1:0-681 GCF_051956855.1 Neisseria sp. P0021.S007
GTTTGAACGATAAGGGGATTTTATACTATTTTTGCTAGGGGAAAGGAAAGGCCGTCTGAAAGTTTCAGACGGCCTTCAAGAGGGTAGATATAAAAAAAGGGGGGTGGCACTCAGCCACACCCAAACACACACACATCAAGAGGAAAGAAAAATCATTTAATAAGAGAGCTGGCTCTTATCGAGGAAACTGGAAGATTAGGGCATGGCCCTGAATCATTGAAAGGCATTATAAATGAAAATAGGATTGGGGTATTGACACAGGTCAATTCTGTTTTAATTTAGAAAATATATCTCTAAGATAGTGGAAATAAATTATAAATAAGCTAAGGCCATCAGGCCGTCTGAATAATCGGTTTCAGACGACCTGATGGTTTTAAGGGCTACTATTTACGATATAAATTAGGTATTAAGCCAAACCTTTATCTTTGGCTTCTTGCAGGCGGGCTTCAAAGTTGCTGAGATTGACTCCTGCCTGTTCGGCTGCGGCAACCACTTCGGCTACGGATGCGCCGTGTTGCACTTGATGATAACCCCAAAGCAGGGAGCAGCGAGTGCCGGTGCGGCAGAAGGCAAGAATGGGAGCCGGAGATTGTTGCAACAGATTTTGGAAGGCTGCAACATCGGCTACGGTGATTTGAGGCGCAACGACGGGCTGGTGGGAAAATTGGTTGATGCCAGCCT
>NZ_JBQCXA010000551.1:0-680 GCF_051956855.1 Neisseria sp. P0021.S007
GTGATACGCTGATAGCTTTTCAGCTTTTCAACTTCAACGATACCGTAAGAGCCTGTTTGAGAAGGATCAACGGTTTCAACGCCTAAAATGCTGTTACCGCTTTGGTTGTACACATCAACCATCTGTTTCAACGCGCCTTTAGGCGTGTCAATCAAATCGTCTGCCAAAATAACGGCAAAAGGCTCGTTACCAACGGCAGCCTGCGCGCACAATACGGCATGACCCAAACCCAATGCTTCAGTTTGACGGATGTACATGCAGGTAATGTTGGGAGGCAGGATATCGCGAACGTGCTCCAACAGCTTGTCTTTTTGACGCAATTCCAATTCGGTTTCCAACTCGTATGCTTTGTCGAAGTGGTCTTCGATACTGCGTTTGTTACGGCCGGTGATGAACACCATTTCAGTACAGCCGACTTCAACCGCTTCTTCAACTGCATATTGAATCAGAGGTTTGTCTACGATAGGCAGCATTTCTTTGGGGCTGGCTTTGGTCGCAGGCAAGAAACGGGTGCCCATACCGGCAACGGGGAAGACGCATTTTTTAATGGGTTTCATATTATTATCCTATTTTAACTGTGGGTTTATACCCCAAAAAGTGTAAAGATGTAGTCGTATGTAATGATAATACCACATGATAAAGTATCAGACGGTCTGAAAAGGAGGATTGGTCATAGATAC
>NZ_JBQCXA010000552.1:0-680 GCF_051956855.1 Neisseria sp. P0021.S007
GTTCATCACCATATCGACTGCCTTGATGACGGCGCCGGCCGCAAAACGGGCGGCTTGGAGGGAGTCGTGGCAGATGACGGTATCGTCGTCGATACGGTGGATTTTACCGGGAAGCGGCTGTGCGGCCTCTAATTCGTGCAGATAGTTGCGCGAGTGGACCAATGCCAGTTGCGCATCTTTGATTTCGGGTGCTTCAGCGGTTTGCAGATGACGCCAAATGCCTTCCTTTTTTAAGGCGGCTTGAATGGCGCTGATGCGTTCGGGCTTGTCGGGGTGGTTGGTGCCCGGCTGGTGCTGCAAAAATATCGGATGGGAAATCCATACGGTGCGGGCATTTTTGCCAAGTAGTCGACGCAGCAGGGTACGCACGCGCCAAATGATTTTTTTAAGCATGGAAAGTATGTATCGAACGAGTCGCACGGACTGCTAAATATGGTTAATAAATACGGAAATGCTTGGAAATTTTTCAGACGGCCTTTAGAATAGCTCAATTTTACAGTCCGACCAACTGCGTTTTGGGCTGTATGCAGTTTTTTTACTTTATCTTAAAACTCAAAAGAACGGATATATTATGAATCAAGCTGTGGCTCAATTTGCCCCTTTACTGCTGATTATGGTGGTGTTTTACTTCCTGATTATGCGTCCTCAACAAAAGAAATTCAAAGCACATCAAGCTATGC
>NZ_JBQCXA010000553.1:0-680 GCF_051956855.1 Neisseria sp. P0021.S007
CATCCGTACCGGCCGCAACGTTGGTAATCTTGTTGCCGCCATTGTTCAAGCCAGCCTTGGTCAGGTTCACATCACCTGCTTTCAAGCCGTCTTTGTTCAATGCAACATCATCGCCAACTTTCACACCGTCATTATTCATCACGGTATCACCTGCGGTAACGCTGTCAACTTTCAGGTTTTTATCGGTAGCCACTTTGTAAATGGTTTGGCCATTGGCGCCGACATCCTGAGTAACAACAATGTTATCGCCTTGAACGACTTCGGTCTTAGCCGCAGCCGCAGCTTTGTTCAACTGAGCAACATTCACCGCATCAGTATCATCGGTACCGGCTGCAACGTTGGTAATCTTGTTACCGCCGTTGTTCAAGCCGGCTTTAGTCAGATTGACATCGCCAACTTTCACGCCATCGGTATTAACTGTGGTATCGCCGGCTTTCACGCTGTCTACTACCAAGTCTTTAGCCAATTTGACTTCCAACTTATCAGAGCCATTCGCTACAACGCCGATATTGCCGTCTGAAAGTTTGGCTGCATCGGTTTGACCGCCAACAATATTCAGCTTCGTACCCGGTTTGCGTTCAACGTCTTTGCCGCTGTCGCCGCCGAAAGTCAAAGGCAGATTGGCAGTTGCATTAACGGCTTTGATTGCATCGTGGATATTGTTTTTACTGGTATTGCTA
>NZ_JBQCXA010000554.1:0-679 GCF_051956855.1 Neisseria sp. P0021.S007
GCCGACACGCTGGTTGGAAGAAGGAGAAGCGCTCAAGGTCGGCAATCACAGCTTCCAAGTCCTCCACATTCCCGGCCACACTCCCGGCCAAGTCGTTTTTTACAACGCCGAAAATGAACTTTTAGTCGCAGGCGATGTTTTATTTTATGAGACTGTCGGTCGCACAGATTTTCCACGCGGCAATCATGATGACCTCATAAACAATATCTGCGCTAAACTATTAACCCTGCCCGAAACCACGCAAGTTATAGCCGGACACGGCCGTATGACCAGTATCGGGCATGAGAAAAGGTACAATCCGTTTCTGGTTCGTTAATATGAATGTTGTATAAAGCCAACATTTTGGCATACTCAGATTATGCGTATAAAAGAAAACTGGCATACAATTTGCAGGGATAACACCCGAAAGATTAAGTACCTAATCTCCGGCAAATGCCAAAAAGAACTAAAGCACAAAGATAACAAGGTATTACGCAATACAACCTGATTTATCGAAAACCGGACATCTCTAAACCCCAAGCCTTACTCGAAGTGAAATTGTTACAAAGTGACAATAAATGTCAGTCAGGCCGTCTGAACGGTTCTGCCGATTCAGGCGGATACAACGGAGATGAGGCGTAATGCCCTGCCGGAATGTGCCAATGTTCTGTTTGTCAAACCGTCGGGTACATCTTTAAGA
>NZ_JBQCXA010000555.1:0-679 GCF_051956855.1 Neisseria sp. P0021.S007
GCCTGCGCCTGTTCGTCCTGCATCCGCATACGGGCAAAACCCACCAACTCCGTGTCGCCATGAAAAGCTTGGGCAGCCCGATTTTGGGCGATACGCTCTACGGCGGGAAGCCTGCATCGAGGATGTTCCTTCATGCGTGGAAAATCAAATTTGATTATCAAGATCAGGCGTTTGAAATCGCCGCGCCCTTGAGTGAGGAATGGCCGTTGAGGGGCATGGATTTTTTGTGAAAATTGAGTCGCCTGCAAACGCAGTTTCAATGCTTTGTTCTTTGCAAAACCTCTAGTCGCGTTCATAAAGTAAGTCTGACGGTTTGCCGTTTTCTCTTTCACAGAAGAGGGCGGCAAACCGTCAGGCTTTTTTAGGTCATGCTTGATTTTTAGAAACGCTAAACAAGGCAGTCGGCAGTTTTCAGACGACCTTGGGTTTCAAAACCGCTTAAGCCAGCTCTCGGACGAACACTTGCGAGTTACGGCCGTTGGCAAGGTAGTCGCGGCGGCGTTCTTTGGGTAATGCATCGGTAGAGGTCGTCTGAAAACCGCGTTCGACAAACCATTCGCCTGTGCGAGTGGAGAGGGCGAACAGACGGCGGATGCCCATGGTGAGGGCTTTTTGGAAGAGGTGGTCGAGCAGCATTTCGCCGTAGCCTCCGTCGCGGGCTTCGGGGGAGACGACGAGG
>NZ_JBQCXA010000556.1:0-678 GCF_051956855.1 Neisseria sp. P0021.S007
CGTTTGTGTTGGAAACGGGTACGCCAAAACCATAACGGCGTAATCAGGAATAGGGCGGCAATGTAGCCTAAGATGGTGCGCGAGTTGACAAGGCCGAGGGTCGCAGTCAATGCCAATACAAACAGAAAACCTGCTGTATTGGACATTTTGCGCGCCGTCCATAAATAGGATGCCGCCAAAATGCCCCACATTAAATAATGTCCCAAATGATTGCGCTGGCCGAGTTGGCCGTTTACGGTACCGCTGCTTCGGGCAATGATGCCGTTCAACCACTCTACGTTAGACCAGCCTTTAAATTGCAGCCAGACGATGACGGCCTGTATGGTTGCACCTATCAATAAAGACCAAGCAAAGATGCTGACGACGCGTTCCTGTCCGTAAGCTGCTACCCAGCCCCGCACCGACCATGCGCCCAGTGCCAAAATAACAAAGGTCCAGGCGGTAATATCGCTCATGCCGGGGTAGGTGGAATACATGAGGCGCGCTTGGAGCGACCAAAATGCGGCCATGGCAAACAAGCCGATACTGAGTGCAGGAAGGCGGATATTCAGCAGACTTTTGTGTGCGCTAATCAAAGTCAGTACCAATGAGCCGCTCAGAGAGATGGCTTCCAAATAAAAGCTGGGCAGTGGACCGACTCGGTAGAGCGAGAGAAAAGGGACGGCGCAAATCCAAAGA
>NZ_JBQCXA010000557.1:0-676 GCF_051956855.1 Neisseria sp. P0021.S007
CTGCAACGTTGAGGCGTACAGGCATACCGCGGTCAACCATTTTCTTCAAAATATCCAACATCAGATGCACGGCGCGGACGGTGTCCAAACGGGAAAGCGTGCCCAGTTGGACATAGTCTTTGACTGTTTTTTCAGGAACGAAATCTACTTTGTGCAGGGCATTGTAGGTGTAGGTGATGCGGTTGGCAGGGAAACCGTAACGGATGAGTTTTTCACGTTCGTGTTTGCAGTTGCCGATGATGTACACGCCCAGCTTGTCGAAAAGCTTGGCAATTTTCGGATAAGTTTCCGGATTAAGGCCGCGCGCGTGGTAGAACACTTTGGTTTTCGGCGAGGCAAACTTGGCCGCAATGGCACAGGCCGGAACGATACGCGCCATTTGGCAGTGAATCACATCGGGCTTCTCTTTTTTCAGCAGTTTCATATAGGCAAACATGCCTTTGACGTAACCCAAAAGACCACCTTGGTAAAAATCAATCGGCTGCCAACGGATGCCCAATGCTTGCGCTTCCTGAATCAAAGGGCCGTCTGAAGAGGCCAATACGATATCGTGTCCGCGTTGTTTGAGCAGGCGACCGAGGCGGAAAGTGGCATTTTCAGTGCCACCGAGGCCAGACATGGAGGTAGTCAGGGTGATTTTCATGATATTCCCTTTGTTTTAGATGGGGTATAGCTA
>NZ_JBQCXA010000558.1:0-676 GCF_051956855.1 Neisseria sp. P0021.S007
GTTTCTATCACTTTTAAAAACTTATCCGAAGCATTGCCATGTTCGCGTATTGCCTTCAATACGGTCGGACAGGATGCAATCCCCTTTTCACTCAAAAACGCTTTGATTTTATCGGCTTCAAACGCTTTTTCGCCCTGCTTTTGAAAATGCGCCGCATCGCCGAAAAACACCAGCCCATACACACGCCACATATCGTTTTGAAAATTCGGATAATGAAACTGCATCGCGTGTTTTTCTTCTTTAGGCGGAAACGTCCCCATCATCATGACCGTTGCCTGCGGAGGCAACAAGGCTGCGAAGGGGTGGGACTCAACGATTGACTCTTGCATATCTGTATTCCGGTTGTTTTTCATTCAAACAAATTTTCAGACGGCCTTTACTGCCTGAATAAACGCCGCCATTTTCTCCCTGCTCTTAACCCCGCCGGAGATCTCCACGCCGCCGGACACATCCACCGCCGCCGCGCCACTGATTTTTACCGCTTCGGCAACGTTTTCCGCAGTCAATCCGCCGGCAAGTATCCACGGTTTGCCGATATTGCCGTGCAACATGGTCCAATCGAAACTTTGTCCCGTACCGCCGTATTCGGTCGGATGATAAGCATCAAACAACAAGGCGCGTGCATTCGGAAATTTGGCACAGGCCGTCTGAATATCGGCTGCGGACTGTACACGCA
>NZ_JBQCXA010000559.1:0-676 GCF_051956855.1 Neisseria sp. P0021.S007
CTGTACAGCCCCGCAGCCATCATCGTTTGCGATATGGACGAAAACCGTTTGAAACTGGCGAAAGAGTTGGGTGCGACCCATACCATTAACCCTGCTTCCGGCGATGTAAGTAAGCAAGTTGCCGCTATCGTCGGCGAAGACGGCGTAGATTGTGCCATCGAAGCGGTCGGTATCCCTGCGACTTGGAATATGTGCCAAGACATCGTGAAACCCGGCGGCCATATCGCTGTGGTTGGTGTACATGGCCAATCCGTTGATTTCAAACTGGAAAAACTGTGGATTAAAAACCTTGCCATTACTACCGGCCTGGTTAACGCCAATACCACCGAAATGCTGATGAAAGCCATTTCCAGCAGCTCAGTGGATTACACCAAAATGATGACCCACCATTTCAAATTTAGCGAATTGGAAAAAGCTTACGATGTATTCAAACACGCTGCTGAAAACCAAGCCATGAAAGTGGTTTTGGAAGCGGATTGATTTGAAAATCGCTTAATATGCCGTTAATTAAAGGCCGTCTGAACATTCAGACGGCCTTTTTGTATGGTTTTATTTTTTCTTCAACCAAACGCCGCTTTCGATATGGTGGGTAAATGGGAATTGGTCGAATAGGGCGGCGCGTTCGATGGTATGAGTTTGACAGAGCGTGTCGAGGTTGGTGCGCAGGGTCTCAGGA
>NZ_JBQCXA010000560.1:0-676 GCF_051956855.1 Neisseria sp. P0021.S007
TCTGTTATTGGAGCATAAGGAGATAACATGGCTCGTTTGAGAGAGTTTTATAAAGATACAGTTGTTCCTGAATTGGTTAAGCAGTTTGGTTACAAATCAGTAATGGAAGTTCCTCGTATTGAAAAAATCACTTTAAATATGGGTGTTGGAGAGGCTGTTGCTGATAAAAAAGTTATGGAGCATGCGGTATCTGATTTGGAAAAAATTGCTGGTCAAAAGCCAGTAGTTACTGTTGCTCGTAAATCTATCGCTGGCTTTAAAATTCGCGATAATTATCCTGTAGGTTGCAAAGTAACATTACGTCGTGATCAAATGTTCGAATTCTTGGATCGTTTGATTACTATTGCATTACCTCGAGTGCGTGACTTCCGTGGTGTAAGTGGCAAATCTTTTGATGGCCGTGGTAATTACAATATGGGTGTTCGCGAGCAAATCATTTTCCCGGAAATTGAATACGATAAAATTGATGCTTTGCGTGGTTTGAATATTACTATTACAACTACTGCAAAAACTGATGAAGAAGCTAAAGCTTTATTGTCGCTGTTCAAGTTTCCGTTTAAAGGATAATCATGGCTAAGAAAGCACTTATTAATCGTGAACTGAAACGTCAAGCTTTGGCGAAAAAGTTTGCAGCCAAACGTGAGGCAATTTTTGCTGTTATTAATGATGCGAATGC
>NZ_JBQCXA010000561.1:0-675 GCF_051956855.1 Neisseria sp. P0021.S007
CCCCTCCCCCCAACAGCCGAAACCTAAACACAGATTTTCGGCTGTTTCCGCCACGGTTTCATGATTTCCCCTGCCGTAACCGCCGCCGCCGTCAGATTGGCAGTGGCACTGTTTGACGGAAAAGACGCGCCCGAACGTGATGAAGAAAGCGGTTTGGCGTATATTGGAAAATAAGCTTGAGGTAAAATAAGCTTTAGTTCGTCTGAAAACGTCGCGCCATCAGTTTTATAAAGGTAACAATATGAATTTAGAAACCAAAATTCCGCCGCCGGCGATATGTTTTATTTGTGCGTTGTTGATGTACATCTCTACCCAAGTGTCGGCGTTAGCCGACATATTGCCGCGCTTTCCTATATTGCTGTCGGTTGTTTTCATGGTGTTTGGGACTCTGTTGAGCGTATTAGGTGTGTGGGCGTTTCGCCGTTTGCGCACGACCATCAGCCCGCTCCACCCCGAACAAACCGAACACTTCGTTTCAGACGGCGTGTACCGTTTCAGTCGCAATCCGATGTATGCGGGTCTGGGCTGCTGGCTGGTCGCCTGGGCGGGCTATTTGGCGCACCCGCTGCCGTGGTTGTTTTTGGCTGCATTTGTTGCCTATATGACACGCTTTCAAATCATGCCCGAAGAACGCGTTTTGGCGCAGAAATTCGGTGCAGAGTACGAGTCTTATTG
>NZ_JBQCXA010000562.1:0-675 GCF_051956855.1 Neisseria sp. P0021.S007
GCGTAGTCGAGCAGCAACAGCGGAATACCTGCCGTCAACAGCGCAACCAAGTAAGGGAGGACGAAAGCACCGCCGCCGTTGTCGAAAGCGATGTAAGGGAATCGCCAAATGTTGCCTAAGCCCACGGCCGAGCCGATGGCAGCAAACATAAAGGCGCGGCGACTGCTAAACGTCGCGCGTTCGCTGGATTGAGAATTTGACACGATGAACCTCTTAAAAGTCGAGTGCCGCCAAGGCCGTTCAGCCTTGCGCGTATATATTTAGGAATCAGGCCGGGCAAGCCGGTCGGTTAAAGTAGATATTCGGACAAGGATAATATCCGGTATAGAGGATGCACCGCTTATGGCCATGCAAACATAATCTGACCTTATCGTAAAAAAATTTAACAGTGTTGACAAGTCATAATTAAATTAAAATCACAAGCAAAATCTTCATACACTACGACTAAAACCTTCATACACTTATTTATATAACCCCCAAACACAGCTCAATCCACCGTTTTTCCCTCCCTTGTTCCGACAATTTTCCCCTTTGCTAAAAACCGCCCTCCCCTTATCCGGCAAGGAAAACCGGGAATCCAAGGCGTTTAAATTCCATGTCATCAAAAATGTTCAGACGGTCTTTTGCTTTTGCTCGATTAAACCCGGGCCGTCTGAAAATTACACTGTTGTATGT
>NZ_JBQCXA010000563.1:0-675 GCF_051956855.1 Neisseria sp. P0021.S007
TTGTTATTGAGCGTAATCGGTGCAAACACCATAGGTACGGAGCTTGACGCGGCAGCGGCGCGGGCAAGTCGCAAGTCGCCCAAGTCGATACACATCGGGTCGAAATATTCTTGCGTGAAATTGAAACGCTCGCCTATGCCCATATCGGTGGCGGAAATGATGGCAAACGGGCCTTTGCGGTTCATTTCCAAATCGCGGAAAGTGGTTTTGCCGAAAAGGTAGTTTTCAAACTGCTCCTGTAACAGATCACCGCGTCCGTATTCAGGCGAGGCCAGTCGGGGCAGGTTGGACATGGAAAATGCTTGTTTGACAACTTGGCGTTGGAAGTTTTGGTGTAGGAAACGTTTGTAAAACAAGGGAATGGTTTCTTCGCCCTTGAGTGCAAAATAAGCCGCCAAAACCGAGCCTCCGGATACGCCGACCACCACATCGACATTCGACATCAAAGACTGTTTTTTACCGCCTATGGTAATCTGCTGCTTATGAAGCTGCTCCAACACGCCATAACCCAAGGCCGCCGCGCGAGTACCGCCGCCGGAGAACATCAACACAACAAGCGTATCGTCTTCGTCGTTGTGCTGAGGCCGGCTGGTTTCAAAGCGGTAGCCACGCTGCAGGTCGACCGTATCAA
This sequence comes from Neisseria sp. P0021.S007, assembly GCF_051956855.1. Taxonomy (NCBI): domain Bacteria; kingdom Pseudomonadati; phylum Pseudomonadota; class Betaproteobacteria; order Neisseriales; family Neisseriaceae; genus Neisseria; species Neisseria sp. P0021.S007. The sequence continues at coordinate 632 of NZ_JBQCXA010000563.1, forward strand.
TACCGGCGACAGGCTGATATTTCATCAGCGAACAGGCGGATAAT
>NZ_JBQCXA010000564.1:0-675 GCF_051956855.1 Neisseria sp. P0021.S007
CACATAAAGGAACAGAAAACATGTTAGCCATCATCGGCGGCAGCAGCCTGACCAAGCTGCATGAACTGAGCATCACCGACCGTAAAATCGTCCGCACCCCCTACGGACTGACCAGCAGCCCTGTCTTAAGCGGCAAACTGGGCAGTCAGGACATCATCTTCCTCGCGCGGCACGGCTTCGGCCATACTGTCGCGCCGCATGAAATCAACTACCGCGCCAACATCTGGGCGTTGCATTCCATAGGTGTGGAATACATCGTCGCCGTTTCCTCCGTCATCAGCATCAACGACCGCTTTGAAAACGGCGCGCTCGTCCTGCCCGACGATTTGATCGACTACACCTACGGTCGTAAAGACACCTTTTTTGAAGGACAGGAAGAACCGGTCGTACACACTGATTTTCTCGACCCCTACACCGCCGGACTGCGCGAAAAAATCGTCGAACACGCGCAACAGCACCAAATGCCTTTATACACCCAAGCCGTTTACGGCTGCCTGCAAGGCCCGCGCTGGCCGACCCGCGCCGAAATCCGACGTTACCGCCGCGACGGTGTGGACGTATTGGGCATGACCGGAATGCCCGAAGCCGTCCTCGCCCGCGAACTGGGCATAAAATACGCCCACTTTTGCGGCATCACCAACATCCGCTGCCTCAGCGGCGAAGCGACAGATACAG
>NZ_JBQCXA010000565.1:0-675 GCF_051956855.1 Neisseria sp. P0021.S007
CGATGATACAGTTTTTGAAGGCAACGATTTTTTTCTCACCGGTAGGCGTAGCTTGTTCGTACACTTCGCTGGTCGTCAGCGAAACTTCCAAGTGGCGCGGATCTAAGAATTGGCCGTCACCTTGGATAATGTCTACTTTGCGGCCTTTCGCCATACCGGCCAAACCGGTAGTCAAGCGGGAAACCACGCCGTCTTTGTAGCCGCGCAGCATGTCGATATCGAGTTCAGGCTCAGGGTATTTGATACCGTTGGCAGCCAAGTGGCGTACTTCATCGATAACGGCAGCATTGTGCAACAGAGCTTTTGAAGGGATACAGCCGACGTTCAAGCAAACGCCGCCCAAAGTTTTGTAACGCTCGACGATGGCAACTTTCAAGCCTTCGTCAGCAGCGGCAAATGCAGCGGAATAACCGCCAGGGCCGCCACCCAATACGACCACATCGTATTCAGCATCGGCAGAACCGCCAAATTGTGCAGCTTGAGGAGCTGGAGCAGCAGCTTTAGGCGCTTCTTGTGCAGGAGCAGCTGGTGCTTCGGCTTTAGGAGCGGCAGCCGCACCTTCGGCTTCAACGACTGCAATCAAGCCGCCTTCGGAGATTTTGTCACCCACTTTAATTTTAACTTCTTTAACGACACCTGCAACTTCGGCAGGTACGTCCATAGTGGCTTTATCGG
>NZ_JBQCXA010000566.1:0-675 GCF_051956855.1 Neisseria sp. P0021.S007
TAACAATTATCGTTTATTTTATTAGATATAAAAGAGGCTGTCCATCGGTCTTTAAATGCGGTTGTCGGTCATCTCTCCGCCATCATTCATCAAACCACCAATCCCAACCTTTTCCCCAATGCCAAAATCGCCCTTTTGTTCGACGGGGAGAACACTTTTTCCGCCGCTTCTTCAATACTGAACCATCCGTAAGCGACGTGTTCGTCGGGCTGCAAAACAATAGCCGCATCGCGCGGAATTTCGGCGGAAAAGATGTGTTCGCGGTTTTCGAACACGCCTTTCGGATAGCGGTGCCGCCAGTGGTGGTAGATTTCATAAACTGTGCTGTCGTGCCAGTTGTAGAGCTGCCCGTCCGCAAGGCGGATGCCGGTTTCTTCCCAAACTTCGCGTTTGGCGGTTTCCTCTATGGTTTCGTCCGGTTCGATGCTGCCGGTTACCGACTGCCAAAAACCTGGCGGCGAAGTGCGTTCGATTAAAAGGATATTGCCGTCGGCATCATGCAGGACAACCAGCGCGGACACGGGATACTTCAAGGGCTTTGCCATCAATCGTCTCCGCCGGAATCCATCGCAGGATCGGATTTGGTATCGCTGCGCGCCTGCATTCCCGCCTTAATCATGGCGATGCTGCTCGGTGCCTGGCTTTCGTTCAGGATGCGGACTTCGCGCTGCGGAT
>NZ_JBQCXA010000567.1:0-674 GCF_051956855.1 Neisseria sp. P0021.S007
GCCGTGCGCGCAGCGGCCATTTCCCATCAGACGCGCAAACCATCCGTCTTGAAAGCGACGAAAAACTGGTCAAAATCGTTACCATGCACGCGTCGAAAGGTTTGCAATATCCTTTGGTTTACTGCCCCTTCGCATGGGATACCAAAGACAATTCCAAAGAAAACTGGAAAATCCTGCATACTGACAACCACGAAACCGAGCTGCTGGCCAAATCGCAAACCTCAGAAGCAGAACTAAGCCACCTTGCCGACGAAAAGACGGCCGAAGATTTACGCCTACTTTATGTCGCCCTTACCCGCGCCGAAGAACAGCTCAATATCTACGCCGCCGCCAACAAAAACTGTACGCCAAACAATCCTTTTGCCTATCTGCTCGAAGGTTTGCCGGATGCCGGCCGCGAAAGCGTCAGCCAAAGCTATAAAAGCGCGACAGACGTTGTGGAAATGCTCAAAACCAACTGGCAACGCTTTATCACAAACACGCCTGAAAATACGGAGTTTGCATTCACGGAAGAAGCCCCGCCGGAAACCGTCTACCAATACAGCCGCCAGCAAGACCAAGCTTTTAGCGCACATAGCATCAAACGCCGCGATTTTGACTTTATCCGCCACACCAGCTTTACCGGTTTGAGCCGGCATACCAAGTCAACCGACGAACAACACGAGCCTTTGCAA
>NZ_JBQCXA010000568.1:0-674 GCF_051956855.1 Neisseria sp. P0021.S007
ATACGCGACACGCACAACGCGCATCCCGAAGGCACAGTCGTTGCCTATAAAGACAATTCATCCGTGATTGAAGGCGCGAAAATCGAGCGCCTCTATCCAAATGCGGCGGAAAACCAAGGCTACCGTTTCCACGAAGAAGACACCCATATCATCATGAAAGTGGAAACACACAACCACCCAACCGCCATCGCGCCGTTTGCCGGTGCGGCAACGGGTGCGGGCGGTGAAATCCGCGACGAAGGCGCAACAGGCAAAGGCTCACGTCCAAAAGCAGGCTTGACCGGCTTTACCGTCTCCAACCTGAATATTCCGGGCCTAGAGCAGCCTTGGGAACAAGCCTACGGCAAACCCGGCCATATTGCTTCTCCTTTAGACATCATGATTGAAGGCCCGATTGGCGGCGCAGCGTTCAACAACGAATTCGGCCGCCCGAACCTCTTGGGCTACTTCCGCACCTTTGAAGAAAAGTTTGACGGACACGTTCGCGGCTATCACAAACCGATTATGATTGCAGGCGGTTTGGGCAGCATTCCGGCCCAGCAGACGCATAAAGACGAAATCCCTGAAGGCGCATTGCTGATCCAACTGGGCGGCCCGGGCATGCTTATCGGCTTGGGTGGCGGCGCGGCTTCTTCGATGGATACCGGCACAAACGACGCTTCTTTGGACTTCAA
>NZ_JBQCXA010000569.1:0-674 GCF_051956855.1 Neisseria sp. P0021.S007
GCTGATAGGCGATATGGAATGATTCGGTCATGGCTATGCCTCCTTCAGGTCGTCTGAAAGTATCGATAAGGTGCAGTACGGCAAACAACGAGTTTTTGGAAACGCCTTATTGCTCTAACCGACTGAGCTACCCGCCGAAAGCGGGGCAGGACTCGAACCTGCGACGGATGTAGTTTCCAAGGCATTTGTCTGCCATACTGCGAAAAAGGTGGGCGGCTAGATTGGCAGGATTTACGCCGTTTCCGGCGGCGGGAATCGAACCCGCAATAACCGATCTGTAATCCTGCCGGCATCCGCCCGTAAGGGGTGGTACATCTGGCAACAAGAATGGTACATCTGGCAACAAGAAGTAGAGAAATTTTTACGCGCTCTATCCTCTGAGCTACTCTGCCATAGTTGGCGGCAGAGGCGGGATTCGAACCCGCGACCTCGAGCGTTGGCAGGCTGTAATTCCTCCGGCATTTGCCGAATGCACCTAAAACGGTTTTCATCGTAGGTCGTCTGAAAAGTTTCAGACGACCTTGAGTGATCAAGCGATACAGCAAGCCATCAACCATTCAGGGGAACAAGGCTGGCATTTGCCTGCTGAATCAGAAAAGGTGGGCGACTAGAGAAACAAGACGTCAACGCCTATTAGGCGAGTCAGGAATCGAACCTGCAGAACCACTGTAGTC
>NZ_JBQCXA010000570.1:0-673 GCF_051956855.1 Neisseria sp. P0021.S007
GATTTCGTACGGAATCATACCGGCAACTTCGGAAACTTCATTAATATTAATCACATCGCCCCAAAGCTCGACTTCCGCACCTAAACCCTCTTTCGAGGCTTCCAGCTCAACCGTAATCATATCCATAGATACCCTGCCGATAATACGGCTACGCTTACCATCCACCGCCACAGGGGAATTAGTGGAAGCGCGACGCGGATAACCGTCTGCATAGCCGCAAGCAATCAAACCGACACGGGTAGATTTGCTGGTGTAGAACGTTGCGCCGTAGCCAATCGGAGAATGCGGTTGCAACACACGTTCGCCGAAAACGCGGGAAGTCAGGCGCATAACCGGTTTCAAACGATCATCCACGCCGCCGAAAGGCGAAATACCGTATAAAGCCAGACCGGCACGTCCCCAATCGCGGCGCGCTTCAGTCACGTTCAAAATTGCGGCGGAATTGGCCAAGCTCTCTTCACCTTCCAAATCTTCACACGCCAAATCAAACGCTTCAAGCTGCATTTCGGTCATGCCGTTTTCCGGCTCGTCCGCGCAGGCAAAATGGCTGAATTTCACAATGTTTTCCACCGATTCGGATTGTTTCAATGCAGTATAGGCCGCAGCATAGTTATGCGGAAAGAAACCGGCGCGGTGCATACCCGAGTCCATTTTCAGCCATACGGTTGTCGGA
>NZ_JBQCXA010000571.1:0-673 GCF_051956855.1 Neisseria sp. P0021.S007
AGCGAGAGATGGAAAACTCAAAACTCAGCGTTGAAGCGATTGAACAAGGTACGGTAATTGATCATATTCCTGCCGGTAAAGGCTTGGCCATTTTAAGACAGTTTAAGCTGCTGCATTATGGCAGCGCGGTTACAGTCGGCTTTAATTTGCCCAGCAAAACGCAGGGAAGCAAAGACATTATCAAAGTCAGCGGCGTATGGTTGGATGCCAATGCGGCCAACCGTTTGGCTTTATTTGCCCCTGAAGCAGTAGTAAACAAAATCGATCAGTTTAAAGTGATCGACAAACAGCATTTGTCATTGCCGGACGAAATTTCAGAAGTATTCCGCTGCCCGAATACCAATTGTGCCAGTCATGGCGAGCCGGTCATCAGCCGCTTTTATGTCCGTTCACATAATGGTCAGACACGTTTGAAATGCCATTATTGCGAAAAAACCTTCTCGCGTGATTCGGTTGCCGAAGCCTGATAAAATCTCAGGCCGTCTGAAAACACGGCTGTGCGGTTTGAGTTGTCTGCTTGATACATCAGTTTCATAAAAAGCAAGATATTAAGCAAATTGCGTTAAAATTACGTTAAAATAATGCCTTCTGAGTTAATGACATCATTTGCTCAAAAGGCATTATTTTTATAACGCGATACGAAATGTAGGAAAACTTATGCACTCATCCATAC
>NZ_JBQCXA010000572.1:0-673 GCF_051956855.1 Neisseria sp. P0021.S007
GCTTTTAAGCGGCTTGATGCTGTCGTTTTTACTGGGCGGCGTGGTTGGCGCATGGGGTTATCATCTGGTCGGCCATCATTTCGCCCTGCCCGTTTCCGCCGTTTTGCTCATACTGGGTGCGGGTTCGGTGGGATATGACGTCAAGGTCAGATTGAAATGGGCATTCATCAACTGGTATCGCCGCAAGCAGAAAAAACGGAAGAAACTGTAAAAAACTTTGCTGGTTATTTCACGGCAAAACGGCCAAGCTGCCAGAAAAATGCAGAAATGCTTCAGAATTATGTTAACTGGCAAATATTTTCGTAATATCGGGTTAAACCCATTCTTTTGCGTTTCGGATATTGGGTATCATAAATCCGTAATGACCCACGCGGTTTTTATTCATTTTTTTCAGACGGCCTAAGCCGTCATCTAAAAAGAGGATACGACATGAAATTCTTGAAACCCCTGACCGTTATTGCTACTGCAATTCCTTTGGCACTCACCGGCTGTGTGACCGATCCTGCTACCGGTCAACAATCCGCCAGCAAAACCGCCATGTACGGTTTGGGCGGTGCGGCTGTTTGCGGCATCGTTGGTGCGCTGACCCACGGTGGCAAAGGCGCGCGTAACTCCGCATTGGCTTGTGGTGCAGTAGGTGCCGGTATCGGCGGTTACATGGACTACCAAGAGA
>NZ_JBQCXA010000573.1:0-672 GCF_051956855.1 Neisseria sp. P0021.S007
CAGCAGGCGCATCGAGCGATTCAAAAGCGTCTGGGCTATGAGTTCCGCAATATGGAGCTGCTTCAGCAGGCTTTGACCCACCGCAGCTACAATGCCAAACACAATGAGCGTTTTGAATTTGTCGGCGATTCGATTTTGAACTATTCCGTGGCGCGGATGTTGTTTGACGCGTTTCCGAAATTGTCGGAAGGCGAGTTGTCGCGGATGCGTGCGGCTTTGGTGAATGAAGGCGTGTTGGCTGAAATTGCGTTGGAAATGAATGTCGGCGACGGTTTGTATTTGGGTGCCGGCGAGTTGAAGAGCGGCGGTTTCAGACGGCCTTCGATTTTGGCCGACGCGATGGAGGCGATGTTTGCGGCGGTCAGCTTTGACGCGGATTTTTCTGCGGCGGAAAAAGTGGTTCGCCATTTATTTGCGGAACGCGTAAAACGCGCGGATTTGAATATCGGCAAGAAAGACAGTAAAACCGCTTTGCAGGAAGCCTTGCAGGCACGCCGCTTTGCCCTGCCGAAATACCGAATCGAAGAGCAGGCGGAGCAGACGGCTGATGCGATGTTTGTGATTTCCTGTGATTTGGGCGAACTTGGCTTTATCTGCAATGCGCGCGGCAGCAGTCGGAAAGTGGCCGAGCAAAAAGCGGCATGTGAAGCCTTGGAATGGTTGGAACAGAAG
>NZ_JBQCXA010000574.1:0-672 GCF_051956855.1 Neisseria sp. P0021.S007
GCCTTGGTGTGATTGAGGTTGGCCACGCCGTACACTTTTGCCCCACGCGCTTGCGCGGTAACGGAGTTGTAAAAGCTTTTGCCGTAGAAGCCGCTGTTTGCTTTCAACGGACGGAAGGCTTGGTCTATGTTTTCGGTAACAAAGTAATGATCGCTGCGGTCGGTGCGGTCGAATTGGTTTTCGGGGAAATAGCCTTGTGCGGCGGTCGGTGCAATCGGTTTGGGAGGGGAGAAGGTTTTGACAGGCTGGATTTCATCAGGGTCTGCCAAGGTTTCGGCAAAACCGTTTGCGGCGGCAAAACTGCTCATTAACAGGTAAACCAAATGTTTTCGTTTCATCTTCATCTCCTGATAATCATTTTTATTCATTATGCTCTTGGAGAGAAGCAAAGTAAAGAAACGATAAGGTATTTATTGTCGATAAATACCTAGCGCAAAATACAAATCGGCAAGGAGGAAAATTTTTAGAAGAGGGGAGCGGCGGCGCAGGATGTATTTGCTCCGAAATCGGGTTTTATCTTCTATTAATATTTCAGGTTGATAAAGCAAAAGGCCGTCTGAAAACCCCTCCCTTTTCAGACGGCCTTTTGCTGGGTATAATAAATTTACGAATCATTATTATTTCTGTTTAAATATAGGAGAAATGCATGAGTACCCGTACCGAACACGACAC
>NZ_JBQCXA010000575.1:0-671 GCF_051956855.1 Neisseria sp. P0021.S007
TTTCTGCTGGATTCCGTCGGACAAACCGGCGGTCATTTCGCCAGCAACTTAGGCGCGGTCGAGCTGACGGTGGCTCTGCACTACGTCTATCACACGCCTGAAGACAAGCTGGTTTGGGACGTCGGCCATCAAAGTTATCCACACAAAATCCTCACCGGCCGCAAAGATCAAATGCACACCATGCGCCGCTACGGTGGCTTGGCGGGATTCCCCAAGCGCAGCGAGTCCGAATACGACGCTTTCGGCGTGGGGCACTCCTCCACCTCCATCGGCGCGGCTTTGGGCATGGCGGCGGCAGACAAACTCTTGGGCAACGACCACCGTAGCGTCGCCATTATCGGCGACGGCGCGATGACGGCAGGTCAGGCGTTTGAGGCCTTAAACTGCGCGGGCGACATGGACGTGAACCTGCTGGTCATTCTCAACGACAACGAAATGTCGATTTCCCCCAACGTCGGCGCACTGCCGAAATACCTCGCCAGCAACGTCGTGCGCGATATGCGCGGCGTGTTGAGCACCATCAAGGCGCAATCAAGCAAGGTTTTGGACAAACTGCCCGGCGCGATGGAGCTTGCCCAAAAAGTCGAGCACAAAATCAAAACGCTGGCGGGCGAAGCCGAACACGCCAAGCAGTCGCTGTCTTTGTTTGAAAACTTCGGTTTCCGCTACAC
>NZ_JBQCXA010000576.1:0-671 GCF_051956855.1 Neisseria sp. P0021.S007
TGGCATAGCGGACGATGGTGTCGGGCATGGCTTGCGCGAGGGCGTCCGTTTGGCGTTGGGTGTAGACGGCAAGCGGAGAGCCTTGTTCAAACCAGATTTTGGCGTAAGCGTGCGCGCTTTTCTTTGGGCGCAGTGTCAGTACCAAGCCATGCAAAATCGGCTGCCAAATGAGTTTGGGCAGTTCGACGACGCGTTGGTCCGATAAAAATTCTCGAAGATACGGTTTGACGGCGGCTGCAGTCGGAGCATTGGGCGTGCCGAGATTGAGGAGGAGGACGCCTACACGGTTTTGCTGGGTATAGGACAGAGAGGGCTCGATGTGGAAAAGCGGCATAATGTGCCTTTTGATTGGGGTGGAAGCCTGTATTGTAACAATGTGAAGGCCGTCTGAATATGGTTTGCTTTCTCAGACGACCTTTTTTCGGGGTTGTATTTTAAGGATTATGATGTATAATGTTATACCATAACATCTATCGGAGGAATGATGAAAGCGAATATCCACCCTGAAAATTACCGTACTGTGCTTTTTTACGACAGTGGTGCCAATGAAGGCTGGCTGATCCGTTCTTGTGCGGATACACACGGCAAAACGATGGTTTGGACCGACGGCAAAGAATATCCTTTATTCTCATTGGATACCTCTTCTGCCTCGCATCCCGTCTATACGGGCG
>NZ_JBQCXA010000577.1:0-671 GCF_051956855.1 Neisseria sp. P0021.S007
GCACTGACGTACCCAATTTCTATTTTGGTCGTTGCAGTGGCATTGATCTTCGTGATGATGCGTTGGGTGCTGCCTGAGTTTGGTAAAGTTTACGAAAGCATGGGGGCGAAACTGCCTGACTTAACCCAAATTGTTATGGATATTTCCAAAATTTTTGTAGAATACGGATGGCTGATGATCGTTATCTTTATTGCCGTTTGTTTTGGTGTTTATAAATTACATGAAAAATCACCAAGTTTCCAAAAACGTATAGATGCAATGATTTTACGTTTACCAATTTTTGGTCAAATTGTCCGTAAAGCAACTATTGCTCGCTGGGCTCGTACCACTTCCACCTTGTTTGCAGCAGGCGTACCTTTGGTAGAGGTTTTAGATTCAGTAGCAGGTGCAGCTGGTAATATCCTTTATGAGGAGGCAACACAGGACATTCGTGCAAAAGTTACTCAGGGGCTTTCTTTAACTTCAAGTATGCAAAGTACGGATATGTTCCCCAATATGGTTATTCAAATGGCTGCTATTGGTGAAGAATCCGGCTCCCTTGATGATATGTTGAATAATGCTGCTGAATTTTACGAGGATGAAGTTGATAACTCTGTAGCACAATTATCCTCACTGATGGAACCCATTATTATGGTTATTTTAGGCACCATCATCGGCACACTGTTGGTAGC
>NZ_JBQCXA010000578.1:0-670 GCF_051956855.1 Neisseria sp. P0021.S007
GTATCCGTATCCTTGCCGCTACGCCGCGGTTGACCAAAATCCATTCCTACGAACACGCACATGTACGCCTACATTTTTTATGGGTAGAGGCCGACCAATGGACAGGCGAAATCCAATCGAGGGAAGGGCAGAAATGGGCATGGCAAAAAGCAGGGGATTTTACCGTTGCGCCGATGTTGCCTGCCAATAGTGCATTATTACGCTCCCTATCTATTCCGCGCCAGCTTCAAGGCCGTCTGAAAAGCGGCTTGATCGGTCAAAACAGCATGGGCGAATATCATGTTGTGCCATATCTGTCGGCTCAGCATCAAACCGCCTCTGCCGTATTGTTGGAATTTGCCGATTGGCAGCAAGGCAAGCCGATAGAAGCATCCAGCGTGTGGCCAATCATTGAAAATGCCGAACAATGGCAGCAGGTGCAAAATGCCGATGCTGTCGTTTGGAAAGTGGCGAATGAAGCGGCAGCCAAGCAAGTTGTTGATATTTTGGCGCAAGGCGTGGCGATGCCGCTGATTGTGGCAGCTCCGGAAAGTATGGTTTCCATTTATCGCGAACAGTGGCAGAGCATGGGTGCGCACGCCGTTTTGACCGATAATGACATTGAGGCCGTCTGAAATGAGTAAAAATCAAAAACTACTGATTGCCGCTGTTTTACTGATTGTGTTTGCGG
>NZ_JBQCXA010000579.1:0-670 GCF_051956855.1 Neisseria sp. P0021.S007
ATTGTCTATCACGCAGTTTATCAAAAAGAGGTCGTCTGAAAGCCTGATTGCTTGTTTTCAGACGACCTTTTCGATTTATTTGCCCAATGCGCCCAATACTTCGGCTTTCACGGCTTCTACCGGTTGAGTGCCGTCAACCTTGATGTATTTCGGCGCGTGTTCGCCCTCCAGCTTGCTGTAAAAATCGACCAGCACTTCGGTTTGCTCGTGGTAAACGGCAAGGCGTTTTTTGACGGTTTCTTCTTTGTCGTCGTCGCGCTGAATCAAATCTTCGCCGGTTACGTCGTCTTTGCCTTCGACTTTGGGCGGATTGTAGGTAACGTGGTAGGTGCGGCCGGAAGACAAGTGAACGCGGCGGCCGCTCATGCGGTCGACAATCACGCTGTCGGGTACGTCGATTTCAACCACGGCGTCCAAATCCACGCCCGCTTCAACCATCGCTTCGGCTTGTGCCAGCGTGCGCGGGAAACCGTCAAACAGGAAACCGTTTTTGCAGTCGTCTTGCGCGATGCGTTCTTTCACCATGCCGATGATGATGTCGTCGCGTACCAAGCCGCCTTCGTCAATGATTTTTTTCGCTTCCAAACCCAGCGGCGTGCCTGCTTTAATCGCAGCGCGGAGCATGTCGCCGGTGGAAATTTGCGGAATGCCGAACGCAGCGGTAATGAAT
>NZ_JBQCXA010000580.1:0-669 GCF_051956855.1 Neisseria sp. P0021.S007
GACCGTGGTTGCCGATAGGCAGGGTGGCTTGGCGGCCGACTTCGCCCATAACGTACACTTTGCTGTTGCTGTTGTTCGGCACGTAAACGATGTCGCCGTTGCTTAAGAGGTGGTTTTGCGACATGTCGCCGTACTGCATGATGCTTTGCAGGGAAATGGTGCGGTCAACGCCGTTGTGCGTCCATTTGATGTGGTGGGTGTCGGCATTTTGCGCCACGCCGCCCGCTTGGTTGACGGCATCAAGGATGGTCATGGGGACGTTGGTAATCGGCAGTTGTCCGGCTTGTCCGACCGCCCCGGCAACAGATACGCGTTGCGAGCGGAATTCGGTTACGTTGATGGTAACTTGGGGATTTTTAAGATAACGTTTCAGACGACCTGTCAGGATGTTTTGCAGCTCGTCTATGGTTTTGCCTTGCGCTTGGATTTTGCCGACCAGCGGATAGGTGATGTAGCCGCCTTCGTCCACCCATGCGCCGCGGCTGACTTGGTTGGTTTGCGGGTTGCTTTGTTGTACGGGCGAATTGAGGTCGGTGTGCGCCCAGACCATGATGTTCAATACGTCGCCTTTACCGATGTGGTAGCGGTAGGCGGCTTTGCTGCGTTCAAGCGCACCGTTGTTTTGTGACAACACTGGCGGTTTGCGCATTTTTTCAACGAGGCCGAAGG
>NZ_JBQCXA010000581.1:0-668 GCF_051956855.1 Neisseria sp. P0021.S007
TATAAGCACCATTCAGAAGCAGTCTCTAAAATAATATATTTATTGGGGTATCTCTGCGCAAAAGGTTCCAACATTTTAATTTTATCCGACAAACTTAATTCATCAGATACTTTTTGATGATGTACCGTCCACCCCCATATTAGACCAAGCTCTTGCAATCTTTGCTCAAAGCGTAACACCATCTCATTAAATGGAATTTTAAAGAAACACAAATGAGTGGTATGAGGTTTATGATCTTGTAAAAAAAACTGTGGGTTATTCATAATCAATCTAACGTCCTTAAAATAACAATAGCATCTTTATCATTGCTGAATATTCTATCTGCGTGTGGTATTCCGCGCGATGAAGTGCTTCGATCGTACTCAATATACACTCTTTTACCTGATGGAAGCGTTGCTTGCAAGTCTGGGCGGCATATTCCTACGCGACAAAAATTTCCATACTACTAATCTACGTCAGCCCCAAAAACAAAGATTTGTTTTTTTCATTCAACATATCTATCCTAAATATACCATCGCTCCATTTAAATCCATCTTCAAAAATCCATTCTAAATATACTCTTAAATTAGAACGTGCATTATCACTTTTGCATAATGGAAATAAACCATACAAAAAATCAAATGCCTCATTACATGATTTAATTGAAAAATATTGCGATTCATCCGAAA
>NZ_JBQCXA010000582.1:0-668 GCF_051956855.1 Neisseria sp. P0021.S007
TATTCAAGCTTCTAAAGATGGAACTTATGGCAAAAATAATGTGAACAATTATTTAAAATCATTACGGCATGGCTATGAATTTCCCGAAGCGAGCTTAGAAAGTAAGTTGTTAAAGGCACAAGACTTATTAGCTGAAGAAAAAGACATTAAAGACGATATTAAAGCAGACAGTGCTGAGCTGCACAGCAAAACCAAAGCCACCATTGAATCCCTGGATGATGCCGAAGCCCTCGATTTGCTCCGCCAAAAATGGTTTGTTCCGCTTAATGCGACGATGTGCAGGCTGCCTGAAAACATGCTGGCGCAATTTAGCCAAAAACTGACCGCACTTTGCGACAAATATGCCGATACCTATCAGCACATTAGCGAGCGTAAACAAGAGAGCGCCGCCGCACTGGCGCAAATGATGGACGAACTCACCGGCAGCGAGTTTGATTTGCAGGGCATTGCCGCATGGCAGGCGATTTTGAAAGGCTAAGGGGGGAAAATGGATAAACAACAAGAGCCACGTTTGCGGTTTAAAGGGTTTACGGGGGCGTGGGAAGAAAAGGTGTTGGGAGAAATTCTGAATGTGAGAAATGAATTTGTTGATTCAAGTTTATATGATTTAGATGTTGAATTAGAAAATCTTATTAGCAATTCAGGTATTTTAGTTGGCGATACGTCAG
>NZ_JBQCXA010000583.1:0-668 GCF_051956855.1 Neisseria sp. P0021.S007
GGGCAGGCGGCCGTCGATGATGTGGGTCGCTTTGACACCGTTGCTTGCCGCTTCGACGGCGGAGCTGATTTTGGGCAACATGCCGCCGTAGAGCGTGCCGTCTGCGATTAATTCGCCGATACGGCTTGGGGTCAGGTTGGTCAACAGGTTGCCTTCTTTATCCATCACACCGGCGATATTGGTCATCATCAGCAGTTTTTCCGCGTTCAACTCTTCTGCCAGTTTGCCTGCAACCAAATCCGCGTTGATATTGAAGGCTTCGCCTTTTTCTCCGACGCCGATGGGCGCGACAACGGGGATACAGCCGCGTTCGATCAAGCCTTCAATCAGGCGAACGTCTATGCTTTCGACCGTGCCGACTTGTCCGATGTCCACGCCTGTTTGTTCGGGTGTATCGACCAGCAGTTTTTTGGCCTTGATGAAATGGTTGTCGCGCCCGGTGACACCGACCGCACGTCCGCCGTGTAAATTGATCAATGAAACGATTTCTTTGTTGACATGACCGCCCAACACCATTTCTACGATGTCCATTGTTTCGCCGTCGGTCACGCGCATGCCTTGCACGAATTCGCCTTTTTTACCAATTTTTTCCAACATTTCATTGATTTGCGGTCCGCCGCCGTGGACGATGACAGGATGGATACCCACCAGTTTGAGCAAAACGACAT
>NZ_JBQCXA010000584.1:0-668 GCF_051956855.1 Neisseria sp. P0021.S007
GAAAAATGGGTTTATAACATGATGCCTTTACTTTTTAAATTTTCCAGGCATTCGTCTAAGTAGGCATCATCATGTTCGGTGTAAATCGGCGAAGTAGCTGTTTCAGCAGTGTGTGCGTGGTATGGGGCAACGGCTTTGCCGCGATACAACGGGTCTTTCCATAAAACGTCAGGCTTGTAGCCGCGTTTTTCCATTTCTTCCATAATCAGCGCGTGATACAGATAGAGTTTGTAAGGCGAATGGGTGAAAACGTAATTCACCGTCGCGTGCGGCCTGCCCCAGCCTGCTCCGCGAAGCGCGGCGCATTCGCGGTGTTGCCCTAGAAGCTGGGCGCGGGGAAGTAGCGGGATAAGGGTTTGGTGCCAAAGTCTCATGTTTGGTGGGTTGGAGGTCGTCTGAAATTGTATCTTGGTTTTCAGACGACCTTTTGTTTAGTCGGGTGGTTCAAATATCTTGATGACTGTTTGTCGGTCAAGAAGGTGTGCGGCATTGAGTATGGTCAGTCTTTATGTTGTTCGGTCATTCTTGCTTTCTTGGCTGCCGCCTGAATTTTTCTACGGCGTCGCCACGTACAGTAAAGTAGCGGTACTAAAGTCAGAAGAAGGGTGAAGATGCCGGCTAGTAGTCCTGCTTCAAATCTGCGTGAGGATGAGTCGAAGGTAAAAGAC
>NZ_JBQCXA010000585.1:0-667 GCF_051956855.1 Neisseria sp. P0021.S007
GAGCTTATTTGCTTTCGTCTTTACCGTCTTTCTTGTCTTTTTTCGGAGCCGGTTTTTTCGCCGCCAAACCTAAAGACTTCTGCCATTCGGCTGGATTTTTCACTAAATCCAAGGCTTTGCGGAGCTGGTCGTCTTTGGCAGGATTAGGAATACGACGGCTGGAGAGGTCTTCGTCTTTATCTTTGTCCTTGCCTTTTTTGGACTTGGCGTTTTCATCGGCTTTGGCAGCTTCGTTTGAATCAGGGGTGCTGATTTCGTTGCTGCTGTTGACGTCTTCACCGCCGAGCGGGTTGCCGATGTGTCCGGCGAGGTCGGCTTCGCGGCTTTCAAAGGCACGGTCTTTGTCTTTGACTTCAACATCGGGAACGATGCCTTGCGCCTGAATCGAGCGGTCATTCGGCGTGTAATACAGCGCGGTGGTCAGTTTGACTGCGCTGCCGTTAGACAGCGGAATCAGGGTTTGAACCGAGCCTTTGCCGAAACTTTGCGTACCGACAACGACGGCGCGTTTGTGGTCTTGCAGCGCGCCTGCGACGATTTCAGAAGCGGAAGCAGAGCCTGAGTTAATCAAGACGGTCATCGGGATGGTTTTCAACTCGGCAGGCAAATCAGCCAACGGGTCTTTGCCGCTCGTGCGAATGTAGTCTTCGGGACGGGCTTTCAAGAC
>NZ_JBQCXA010000586.1:0-667 GCF_051956855.1 Neisseria sp. P0021.S007
ATCAAAAAGGCCGTCTGAAATTTAATTTCAGACGGCCTTTATTTTTCAGCCTATCAATAATACAGCTGAACCAACAACAAACCGATGGCTAAGCTGAATGCCATGCTCAATAGGCCCGGAATCATGAAGCTGTGGTTGAAGATAAATTTGCCGATTTTGGTCGAGCCGGTTGTATCGAAGTCGATAGCGGCAATAATCGGGCCGTAGTTTGGTATAAAGAAATAGCCGTTTACCGCAACGAATGTGCCGATAATGATGGGCGCAGGAATACCCAGTTTGATGGCGATTGGAAATAGCGTTGCCACTGTCGCGCCTTGGCTGTTGACCAATACCGACAAGACAAACAGGGCAAAGGCAAAGGTCCATGGTGCAGACTCAACCAAATGGCTGACGGTCGATTCTACTTCTGTTAAGTGGCCGTTCATCAAGGTATCGCCCAACCAAGCCACGCCAAACACCGCAATCACGGCACGCATACCGGCATGGAATACCGAACCTCGGGTAATCGCATCGCCATTGGGTTTACACGCCAGAATAATCAGCGCAGAAGCAGACAACATCACAATTTCAATCGTATGCGCCATACCCATAGGCTTGATCGCGCCATCGTGTTCAACAGCCGGACGCAACTCAGGCAATGCACCCATTACCACCACCAGCAATGCCG
>NZ_JBQCXA010000587.1:0-604 GCF_051956855.1 Neisseria sp. P0021.S007
AGATGTGGTATAAGAGACAGACCTTTCCTCTTGATTATGCAAACAGGAGGCGTAAAATATCAAAAAATTACACAATAAAACAAATTCCAACACAACACATCATGAACCGTCTGCTCCAACACGCATTTACCCCCAATCAAGCCACATCCATAGGTCTGCTTGCCGTAGCCTTTTGGAGTTCCGTAGTCGGATTGATACGCGCCTTGAGCCTGCACATGGGTGCAGTCGGCGGTGCGGCGGTGATGTACAGCCTTTCCACTTTGTTGCTTTGGGCTATTTTCGGATTGCCGAATCTGCGGCAGTTCAGCCGCAGCTACCTTTTTTGGGCGAGCATTTTTTTCGTCGGCTGCGAATTGTGCCTGTCTCTTTCCATCGGTTTTGCCGACAACGCACGCCAAGCGGTCGAAGTCGGCATGGTCAATTATCTTTGGCCGACGTTTACCATCATCGGCGCGGTTTGGTTTAACAAGCAGCCCGCAAAATGGTGGATAGGCATAGGCTTTGTCTTGTCGTTTGTAGGCATTGCCACCGTTTTAGGCGGTGACGGCGGATTCTCTTTGCCCTAGATTATCGGCAACGTCCGAACCAATCCGCTCAGTTACAT
>NZ_JBQCXA010000588.1:0-666 GCF_051956855.1 Neisseria sp. P0021.S007
TTCCTGTTCCACGCGCTCGGGGTCGGCGGCAGGCAGGTCGATTTTGTTCAAAACAGGCACGACTTCCACGCCCAAATCAATCGCGGTATAGCAGTTCGCCACGGTTTGCGCTTCCACGCCTTGTGACGCGT
Source organism: Neisseria sp. P0021.S007 (assembly GCF_051956855.1). Classification (NCBI taxonomy): domain Bacteria; kingdom Pseudomonadati; phylum Pseudomonadota; class Betaproteobacteria; order Neisseriales; family Neisseriaceae; genus Neisseria; species Neisseria sp. P0021.S007. The sequence continues at coordinate 132 of NZ_JBQCXA010000588.1, forward strand.
CAACGACCAAAAGCGCGCCTTCGCAGGCAGAGAGCGAACGGGATACTTCGTAAGAAAAGTCGACGTGTCCCGGCGTATCAATTAGGTTAAGCTGATACACCTGCCCGTCGCGTGCTTTATAGTTGAGCGCGGCGGTTTGCGCTTTGATGGTAATGCCGCGCTCTTTTTCGATGTCCATGGAGTCGAGCACCTGCGTACTCATTTCGCGCAAATCCAAACCGCCGCAGTATTGGATAAAACGGTCGGCAAGCGTCGATTTACCGTGGTCGATGTGGGCAATAATGGAGAAATTCCGTATGTTTTTCATATTGTTATTAAGATAAATGCAATTAAAGTCGGAAAGGCCGTCTGAAAAAACAGGGATTCGGTTTTCAGACGGCCTTAGAATAAGGTTGAATCGTTCCGTATTCTAACGGAAATTCAACGTTTCTGCATGATTTTATAGCGATTTGACAATCTCGGTCACCATCTTCGCCGAGCTGACAGCCGCCGTTTTCAAAAACTCTTCAAAGCTGATGTCCGCTTTCTCATCTGC
>NZ_JBQCXA010000589.1:0-666 GCF_051956855.1 Neisseria sp. P0021.S007
GGGCGGAGATGTGCACCAAGCCGTCCTGATGGACGCCGATGTCCACGAACGCGCCGAAGTTGGCAACGTTGGAAACCACGCCTTCGAGTATCATGCCGACTTGCAAGTCGCTGATTTCATGGATACCTTCAGCGAATGAGGCCGTCTGAAACTCGCCGCGCGGGTCGCGGCCGGGTTTTTCCAGCTCGGACAGGATGTCCAGAATGGTCGGCAGGCCGAAGCGTTCGTCGGTAAAGTCGGACGCTTTGATTTGCTTCACGCGCTCGCGGTTGCCGATGAGTTCGGCGGCGGTAATGCCTTGTTGCGCCAGCATTTTGGCAACTACAGGATAGGCTTCGGGGTGGACGGCGCTCGCGTCCAACGGCTCTTTGCCGCCGTTAATCCGCAAAAAGCCTGCTGCCTGCTCGAAGGTTTTTTCGCCCAAACGCGGTACTTTCAGCAATTTTTTGCGGCTGTCGAACGCGCCGTTTTCATCGCGGTAGGCAACAATATTTTGGGCAAGGGTTTGATTCAAACCGGAAATCCGCGCCAAGAGCGGGGCGGAGGCGGTGTTCACATCCACGCCGACGGCGTTCACACAGTCTTCGACCACTGCATTCAGCGATTTGGCGAGCTGGCTTTGGTTCACGTCGTGCTGATACTGCCCCACGCCGATGGATTTGGGGT
>NZ_JBQCXA010000590.1:0-666 GCF_051956855.1 Neisseria sp. P0021.S007
CCTGAAACTGTCGCCCAATACGATTGCGTGGTTCTGACCACCGATCACGACAAATTCGACTATGACATGATCACCGAACATGCCAAGCTGATTGTCGATACACGCGGCAAATTCCCAGTAAAAAATCCTAAAGTCATCAAAGCATAATCTTGCTTCAGACACATCCGGCTGCCTCCGGTTTCCCCGACCGGGACGGTAGCCGGTTTCCCAAGGCTATTTGTTTTTCAGACGGCCTTGGCAAACCGGCAACGGTAACAACACATACCCTACGAAAAACGCTCAGCTCGAACTTCTGGCCGTCTGAAAACAAATAATATGAACGCGAAAAAAATCCTCGGCTACGCATTGGGCCCGATAGGAAGCGCCGCTTTCGGCCTGCTTTCCCTGCCGTTCATCTCATGGTACTTCCCTGCGGAAGACATCGGCCGTATCGTACTCTTGCAGACCATTGCCGGACTGAGCATCCTGTTGCTGGGCTTGGGGCTGGACCAATCCTATATTCGCGACTATTACGCCGTTAAAGACAAGGCCGCGCTGTTCAAATCCGTTTTTTTATCGCCATTGATTCTGACTGTGGCGGTTGTGGTTTTAGTGTTACTGATAAACGCATCATGGCCGTCTGAAATCATTTTTGACATCCCCAGTGCAAATTTGGGGATTCTCTTT
>NZ_JBQCXA010000591.1:0-664 GCF_051956855.1 Neisseria sp. P0021.S007
GTGCAACTTTGGTCGTTACTGCCGACAACAATGTAGATACCTGCTTTCATCCATTATCTCTGGCGATGCAGTCTTTGCAAAATGGCGGACAAGCTGCGGTTGGTTGGGCATATGAACATCAAGCAGTCCGTGCCGATACCTATGAAGGCAGTATCTGGATTTTGCTTGAAGCCGGTACAGAGCAGGGTGTTCCCGTTGTGTTGAATGATGAAGGTACTCAGACTGATAGGCCGTCTGAAAAGCCGCAATATTATTGGCAAAATATCGCCGATTGGCTAGAAGTAGTAATGGCGCACGAGGGTAGGGATGTGAAGAAATATACTTTGGCGTGATGGGGGAAAATGATTTTAGAGAAAGTATTTGTTTTTTGAATAAATAAGGTTTGCACCATTAAAAAGGCCGTCTGAAAATATTTTCAGACGGCCTTTTTGTATCAAAAACCAATCAACGAGACATCTCGTCTTGAATAGCGCGGATATTTGCTTTGCGGTCGTTGATGGTACGGGTCAGCTGTTGGATTTTAATCTGATCGCCTTTTTGTTTGGCCGCATTCAGCTGGGTTTGAAGGCGGATAATAGCGGTTTGTTCGTTGCGAATTTCACCTTGTAATACCTGTTTACGTGTTTCTTTAGGTTTGGGTTGTGGTGCAGCAATGGTTGCAGGA
>NZ_JBQCXA010000592.1:0-664 GCF_051956855.1 Neisseria sp. P0021.S007
GCGTCGATTTGAGCGGCTTGGTCGGCACGCCTTCCATGGGTACAGGCTCGACCCAAACCTCCCAGCTCAAACCTCAGGAAGAAGCCGAGCTGAACGAACTTGCCCGCGTCGTCCTCGCCGATACGGAAAAAGCTTGGGGCAGCTATTTCAAACAACACGGACAAAATTACACCCCGACCACGCTGGTGTTATACAACGGCGGCACATCCACAGCCTGTGGCATGGGTCAATCGGCAATGGGTCCGTTTTACTGCCCGGGCGACCAAAAAGTCTATCTCGACTTAGACTTCTATAGAGATATGCAGACCAAACTCAACTCTGCCAGCGATGCCGCGTTTGCCTACGTCATTGCACACGAAGTCGGGCACCACGTTCAAAACCTGCTCGGTATCCTGCCCAAAGTCCACAGAATGCAGCAACAGGTCGGCAAAAAAGAAGCTAACGCCCTTTCCGTCAAACTCGAATTGCAGGCGGACTGCTACGCGGGCATTTGGGGGCATTACGCCGTCAACAATAATATCTTCAAAGCCGAAGACATCACTAAAGCCATGCTGGCTGCCGAATCCGTCGGCGATGACCGCCTGCAGAAAGAGGGGCAGGGCTACGTCGTTCCCGACAGTTTTACACACGGCTCGTCCGAACAGCGCATGGCATGGCTCAAACG
>NZ_JBQCXA010000593.1:0-663 GCF_051956855.1 Neisseria sp. P0021.S007
TCGGGGATGCGCGGCACGCCTCTGACCAGCTCGAAGGCGCGCAGGTCGGTCAGGATGTCTTCGTCTTTGGGGATTGCGTCCAACGTGCCGTCTTCGAGTGCGGCTTTGAACGGAGCTGTATGGGTGTGGTACCAGTTTTCCGAGAGCATGACCGACTCGCATACCTCCGCGCCAAATTCGTCGCGCATGGCTTCGGCGATTGATTGACCGTTGCCGCGCGCGTCCAATGCCGCTCCGCGCAGATTGGGTAAGCCGTGCAACAGGTGTTTCATGATTTGCTCTTGTTGGGCAAACGGCATATTGCCCAACTCCAACACGAACGGCGACTTAAGGCTTAAATTAGTCTGCTGCAACAAAGGGACGATGACGGTACGGTCTCCGCTGCGGGCAAAGTCTTCGCCGACAAAGCTGGTGCGGGTTTTATCCAAACCATCGAGCAGCGGTTGCAGGGTGTCGGCTATCCAGTCCGCCACTTCGGCAGCGCGGCTCGGCTCGGGCAAGAGGCCGAACTCATCGCTTTGGTCGTATCTGATAACCGGCGTATAAGGACTCATACGGCTCTCAATCAAGGCTCGGTTGAGCCATTTGCCGCCGCCGTTTTTAGGGATGCAGTCCAACTCTTCGCTGGCATCTTCACCGTAGAAATCGCGGATTTCCTTGCAC
>NZ_JBQCXA010000594.1:0-662 GCF_051956855.1 Neisseria sp. P0021.S007
TCGGTATTCCGGTCAAAAACGGCAAGATGGATTTGGTGTCTGCCAAATTGATTAATATCGGCGTGGTTGACGATAACGGTGGTGCCGCGCCTCATGATGAGGGTGAAAAAATCCGTCCGGTCGGCAAACAGCTGATGTCTCCCGATACCAAAGTGGAAAATGCGAAACTCAATATTGCCAAACTGACGTTGCCAAATATGAAATTAGGCGAAACCAGTGGCGGTGGTGTGAAATTGGAAGCATCGGCAACATTGGACGGTAAGCCGATACAGACCAAAATCGACAGCACTTTCTCCCGCTTCTATTCCGCTAAACCAGCCGCTACACGGCCGTTTATGGCAGATGCACGGTTTGTGAAATAATCGTAAAGGCCGTCTGAAACCCAGTTTCAGACGGCCTTTTATTTATCAAACCGATTCAATACCGCATCATTTTGCTGTCCACCTGCATTGCCCAAGCATCAATACCGCCTTGCAGGTTGTAAAGGTTTTCAAATCCGGCATCTTCTAGATACATTGCCGTGTGCAGGCTGCGGATGCCGTGGTGGCAGTAAACGACGATGGGTAAATCGTCGTCGGGCAGCTCGTTTTGGCGCAGGGGGATGAGGTTCATCGGGATGTGAATGGCAGCGGGCAGGGTGCAGATGGCGCGTTCTTCATCGG
>NZ_JBQCXA010000595.1:0-662 GCF_051956855.1 Neisseria sp. P0021.S007
CCCTTTACCATGAGCGACGGTTTTTACACTGAGCGCATGATTTCGCAGGGCGTACAAACCATAGCTCCAACCGCCGCCGAACAAGACGAAATCCACCGCATTATTTTTGACGAACTGTGCCTGAACCGCATCCGCCCCGAATCCGCCCGCTACTTTTACGACTTGAGAGGTCGTCTGAAAAACGAAGGCGCGCAGGGCTTGATACTCGGCTGCACCGAAATCTGCCTGCTTGTGAACGAAACCGACAGCCCACTGCCCGTGTTCGACAGCACCGCCATCCATGCGCTCTCGGCAGTGGATGCGGCGCTGGCGGAATAATAAGTGGGACTCCTGATTAAACTGCTACGGAGTGGATTTGCCATTTCGTATCAGTTTATCCGTAGTCCCACCCATGATGCGGCAAACGCCAAATTTCACGATATGGATGTTATCCGCTTATGAGGAGTAAACTTTGTGAATAATGTTGACGGTTTTGCCTTTGCGGTTAAATTCCGTCTCGGTAGTAATGGCTGAAGCGCAATCCGAACCTTGGTATTTCATATCGATATGATTGGGATTTTTACGGCGCAGTTTGAGAGACCATTCGGAAATTTCGGGTTCGTTGCCGCATTCCATTTTTTCTTTTTTGTTCAAGGTCAGGTTTTTGCGCGGCAGGGTGGAAG
>NZ_JBQCXA010000596.1:0-662 GCF_051956855.1 Neisseria sp. P0021.S007
CAATTACTTGATTTAGTCAATCATATTCATGGTTTAACACCTAAACAGCAAAATAAAATTTGGTTTCTTATTAAAGATTGGGCATTAAACCAAGCTACAGAATCTGAGAAAATTACCATGCGAGAAAAACTTCGCACGACTATTTTATCTAAAAGAGCTAAAAGAGATTCTAATAGAATTATGTTTACGGAATTGGGCAAGCAGACATATGCAGCATTAGAACCCAAAGAACTAATAGATAAATATTTCTGGTTATTTGGGTTTTGTTGGGTGGGTTGTTTTGTTGGGTGGGTTGCTGTGTTTGTTTTTTTTGTGTTGTTTAGTGTTTTTCTTGGTGTTGTGCTTTGTCTCTGTATTTGTATTTTTTTGGGTGGTTTGGTGGGGTGGGTTTTGTTTGGGTGGGGTGTTTTTGTTGTTGGGTGGGGGTGTGTTTTGTGTGGTGGTGGTGGGGGTGGTGTTTTTGTTGGTGGTGGGTGTGTTGTCTGGGGTGGTTGTCTTTGGTGTGTTGTTTTCGGTGGGGGTTGTTGTGTTGTTTGTTGGTGTGTTGTTGTGTGTGGTTTGTTGGTGGGTGGTGGTGGTGTGGGGGTTGTGGTTGTTTGGTGTTTGGGGGGTGTGTTTGTGTGGGGGGTTGCGGTTGGGGTTTTTGTGTGTTGGTTTGGTGT
>NZ_JBQCXA010000597.1:0-661 GCF_051956855.1 Neisseria sp. P0021.S007
TTGGTCGGCTATGCCGCCATTAACCCGATGGGCGTGCCGCAGGCGGCGCAAGGCGATTTTGTCACTCATCCGTTGGTTAAAGGCATTTTGGAAGGCTATGGCACCATGGACGCGCTGGCTTCGCTGGTGTTTGCCATTATAGTCATTGATGCCGTTCGCGCCATGGGCGTGGACAACCGCGCGGACTTGCTGAAGACAACGACGATTTCCGGTGTGTTGGCGGCTTCTTGTTTGGCAGTAGTTTACCTGTTTATTGGCTATATGGGCGCGACAGGTGTGGCCGGTATCGGCTTGCAGGAAAATGGCGCGTCGGTTTTGTCTAAAACTGCACAACACTATTTCGGTACGGCCGGTATTGTGCTGCTTGGCGTTATGGTGCTGCTTGCCTGTCTGAGTACGGCGGTTGGCTTGATTACTTCATGTGCCGAATATTTCAACCGTCTTTGCCCGGGTATTTCTTATAAAACCTTTGTAATACTGAATACGGTGGTGTCTATTCTGTTGGCCAACAAAGGCCTGTCAGCGATTTTGCAGTTTTCCATCCCTATGTTGATGCTGTTGTATCCGCTGACCATCGTCATCATTCTGCTGGCTTTGACAGATAAATTGTTTGGCGGCGGCCGTATTGTCTATTTCTGCACCATGATGGCGGCTCTTGTGG
>NZ_JBQCXA010000598.1:0-661 GCF_051956855.1 Neisseria sp. P0021.S007
GGTCAAGATGGAGCTTGGCTGTACTGTGCAATTTGGTGTCGGGAGAAAACAGGGTTTCCAAGTCTTGCATCAAAACAGGATTGCGGATGCCGCCGCCGCAGATATAAAGATGATGAATCACCGGAGCAGCTTGTTTGGCCGCGTCAAAAATGGTTTGTGCGGTATAAAAGACCAATGTACGTATCACATCTTCCGGCTTTTCATTACCTTTCAGATGGCCTTGAAGCCAGCTTAGGGAAAACAACTCTCGGCCTGTACTTTTGGGATAAGGGCGGCTGAAATAAGGATGGTCGAGCAGGGAAGCGAGCAGATCAGGGAGGATTTTGCCTTGTGCAGCTTTTTCCCCGTTTTTGTCGTAAGGCTGCTGCCAAATATGTTGCATCCATGCATCCATCAGCATATTGCCGGGGCCGGTATCGAAGCCGAAAGAAGGGCTGTCGTGTGGGAGGATACTGATATTGGAAATACCGCCAATGTTGAGTACGGCGCGGGTTTCATTCGCATCTTGAAACAGCGCTTCGTGAAAGGCTGGAACGAGGGGTGCACCTTGGCCGTTGCAGGCAAGGTCGCGGCTGCGAAAGTCGCCGACAGTGAAAATGCCGGTCAGTTCAGCTAACAGGGAGAGGTTGACCAGTTGAATGCTGTAACCGTGTTCAGGCGC
>NZ_JBQCXA010000599.1:0-661 GCF_051956855.1 Neisseria sp. P0021.S007
TAACGATACTGTGTGTGCGGTCGCGTTCGCCGGAGTTTGCACCGTAAGTTACGGAAACGAATTTCGGATGCAAGGTTTGCAGGCGATGGATGGAATCCCATAGCATGGTTTCCATTTGTTCGTTTTTCGGCGGGAAAAATTCGAACGAAACATTGATGTCGCCTTTCAAATCAGAAAGGCTGTTGTTTAAAGCGGCGATTTCTCGAGCGTGATTCATGGTTATGCACCTTCTGCATATCTTTTATTTGTTGTCAGACTGCATAATAAATTTGAGGTCAGTATGAGTCAATTTCGAAATTTTCCAAAATTGTATGAATAGATTTAATAAAGACCTCAGGCCGTCTGAAAAATAGCCTGAGGTCTTGTTTGATAGGGAAGGGAAGAAAGCTTATTCTGCTTCATCTATCCATGCTTGTTGCACGGCTTCGAGAATGCGCTCGCCGCAACGCGCCGGATCATCGTCAAATCCAGGCAAAGCCATAATCAGATCACGCAGTTGGGTAAAGCGTACGGTTTTCGGGTCGATGCTGTCACCGTGTAAGTCGTAGAGTTCTTCGGCGATGCGTTGGGTATCTGTCCATTTCATGATGTGTTCCTTTATTGGGTTTGGGCTAATAGTAATTATTTTAATCAAGAAGAAGTCGGACTGCCAGAATGTTTT
>NZ_JBQCXA010000600.1:0-661 GCF_051956855.1 Neisseria sp. P0021.S007
ATCCAATATCCCAATTCTCCGTTTAAACTCCATCAGCCATTTCCTCCTGCCGGTGACCAGCCCGCTGCCATTGCCGGCTTGCTCGAAGGGCTTTCAGACGGCCTGGCCTATCAAACCTTGCTTGGTGTAACCGGTTCGGGTAAAACCTACACCATGGCGAACGTCATTGCTCAAAGCGGCCGCCCTGCTATCATCATGGCGCACAACAAAACCCTTGCCGCCCAGCTTTATGCAGAAATGCGCGAGTTTTTCCCCGAAAACGCGGTGGAATATTTCGTCTCCTACTACGACTATTATCAGCCTGAAGCCTATGTGCCCAGCCGCGATTTGTTCATCGAAAAAGACAGCGCGATCAACGAACACATCGAGCAGATGCGCCTTTCCGCCACCAAAAACCTGATGACGCGCGACGACGTGATTATCGTCGCCACCGTGTCCGCCATTTACGGTATCGGTGACCCGACCGAATATCAACAAATGGTGTTGTCCGTCAAAGAAGGCGATACCATCGAGCAGCGCGACATCATTGCCACACTCGTTTCCATGCAGTACGAACGCGGTGATTTGGACTTCAAACGCGGCAGCTTCCGTGTACGCGGCGACGTGATTGACGTGTACCCTGCTGAAAGCTCCGAAAACGCCTTGCGCATCAGCCTGTTCG
>NZ_JBQCXA010000601.1:0-660 GCF_051956855.1 Neisseria sp. P0021.S007
GTAGTCGCCGTGGCCGGTTACTTGGTAAGTGCTACCGTCAGCAAACTTGAAGTTTTCAACTTTGTGATTGTTACCGGTAAACCAGTCGTCGATGGTAATGCTGTCGTTAGTACCAACAGAAACAGTCAGGTTAGCACCAGATTTGCTCAGCAATACGTCGGAAGCTGCAACGCCTTTACCGAACAACAGGGTGTCATTACCGCTTTCCTCACGGATAGTGTCGTGACCATAACCTTTGTCGAAGAAGTAAGTGTCGTTACCGGTACCGCCGATCAGGATGTCGTTGCCGACACCACCGTCGAGGTAGTCGTTACCATCTTTGCCAACCAGGCAGTCGTCACCGGCCAAACCGTACAGATGGTTGTTGCCGCCGTTACCTTCGATGTTGTTGTTCAAAGAGTTACCGGTACCGTTCAGGTTTTGCATACCTTGCAAGAACAGGTTTTCAACGTGATCGGTCAAGGTGTAGTCAATAACGGTACGAACAGTATCGATACCGGCTTGTGCATTGCCGTACTCGATAACTTGGTCGTTGGCATTGTCAACGAAGTAAACGTCGTTACCGTCGCCACCGCGCATGATGTCAGCACCGGAACCACCGTTCAGGTAGTCATTGCCAGCACCACCTTGCAGGTAGTCTTTACCTTCTTCACCGTACAG
>NZ_JBQCXA010000602.1:0-659 GCF_051956855.1 Neisseria sp. P0021.S007
TACAAAACTATTTACGCCAAAAAATGACTATTTGGCGCACTGAGTATCCAGGCGTTGAATCATTGAACGTTGCCGTAATGGGTTGCGTAGTCAATGGCCCGGGCGAAAGCAAGCTTGCCGATATCGGTATCAGCCTGCCCGGTACAGGCGAAACTCCGATTGCACCGGTTTATGTAGACGGTGAACGCAAAGTGACCCTCAAAGGTGACAATATCGCTGCCGAGTTTTTACAAATCGTTGAAGATTATGTCAAAACCAACTATTGCGAAGGTGGCGCAAAACGTAAGCAAAACCGTGTCATTCCAATTCAGTCTGCCTAAAACATTATCAAGATAAAGAGGCCGTCTGAAAATATGTTGGGAAAACTGGATACTTGGCTGACTGAGCATCCCAAACGCAAGGATTTGCATGGTTGGCGACGCTTTATCGTTGAATTTTGGTTCTTCGGTTTGAAAGAAGCACGAGCCTGCTTATTTGCAGGCTTGTTTTTCATTGCCATGTTCCTCATCCCAAAAACAGGCTGGTTAGGGATTTCGCGCTATGACCTGCTGCTGATTTTTGCCATCTCCGTACAAGCAGCCATGCTGTATTTCAAGCTGGAAACTTGGGATGAAGTGAAATCGATTACGCTGTTTCACTTGGTGGGCTTTGCTTTAGAA
>NZ_JBQCXA010000603.1:0-659 GCF_051956855.1 Neisseria sp. P0021.S007
CCGATCAAGGCATCAGCGTGCAGTTCAAAATCGCTGACGGCTACTATATGTACCAGTCCAAAATCGTTGCAGCGACCAATCCTGACAAAATCCTAGGCGAACCCAAATTCAGTAAAGGTGAAGAAAAAGAAGACGAATTCTTCGGCAAACAAACGGTTTACCACCATACCGCACAGGTTGACCTACCTTACAAACAAGCCGCGCCGCAATACAAACTGACACTGACTTATCAAGGCTGTGCCGAAGTAGGTGTGTGTTATCCGCCTGTGGACACTGAGTTTGACGTAAAAGGCAACGGGGTTTACCAGCCGCAAAGCGATGAGCCGGTTTCTGCCAAAGACCGCTTTTTACAACCGTCCGCCTCTTCAGACGGCCCAATGCCTGCCCAGCCTAGTGCAAACAATCCCGACAGCAGCCGCTTCAAGCTCTCTTGGGATACTTTAAACGCCAACCTGTTGGCGTTTTTTGTCGCAGGTTTGGGCTTAAGCTTTACCGCCTGCATGTATCCGCTCCTGCCGATTGTTTCCAGTATTGTCGTGGGCGACAAAAAAGCCGGCAAAGGCCGCGCGTTTACCTTGTCTATGGTTTATGTACAAGGTTTGGCATTGACCTACACCTTGGTCGGCGTGATTGCCGGTTTGACCGGCGCGCTGTTGACC
>NZ_JBQCXA010000604.1:0-659 GCF_051956855.1 Neisseria sp. P0021.S007
GTTTAAGCCGAAGGTTTCGTAAATCCATTCGCCGACTTTGGTTTCGCGGTTGTGGAAGGCGGGCAGGCAGTGCATGAATTTGACCTGCGGGTTGCCCGATGCCGCCATCAGTTCGGGGGTAACGCGGTAATCTTTCAATAAATCAATGCGTTCTTGCCACGCCTCTTTCGACTCGCCCATACTGACCCACACGTCGGTATGGATAAAATCGACGCCTTTGACGGCTTCTTCCGCGTTTTCGGTCAGCAAAATCTTTCCGCCGGTTTCTTCAGCGACGGCGCGGGCGCGGGCGACGATGTTTTCAGACGGCCACAAGGTTTTCGGTGCGCCGATACGCACGTCCATGCCGAGCTTCGCACCCAACACCAGCAGCGAATTCGCCATGTTGTAACGCGCGTCGCCGACGTAGGCAAACGCGGTTTGGTTCAAAGGTTTGCCGCTATGTTCGCGCATGGTCAGCGCATCGGCGAGCATTTGGGTGGGGTGGAACTCGTTGGTCAAGCCGTTGAACACGGGCACGCCGGCGTATTTCGCCAATTCTTCGACCACATCCTGCCCGAAGCCGCGATATTCGATGCCGTCGTACATCCTGCCCAACACGCGGGCAGTGTCTTTGATGCTTTCCTTATGCCCGATTTGGCTGGCGGACGGCTCCAGAT
>NZ_JBQCXA010000605.1:0-658 GCF_051956855.1 Neisseria sp. P0021.S007
TCGGGTATCAAACCGAATTTTTTGTGGGATAAAACCGCCTACGCGCTTGGCGTGGAAGCCAATAAAAACAAAGCCGAAGTCAAAGAAAAACCATTTACGTCGTCTGAAAAAACTTTTGACGCCTTTAAGCAATACCATCTCGATTTACTGCAAAACAGCGACGATGAAGGCTTGCAAGCCTTGTGCCGTTTTCTGCAAAACTGGCTACCTGAAAATTTCGCTGCCGAAAATCTGCCTGCCGAAATGCTCGATGCCAATATTGCATTTTCTCTTGAAAAACCGACCGCACTTATCCATAAACGCGAAGCCGCGCAAACCTTGTGGGCAGGCTGCCTGAAAAGCGACGAAGCGCTCGAAGGCTTGTGCTTGATTAGCGGCGACACCGCCCCGATTGCGCGGCTGCATCCTGCAATTAAAGGCGTGTTTGGTGGGCAAAGCTCCGGCGGTTCGATTATTTCGTTCAATAAAGAAGCCTTTGCCTCTTTTGGTAAAGAGCAAGGCGCAAATGCGCCCGTTTCCGAACAATCCGCGTTTGCCTACACCACCGCGCTGAATTATCTGTTGCGCCGCGAAAACAATCACTGCTTGACCATTGTTGACGCCAGCACGGTCTTTTGGGCGGAAGCGGACGATAACGCGACCGCGCAAGCTGCCGAAG
>NZ_JBQCXA010000606.1:0-658 GCF_051956855.1 Neisseria sp. P0021.S007
ATCCAATGGCTGGGCAGGAAGCCCGACCGACTGGACGGCGAACGGGAATGCTCCGGAAATACATCCATCTACGCCCATCTCGGTGCAGGTTTCGGTTTCACCAAAACCACGGCTTTAAACGCATCCGCACGTTTCAACGTTTCAGGGCAAACCAGTTCCGAACTGAAATTGGGCGTACAGCATACATTTTAAGCAGTTTTTGATTTTCCAACGTTGTAATCCAAAGGAGTTGTTATGAGAAAACAAATTACCGCAGCCATGATGATTCTAACGATGATTGCCGCTCCGGCGATGGCAAACAGCATGGAAAATCAGGTATTTGAAAACCAAGTGTTCCACACGCAGGCAGATGCGCCGATGTAGTTGGCGGAACTATCGCCGCAGGAAATGAAAGACACTGAGGGGGCTGTTGCTCCTTGGGTAGCCGGTGGTATCGTAGGAGGCATATGGGGAGGTGCCGGCTATATGCATGGGGCGTCTATCAAGGTCATTACAAATGGGACAATGCCAAATTTGCAGATAACGTAGCAACAGGTGCTGTCATTGACGCATCATTTGGTACTGCGGGGGCAATTGCCAGTGGAGGAGTCAAATTTATTCCCAGCCTGACAAATGCAGGAGCAAACATATGGAGAGTAAATAGCACACTTGCCAACAA
>NZ_JBQCXA010000607.1:0-657 GCF_051956855.1 Neisseria sp. P0021.S007
TCATTAGTCAAAGGCGGTTTTCTGGTCAGCGTACGCGGCAAAGGCGGCGGTTTGCGCTTGGCGGATGTTCCTGAAAAAATCAACATTGGCGCAGTCGTCCGCCATCTTGAGCCGATGCAGGTTGTCGAATGCATGGGCGATAACAACGAATGCCTAATCACCCCATCCTGCCGACTGACCGGCATCATTACCGGCGCCATCAAAGCCTTCTTCAACCATTTAGATCAATACTCCCTGCAAGATCTTTTGGACAAACCAACCTACGACATACTCTATACCCCGCGCATCCCCATCAACGAAATACGCAGAATGGTTGATTAAATCTTCAGGCCGTCTGAAAACAGTCAAGCTATATCGAAATAATCATCAGCCTCTCAATATAGGGGCGTGTGGTATTACTCGGAAAAATAATAAACAATGCCGTCTGGAATTAAGATTTTCAGACGGCATTGTTAATTTTAAAATAATAGAAAGATATCGACCAGAGCAAGCAAAAAGTAACTGCTCGCCATTTACTTATTCCCTAGTCAAAAAGTACGCCAAGTATCTTCCCAGTCAACGTAACGGTCTTTTTCCAATACAAAATTGGGAACGTTAGTAAAACTTTCGTGGCCATGACGAATATAATTTTGATTATGAATCCATAGAGTTTTACCT
>NZ_JBQCXA010000608.1:0-657 GCF_051956855.1 Neisseria sp. P0021.S007
GCGAAAACCTCTACTACCGCAACCAAACCCAAGGCCTCATCCTCGACAACGGCGTTTTACGTTCCCATTTGCAGGGACAGCGCTGGGTCATCGACAGCCTCAAGTTCCATAAAGGCGGTACGCTCGAGCTGAAAGGCTCGGTCAACCTTGCCAACGCCGATCCGGACGTTGACGTGGATGTCGTCTTCGACAAATACGACACCCTTTCCCGTCCGAACCGCCGCCTGCGCCTCTCCGGCAGCGCGAAAGTGCAATACAACCAGCAAAAAGGCGTGTTCCTCAACGGTACGTTAAACAGCGACTACGGTATGTTCGGTTCGCAAAAATCCTCCATGCCCTCGTTGGACGACGATGTCGTCGTGTTGGGCGAAGAGAAAAAACAAACCGCCGCCGTGACACCTATCAACCTTAACCTCACGCTCAACCTCAACGACAATATCCGTTTCGTCGGTTACGGCGCAGACATCACCATAGGCGGCAGGCTGAACATCACTTCCCGACCGGGTGAAACCGTCCAGGGCGTCGGTACGGTGAAAGTCGTCAAAGGCCGTTACAAAGCCTACGGTCAAGACCTCGACATCACCAAAGGTACGGTTTCTTTCGTCGGTCCGTTGAACAACCCCAACCTGAACATCCGCGCCGAACGCCGTCTTTCTC
>NZ_JBQCXA010000609.1:0-656 GCF_051956855.1 Neisseria sp. P0021.S007
GTTCCATGTGATGACTCACGCTTTCTTTAAAGCCTTGCTGTTCTTGGCTGCAGGTAGCGCGATTATCGGTATGCACCATGACCAAGATATGCGCCACATGGGCAACCTGAAAAAATACATGCCGATTACTTGGCTGACCATGCTGATCGGTAACTTGTCGCTGATCGGTACGCCGTTCTTCTCCGGCTTCTATTCCAAAGATTCGATTATCGAAGCGGCGAAATACAGCACCCTGCCGGGCAGTGGCTTTGCCTATTTTGCGGTCCTTGCCAGTGTGTTTGTTACTGCGTTCTACGCGTTCCGCCAATACTTTATGGTGTTCCACGGTGAAGAGAAATGGCGCAACCTGCCTGAGCATCATGACGATCATCATGGCGAAGAGCATCACGGCTTGGGCAAAAACGACAATCCGCACGAAAGCCCGTTGGTTGTTACCCTGCCTTTGATTCTGCTGGCCATTCCGTCCGTTATCATCGGCTACGTTGCCATTGAGCCTATGCTTTACGGCGATTTCTTTAAAGACGTAATCTTTGTCAATGCCGACGCGCATCCGACCATGCACATCATGAAGGAAGAGTTCCACGGCGCATTGGCAATGGTGTCACACAGCCTGCATTCGCCTGTACTCTACCTTGCTATCGCAGGTGTCTTAAGCG
>NZ_JBQCXA010000610.1:0-656 GCF_051956855.1 Neisseria sp. P0021.S007
TCCAAGGTTACAAAAATACCGAAGCTTGTCATGCCCGAAATCTTACCACTAAAGACTTCGCCGACTTTGTCGCGCATATAATAAGTTTTCAGCCAGTTTTCCACATCGCGGCTGGCATCATCGGCTCGGCGCTCGCAGAAAGAGGTATGTACGCCCAAAGCCTGCCAGGTTTTATTGGGTTGATAAGTTTGTCCGTTCAATACAGCTTTGATGGCACGATGCACCGTCAAATCCGGATAACGGCGGATAGGCGAAGTAAAGTGTGCATATGCACCATAAGCCAAACCAAAGTGACCGTCGCAATGCGGCTCATAAACCGCCTGTTGCATAGAACGCAACATCATCACTTGCAACAGCTCCGCATCCGGACGGTTTTTAAATTGTTCGGCAAGCGCAGCATAGTCTTTCGGCGTCGGATTATCGCCGCCGCCCAAACTCAGACCCAGCAAACCAAGCTGCTCGCGTAAAGTAGCCAGTTTTTCGGGAGTCGGGCCCAAGTGATTGCGGAACAAAGCCGTATGTTTGTTTTTCAGCAAGAACTCTGCCGCGCAAACATTCGCCGCCAGCATACATTCTTCAATCAGCTTGTGCGCATCGTTGCGTACAACGGGAACAATCTTGTCGATTTTACCGTTGTCGTCGAAAATCATCTGGGT
>NZ_JBQCXA010000611.1:0-656 GCF_051956855.1 Neisseria sp. P0021.S007
GCCCGACAATGCGAACTGTTCGGCTTCGGGATGTTGCGCGCGGGCGTAGTCGATGACGGCGATACAGTCTTGCGTTTCGCCGCGTCCGTAATCGTGTGTGCCTTCACTGTTGCCTACGCCGCGCAGGTTGGGCAGGTAGCAGGGGAAACCGAGTTGCGATAAGGCTTTGGCAGCGGTTTGGATGACTTTGTTGGTGTTCGTGCCGCCTTGCAGCGGGTTGGGATGGTTGATGACTGCCACGCCGCGTGCGGGCGTTTGCGCGGCGGGCAGGAAGATGGTTTCGAGCAGACCGACAGGACCGGATATTTGGATGATGTCAGGTTTCAACATGGGTTTTCCTTTATATATAGTGGATTAAATTTAAATCAGGACAAGGCGACGAAGCCGCAGACAGTACAGATAGTACGGCAAGGCGAGGCAACGCCGTACTGGTTTAAAGTTAATCCACTATAATACCGCCGCCCGCCCTTTCCATACGGGACAACGCTATAAACTGTAAAGATGGCACAGCGGGACAAAACAAGCCTGTATACTGCATTTTCACACATACATTCCTCACAACACACAAGGAGACAAGAGATATGGGTTGGATCAGCACCATCATTATTGGATTTGTAATCGGCGTATTGGCAAAATTCCTGCACCCGGGCAAAGAA
>NZ_JBQCXA010000612.1:0-656 GCF_051956855.1 Neisseria sp. P0021.S007
GCGCTGTCCGCGTCCGATGGGGGAAACTAAATCAATAGCTCGGCCGGTAAGGTTTTCTTCGGCTTTGATGTCGCGCTCGAGTTTGAACTGTTTGGTGGGAAAAAGCGGGGTGAGGTTTTCGAAGAGGATTTTGTGTTTGCAAACTTCGGGATGATCGCCGTTGATACTGTCGAGGCGGACGAGTGCGAAATAGCGTTCGTTGTCTTTGGGTACACGCACGCTGCCTTCGATGGTGTCGCCCGTATGCAGGTTGAAGCGGCGGATTTGTGTGGGGGAGACGTAGATGTCGTCGGGCCCCGCGAGGTAGGAAGTGTCTGCGCTGCGCAAAAAGCCGAATCCGTCGGGCAGGATTTCAAGCGTGCCTGAGCAGGTAAAGCTTTCACCCTGCTTCATCATTTGGCGGACGATGGCGAATACGAGGTCTTGTTTGCGGAAACGGTTGGCGTTTTCAATGCCGTGTTCTTCTGCCATTTCCAAAAGTTTGGAAATGTGTAGCGTTTGTAGTTCTGAAACGTGCATGATTTTTGACAGTTGTATTGGAAAAGAATGGGATTCGGAAGACAGAGGTCGTCTGAAAAGAATGGTGTACGGAATGTACAGTGATATTTGAGAAACCTGAATTGTAGGCAGTCGGAGGGCGGGTGTCAAATTTAGGC
>NZ_JBQCXA010000613.1:0-656 GCF_051956855.1 Neisseria sp. P0021.S007
GTCTTCCGGTTCGGAACAGCCATCCCGCCAAGCGGAACAATCTGCCCAAACGGGTAAAAAACGGTGCTTTTTGTGAGTGCATAACTGTTTTTCTTTTCGTCTTAAATGTGTATCAAATCATAGTAATAACGTTTTCAGACGACCCAGATGACAAAGAGGTCGTCTGAAAACAGGTTCATAGATTATTTTTGGCAGTTCGGACAATAAAACGTCCCGCGCTGCCCCAAAACTTCCTTCTGCACCAAACCGCCGCAACGGACGCAGGGTTCGTTGTGTCTGCCGTACACCGTATATTCCTGCTGGAAATAGCCGCTTTTGCCGTCACTGTTGATGAAGTCGCGCAACGTGCTGCCGCCGGTTTCAATCGCACGCTGCAACACTGCCTTGACCGTCTCCACCAAGACAACGCATTCTTTTTTCTTAACCTTGTCCGCAGGACGGGTCGGCGAAATACCCGCTTTAAACAGGCTTTCGTTCGCATAAATATTGCCTACACCGACCACGATAGCATTGTCCATCAGAGCCAGTTTGACCGCGCGTTTTTGCGTTTTGAGCTTTTGATACAGATAATCGGCGGAAAAGTCGTCTGAAAGCGGCTCAGGACCCAGTTTCTCAAGGAGCGGATGATGCTCGGCAATGCCTTCGTACCACAAAAT
>NZ_JBQCXA010000614.1:0-656 GCF_051956855.1 Neisseria sp. P0021.S007
CAACACTTCCAATCCGCGCAACGTCGTTGCTGCCGCGCTCTTGGCGCGCAACGCCAACCGCTTCGGGCTGAAACGCAAACCGTGGGTCAAAACCTCGTTCGCCCCCGGCTCGAAAGTGGCGGAAATCTATTTGAAAGAAGCGGGTCTGCTGCCCGAAATGGAAAAACTCGGCTTCGGCATCGTCGCCTTCGCCTGCACCACCTGCAATGGCATGAGCGGCGCGCTCGACCCGAAAATCCAGCAGGAAATCATAGACCGCGATTTGTACGCCACCGCCGTACTGTCGGGCAACCGCAACTTCGACGGCCGCATCCACCCGTATGCGAAACAGGCTTTCCTCGCTTCGCCCCCGCTGGTGGTGGCATACGCCGTCGCGGGCAGCATCCGTTTCGATATTGAAAACGACGTACTCGGCGTTTCAGACGAGGGCAAGGAAATCCGCCTGAAAGACATCTGGCCGACCGACGAAGAAATCGATGCCGTTGTCGCCGAATATGTGAAACCGCAGCAATTCCGCGACGTGTATGTACCGATGTTCGACACCGGCAAAGCGCAAAAAGCCCCGAGTCCGCTGTACGACTGGCGTCCGATGTCCACATACATCCGCCGTCCGCCCTATTGGGAAGGCGCGCTGGCGGGCGAACGCAGCCTGACGG
>NZ_JBQCXA010000615.1:0-655 GCF_051956855.1 Neisseria sp. P0021.S007
GTCCACACACGTCCTTTTCTTTTGCCCTTTTTTCTTTTATCCCTTCAGACGACCACCCTATGCGCCAAATGGTTTACACTCCGCATCATTACCCCTAAATATCTCCTCACCGTCCGTACAGCTTCCCTTCACCTTCATCTTCCCGCACACTACCGCCGTCAACGACTCGTTCAAGCGTAATACTCTCGGCTCCGCCTCCCTGTCCAGAGCCACCGCCTTCAGGGTAAACTTCCCTTCCAGGATCCCCTTAGCCTGACCGTTCATCCGAATGCAGAAACCGCCCGCCTCCTTCACCGGCAGCTCCGGCCACTTCGTCGACGTCAGCTTAAAGCTGCCCTTTTTCGCATAGAACTGCTCCATAAAGCGCGCATTTTCCAGCAGGGCGGCATGAGCCGCACGCAAGTTGGCCGAACGGACTGACTCCCGATAGGCAGTCAATGCCGCCGTCGCCAATATCGAAACCAGCAGCATCACCACCAACAGCTGTATCAAGGAGTAGCCCCTCTGTACAGCTGCCCCATTCCGTTTTCCGTCAAATGCTTTTAAGTACATATCTTTCTTCCCTTTATCTTTATCTTTATCTTTGTATCCCTATCCGACAGGAGGCACCTTATCCGTTTGTCCCTTTACTCAATGGCCCCCATTGGTCCAAGTC
>NZ_JBQCXA010000616.1:0-655 GCF_051956855.1 Neisseria sp. P0021.S007
GACCCTGCTCAAAGCCATTATGGGCTTGCAGAAGACGGACACGGGCAGCGTGCGCTATGAAAATATGGCGCGCAAGGATATTGCCTATCTGCCGCAGCAGTCGGATATTGACCGCAGCCAGCCGATGACGGTGTTTGAACTGGCGGCGATGGGGCTGTGGTATGAAATCGGCTTTTTCGGACGCGTGAACGCGGCGCAGAAAAAGCGCGTGATGGCGGCTTTGGAACGCGTGGAAATGCAGGATTTTGCTACACGCCAAATCGCGCACTTGTCCAATGGTCAGTTCCAACGCGTATTGTTTGCACGGATGCTGGTGCAGGATGCCAAATTTTTGTTGCTGGATGAGCCGTTTAATGCGGTGGACGCGCGGACGACTTATGCGCTGTTGGAAGTTTTGCGCCAGTGCCATCAGGACGGTCAGGCAGTGATTGCCGTGTTGCATGATTACGAGCAGGTGAGGGCATATTTTGCCAACACGCTGCTTTTGGCGCGTGAAAAAGTGACTGCTGGCGCGACGGAAAATGTGTTGACCGATGAGTTTTTGGCACAGGCAAACCGAATGATGCAGAAACAGGAAGCGGCCGATTGGTGCGCGGTTTAATGGACAAGGCCGTCTGAAAGTAAGTATTTTTCAGACGGCCTCAGGCTTTCAGAG
>NZ_JBQCXA010000617.1:0-655 GCF_051956855.1 Neisseria sp. P0021.S007
CTTCGTTTGTCTCTCTGCCTCAGCCTCGCTTATACGAGACCTTTTCCCCGCCCTCCCTTCTTCCTCCTCCCCCCCCCCCTTCCTTCAACTCCCCCCCCCCCCCCCCCCCCCCTCCCTCCCCCCCCCCCCCCCCCCCCCCCCCCCCCTTCCCCCCCCCCCCCTTTTCCCCCCGTGCTCTCCCCCCCCCTCTCCACGCTGGCAGGTCTGCTCGTTACTTACCACATCACCGGATACACGCCGATGGGTACGTTCGTCGCCATGAGCTTGATGAACTATTACGCCTTATTTGCCCTGTTGATGGTGTTCATCGTCGCATGGTTCTCCTTCGATATCGGCTCGATGGCGCGCTTTGAGAGAGCGGCATTGCAGGAAGTTCACGACGAAACCACCGTTTCAGACGACCCTAAAGGCCGGGTTTACGCGCTGATTATTCCGGTTTTGGTGTTAATCGTCTCCACCGTTTCCGCCATGATTTACACAGGCGCGCAGGCAAGCGAAACCTTCACCATTTTGGGCGCGTTTGAAAATACCGATGTAAACACTTCGCTGGTGTTCGGCGGCACTTGCGGCGTACTGACCGTCATCCTCTGCACGCTTGGTACCATCAAAGCTGCCGATTATCCCAAAGCCATCATTCAAGGCATATCTTCGATGT
>NZ_JBQCXA010000618.1:0-654 GCF_051956855.1 Neisseria sp. P0021.S007
ACATAAAATTTAAAACTATGTTCTCATCCCTAAACGTTACCCTGGCAGAACTCTGGCAAATGCTGCTTACGCATTTATGGCTTTCCGGCCTGGCTTTGCTCGCGGCAGTGGCAATTGCGGTGCCTGCCGCCGTGTTGTTTGCGCGCAGACAGCGGGCAGCGGAAGCGGTATTGCAGTTTACCAATATATTGCAAACCATTCCGTCTTTGGCGCTGCTGGGTTTGCTGATTCCGTTTGTCGGTATCGGTTCGCCGCCCGTCTTGATTGCGCTCACGCTATACGCGCTGTTGCCTATTTTTCAAAATACCTATTTGGGGCTGACCCAAATCGACCAATCGATTCAAGATGCGTACACCGCATTCGGACTATCGCGCTGGCAATCATTGTGGCGGATTGAACTGCCGATGGCTTTGCCTGCCATGATTTCGGGCATTCGCACGGCGGCAGTGCTGATTGTCGGCACGGCAACTCTGGCGGCGTTAATCGGAGCAGGCGGTTTGGGCAACCTGATTCTGCTCGGTATCGATCGCAACAACATGACAATGACGTTTACCGGCGCATTGCTCTCCGCATTATTGGCTGTCGGTGTAAGCGGCATTATCGGGCTGTTGCAGAAATCACGACGCAAGTTGCCGATTATTCTTGCATTGGTGG
>NZ_JBQCXA010000619.1:0-654 GCF_051956855.1 Neisseria sp. P0021.S007
ATATCCAACAATCGGATTCCTTCTCCAAGGTCGTCTGAAAATAAGAAACCTTTTTTACCACCGCTGGACTAACAGATTATCAACGCAATATTTCAGGAGCTCTATGACTGCCTTCATCCGTTTCGTTTCAGTGTTGCTGACCGCATCCGCATTGACTGTCAGCGTAAGCACCGCTGCCAAACCCGTTGCCGAAAAACGCGTCGCGGTGCAAACTTCCAAAGGCAAGGTCATGCTGCCTGCCGGGTATGCCAAAATGATCAACGACTTTCCCGAACCTGATCCTAAACTGCTGGAGCCGATTCCTATTTCAAATGTAAAATCGCCACACGGGCGGGCGGATTTGGTTAAATTTTTCGAAATCGTTTTACAGTCTAATTCGAAATTGATGGTGGCACAAGATGAATTTAACCGAGCTGGAGAAAATTCGACGCACTCCCCAGAATTTTTTGAAGCTGCAAAAAAGCTGGATGATGAGTGGAAAAAAGTTACCGGAAGATTTTTGGATGCTGATTTCCGCGATTCTGAAATTAAAGCACTGGTCAACCGGAGGGTCAAAATCAACATATTGACAAGTAAGGTTTTGGAATATTTGATAAAACATCAAAAAACCTTGATGGGTGAAGGAGAAAAAGACCCTGAAATAAACCGATTGGG
>NZ_JBQCXA010000620.1:0-653 GCF_051956855.1 Neisseria sp. P0021.S007
CCGTTTCTACCACACCGGCTACTGCACCCATCCCGAATGTATGGTCGAACGGGGCGGCAGCCTGCGTAAAGCCGCCTTTCCCGCCATGACCGCCCACATCACCCACCAAGGCGGCAACCTGCTGTTCGATACCGGCTACGCGCCCCGCTTTTTCGAAGCCTGCCGCCGCTTTCCCGAAAAATTTTACGCGCTGACCACGCCCGTCACCCTCAGCCAACCGACCATACGCGAACGCTTGGGCGATGCCGCGCACGACATCAACCAAATCTTCCTGTCCCACCTGCACGCCGACCATATTGCCGGACTCAAAGACTTCCCCGATGCAGAAATCATCCTTTCCCGTACCGCCTACGATTTTGTTTACCGTACCGATAAACCCGAAAGCCTGACCAACCGCATCATCGAAGTCAAACAAGGCTTCCTGCGCGAGCTGTTGCCCCAAGACCTGCCGCAGCGCGCCCGCTTTATCGAAGATATGCCCGAAGTCCGCCTTGACGAAGCGTTTTACCCATTTGAACAAGGCTACCGCATCAGCGCCGATTTGATTGCCGTCGCCCTGCCCGGCCATGCCGCCGGACAATACGGACTGATAGCCGGAGAATTTTTCCTGATTGCCGACGCCGTTTGGCGGTTTGCAACCATCAGCCACAACC
>NZ_JBQCXA010000621.1:0-653 GCF_051956855.1 Neisseria sp. P0021.S007
GTATTGGGCTTGCAAGGCTATACGCAGCTGGCAAAATTCAAATCCGCCGATATTTTAGGCTATATGGTTGCCGCTTCCCTGTTGCGCGAATTGGGTCCCGTATTGGCGGCCATTCTGTTTGCCAGCAGCGCAGGCGGCGCCACGACCAGCGAAATCGGCTTGATGAAAACCACCGAGCAGCTTGAAGCAATGAACGTGATGGCGGTCGACCCCGTGGCACGCGTGGTTGCGCCGCGCTTTTGGGCGGGCGTGTTTTCCATGCCTTTGCTGGCTTCGATTTTCAACGTTGCCGGCATTTACGGCGCGTATTTGGTCGGCGTCGAATGGCTGGGTTTGGACGGCGGTATTTTCTGGTCGCAAATGCAAAACAACATTACCTTCCATTACGACGTACTCAACGGCTTAATCAAATCCGCCGCTTTCGGCGTAGCCGTTACGTTAATCGCCGTACATCAGGGCTTCCACTGCGTACCGACTTCCGAAGGTATTTTGCGTGCCAGTACACGCACAGTAGTGTCTTCCGCCCTGACCATCCTCGCTGTCGACTTCATGTTGACCGCATGGATGTTTACCGACTAAAGGCCGTCTGAAACGACACTTAAAAAGAATGAAACAAGGACAATAGCACATGAAAAAAAATGCTTTGGAATTTT
>NZ_JBQCXA010000622.1:0-652 GCF_051956855.1 Neisseria sp. P0021.S007
GTGCAGATGCTCGGGCAGGTCTTGCTCGAAGTTGCGGTAGATACCGGCAACGGAGACTAATTCGGCCTGCATGGAATGAATAAAGATGCGCGCGTTGGTATTGCCTTTGGCACCGGCCAACGCTCTGCCGCGCATGGGGGCGTAAATATGGATGTTGCCGTCGGCGATAAGTTCCGCACCTTGGCTGACGATGCCGGTAACGATGAGGTCGCCGTTTTCAGCGTAAACCTGCTGGCCGGTACGCACGGGCGTGCTGACCAATACGGTCGGATTGTTGATAACGGTGGCTTGTACGTCTTGCGGCTGTGGTGCTTGGCGCGGGGTAGGCGCTGCCTGTGTGTCGGCTGCCTGGGTGGAGTTACCTTGTTTGAATACCAAATGATAACGCGCCGCTGCTGCCGCCCATGTGTCGCTGGTGTGGTGCAGCCCTAAAATTTGCATGCCGTAACGGGCAAACAGGGAAATCATGCCGCCCAAATCGATGGATTCGGGGTGGTCGAAATCTTGTACGTCTAAAATGAAGGGAACGAATTCGTCTTGAGATTGGCCTGCCAGTTGGCGCAGGAATTCTTCCAATTCTGTTAGATCTGCGGTGTGCAGATGGATGGATAAGACGTCCAAACGTGACGTTTTTATGTCGAATGCGGGTTTC
>NZ_JBQCXA010000623.1:0-652 GCF_051956855.1 Neisseria sp. P0021.S007
TTATTGCTCTGATGGCATTGAATAAAATCCATATTGCGTCTTTGGGATTCGGCGAGTTTACGACGTCATTCCTTGCCG
Organism: Neisseria sp. P0021.S007; assembly: GCF_051956855.1. NCBI lineage: Bacteria > Pseudomonadati > Pseudomonadota > Betaproteobacteria > Neisseriales > Neisseriaceae > Neisseria > Neisseria sp. P0021.S007. The sequence continues at coordinate 79 of NZ_JBQCXA010000623.1, forward strand.
GACTTAACTACGGCTTAGGCTTTATGTTGACTCATATGCTGCACTGCACCGTTGCGACCAAGCAGCCTGCCATGACGGCGGCGAGCTTTGCCGAGCAGGTGGACTCAAATGAAGGCAGCAAGGCGGTGGACAACAAATTGGCAAAACTGCTGATTGACGTGTGTCGTTCGCAAAGTGTTGCCGTATTTGGTAATGTATCGATTGCCGTATTGTTGGCGGCGGGGATCGCTTGGGGTTATGCCTACACGCATGGCCAGCCTTTATTGAATGAGGCAGTTACAGCCTACCAGTTTAAATCTATTGAGATTTTTACTCAGCCGACTTTATGGTATGCCGCTATTGCCGGTGTATGGCTGTTTTGCTCGGGGATTATTGCCGGCTTCTTTGACAACCGTTCCGATTATCTGAACCTGCGTCAGCGCCTGCCGTTTAATCCGTTTTTACGAAAAATCATGCGTCCGCAGCCACGCCGCCGTCTGGCCGCTTATATTCATAAGCATTACGGCTCGCTTATGGGCAATTTTATTTTTGGTATGCTTTTGGGGATGACCGGCTATTTCGGCCATCTTTTCGG
>NZ_JBQCXA010000624.1:0-651 GCF_051956855.1 Neisseria sp. P0021.S007
ATTATGGGCTTGGTGTGGGTGGCCGATATTGGCGCGTATTTCTGCGGCAAGTCGTTTGGCAAGCGCAAAATTGCGCCGACCATCAGTCCGGGTAAAAGCTGGGAGGGTGCGATCGGCGGCGCATTGTGCGTTGCCGTGTACATGACCATCGTATGGAAAGCCGGTTGGCTGACTTTTGAAGCCGGTTGGTTCAAAACGATTTTGATCGGCTTGATTCTGACCGTGGTTAGCGTGTGCGGCGATTTGCTGGAAAGCTGGCTCAAACGTGCGGCCGGTATCAAAGACAGCAGCAATCTGTTGCCGGGACACGGCGGCGTGTTCGACCGTGTGGACAGCCTGATTGCCGTTATCAGCATTTATGCCGCTTGCGTATATTTGTTTTAAACCGCCTGTCTCACGTTGTTGAGGGAGCTGATTATGTTCGAACAAAAACAGATTTCATCTTTATCGATTTTGGGCGTATTGTTGGCACTGGGATTGATGGCTGCGGCGTTTATTTTGGGCGTGCAGTTTAAGAATCTGCGCCAACCGGGGACGATTACTGTAAAAGGTTTGGCGGAGAAAAACTTCCAATCCGACAGCGCTACGTGGAATACGGGCGTGAACGCGCACGGCGAGAGCTATCAGGAAGTTTTGGATTTGCTGACGGCA
>NZ_JBQCXA010000625.1:0-651 GCF_051956855.1 Neisseria sp. P0021.S007
CTTCCATACCGGTGCTATGCTGGCCAAAATGCATTTAGCCGGTCAAGACTTTCCTTTAAAAATGAAAAACCCTCGTTATGATGACTGGTGGCGCGATGCCTGCACTCAGTTGCTGCCTGTTTTAGATTCTAAAGATGCCGCACTGCTTCAATCTGAAATTGCCGCTTTAGATGAAAATCTGGGAGAGCATTTGCCTTCTGGTATTATCCATGCCGATTTATTTAAGGACAACGTATTGCTTAATGGAGATGAAGTTTCCGGCTTTATCGACTTCTATTATGCGTGTAACGGTAATTTCATGTACGACCTGGCAATTGCAGTTAACGATTGGGCACGAACAGCTGATAACAAGTTAGACCCTGTCCTTTATGATGCCTTTATCCACGGCTATGAAAGCGTACGTCCATTATCTGATGAAGAACGCGCGTATTTCCCTACTGCACAAAGAGCAGGATGTATTCGTTTTTGGGTATCACGCCTACTTGATTTCCATTTTCCTCAATCAGGAGAAATGACGTTTATTAAAGATCCAAATGCATTTAGGGATCTGCTCTTGACTCTTAAATAATATATAGATAAAAGGCCGTCTGAAATTCAGACGGCCTTTTATCTAATGCCCTCCCCCGCCGGAACCGCTAAACGGAGGTCTCG
>NZ_JBQCXA010000626.1:0-651 GCF_051956855.1 Neisseria sp. P0021.S007
GTACCAAATTGAGCGAAAAGCGGGCGGAGCGTAAAGCCGCCAAGGCAGCCAAAAAAGCCGCGCAAAGCGAACAATAAAATCAAGCACCCTGAAAAGTCTGCCGATATTCAATAGTTTCCGTGTTTTTTATCCAAAGCGGTATCTTCTGCGTTGGAAATTCTCGCAAGATCTCTGACCTTGTTGCGGCTTCTGTCCTGAGTCTCACGCTTCGTGAATAAAAATCTACTTGGAAAATTAAATATCGACAGCCCTTGGGTGCTTTTTCATTTTAAGGGCGTCTGAAAACCGTCCGCGCCGCCAAATTGCCAGCCTGTCCGAAATATAGTTAAATAAGCCGCATCATTATTTTCAGACGACCCGATGATGTCCATGAAACAAAAAATCTTCGTCCTCTACACAGGCGGCACCATAGGCATGACCCAAAGCAGCGAAGGCCTGCGCCCCGATACCGCGCTTGTCAGCCAAGCCCTTTCCCCTTTTTCAGACGACCTCGACTTCGAGTGGCACGTCTGCAATCCGTTGATTGACTCCTCATCCGTCACGCTGCAACACTGGCGCGACTGGCTGGACATCATCGCCGCCAAACTGCCTTCCTGCGACGGCATCCTGATACTGCACGGCACGGACAGCATGGCGTACACCGCCAACCTC
>NZ_JBQCXA010000627.1:0-650 GCF_051956855.1 Neisseria sp. P0021.S007
ATTCAGGAGTGTCTTGAACGTTCGGGTTGCTGGCGCGTACGGAAGCGATTTGGTCATCGATAACGCTGCTGTCGATGGCTTGGCCGTTGACGGTCACCAAAGTTTGGGCAAACAGGGTGCCGGAAGTCAGAGCAAGCATCAAGGCTGAAGCAAAGTAGGTTTTTTTCATCGTATTTCTCTTTTAAATTAATGATTGGAAATCAAAGTTTGGGCAGTAATCTTAATGGAAGTATTCGTCCGGCGTGGCTGCTTTGATACTGAGTGCATGAATCAGGCCGTCTGAAAACAAGTCCTGTAAAAGCTGCTTAATCATACGTTGCCGCTGGAGGCGGCCAATGTTTTCAAATGCGTTGCTGACCACCACTATGGCGTAATGCCCGCCGCCTTTATTACCGGCATGGCCGGCGTGCAGGTGGCTTTCATCTTCAAAATCGAAGAACTCAGGCTCAAGCGCCTGCAGGCGTTCCTCGATAATTTGACGCATATTGCTCATTTGAATACGGCTTTAAAGGGTTTAATCAATACTTCTGCGTATACGCCGGCATCGACGTAAGGGTCTTGTTCAGCCCATTCTTGTGCAGCGTCCAAAGATTCGAATTGAGCCACAATCAGGCTGCCGGAAACGCGTTCTGGATTATCTGGTAAAGGAT
>NZ_JBQCXA010000628.1:0-650 GCF_051956855.1 Neisseria sp. P0021.S007
CCTTCAAGCGGCGACGGAGCAATACGCGGCAGAGGCATAGCGGGTTCAGTTTAAACGGATTTGGCGTTGTCCCGCCTGTCCTGATTGAAGTTTAATCCGCCATCCGAATACGTCGCCCATCCGAAAGGTTCGCATGACCACTTATTCCCTCTTCGTTACCTGCCCGCGCGGTCTCGAAGCCCCTTTATCCCAAGAACTCGAACAACTCAAATGCCAAGACATCCGCGCCGTTGACGGCGGCGTCGCGTGCAAAGGCGGTATGGAGAAGGTATACCGCATCAACCTGCATTCGCGTACCGCCAGCCGCGTGCTGCTGCGCCTGACCAAAAGCGGCTACCGCAGCGAGCAAGACATTTATAAAGCAGCGAAAAATATCCGCTGGACGGATTGGTTCGACTTGGAACAAACCTTCAAAGTCAAAGTAGAAGGCAAACGCGCCCAAGTCAAAAGTTTGGATTTTGTCGGACTGAAAATCAAAGATGCCGTGTGCGACGTGTTCCGCGACGCTTGCGACGCGCGCCCCAGTGTCGGCAAAATCCGCCCCGACATCCGCATCCATGCCTTTATCGACGAGCGCGACATTCAAATTTTCATCGACACGTCCGGCGAAGCTTTGTTTAAACGCGGCTACCGCCAAGACACGGGTGAAG
>NZ_JBQCXA010000629.1:0-650 GCF_051956855.1 Neisseria sp. P0021.S007
ATTCAGGCTGGTTATGCTGAAAAAGAACGTGCGCAAAGCCTGCAACGTAAAATGAAAGCCGCAGGTATCGACTCGACCATTACTGAAGTGATGACCGATAAAGGTAAGGTGTATCGCGTGAAATCAGCCAGTTATAAAAATGCACGCGATGCCGAGCGCGATTTGAACAAATTGCGTGTACATGGCATTGCCGGTCAGGTGACCAGTGAGTAATTTGCCTGTTGCCGATTTGTTGGCTGCCGCCGTCATCGTCATCTGCATCATTATCTCGTTGACACGGGGTATTATTGCCGAAGCAGGGGCGATGGTGGCGTGGGTGGTATCGTTTATTGCCGCCAGAACGCTTGCCATGCCGTTTGCCGATGTGGTCTTTAAATCGGTTGAGCCGCATTCTTTGGCGGTTGCCATGGGTTTTGCCGCTGTGTTTTTTCTGGCATGGCTGTTGCAGAAACTGGCACGATCGCTGTTGAGCAGTTTGATGTCTGCCGTTGGTTTGGGAAGCATCAACCGTTTGCTTGGCGGCGTATTCGGTGCAGTGAAAGGTGTGATTTTGGTGACACTGGCAGTGATGGTTTTTTCACACACTGATTTGCCGAAAACGGAAGAGTGGCAAAGTTCGCACACAATTCCGTATTTTGAATCACTTGCCG
>NZ_JBQCXA010000630.1:0-650 GCF_051956855.1 Neisseria sp. P0021.S007
CATGATGATGTGCATAGGCAGCAGTCCGAGCCAAAAATGGATTCTGCCGTCTTCTACAGCATTGCGCAGGAAGGTTAGCCCGTTTTGGTAAACCAAAAACAAACCGATGGCAATCAGGATATTGTAGGTATGGCCGCTGCGCGGATTGAAATAGGAAAGCGGTACGGCAAGCAGGCAGAGCAGGAGGACGCTGACGGTCAGCGAGATGCGCCACATCAATTCCGCTTGGTGTTGGGGATTGCTGCTGCCAATCAGTTGTGCGGTCGGAATGGTACGGCGGTGTGAAACAGGGTCGATGAGTTTCGGCGTGGTGCTGATAATCAGGCTGAGGTGTTGGAAAGAAACGCGGTTGTAATCGGCTTTGCCGGGCGTACCGCTGTAACGGTAGCCGTCGCGCAATTCAAGCGTACGTTTGTTGTCTGTCAGCGAAAAATTGCCCTCTTTGGCAAAAACGATGTTGTCGTTGCCGTTTTTGTCCTGCTCGCGCAGGAAGAGGTTTTTCATGATGCCGGATTCGGTATCGAAGGTTTCGACAAAATAAACCCTGCCGTTGCGCTTGCCCAAGCTATTGAACTCGCCGGCTTCCACCAAAGACAACTCCTGCTTCTGCTTCAAAATTTCGGCATATTCACGACTGCGCAACTCTGCCC
>NZ_JBQCXA010000631.1:0-650 GCF_051956855.1 Neisseria sp. P0021.S007
GAATATAGGCCATGATGTAACGTTTATTGGCTGCCTCAACTTGGCTGCTGCCCAGCAAGCGTGCAAAATAAGCGATAACGGTGATAATGACCACGCCCAAAAGCCAGCGTGAAAAGTTCTCAAGATTGAGCACGCCGGAAGCAATCACGCTGCCCAACACCAAAACCAGCAACACGCCGACAGCTATTGCAGTCTGTATCTTTTCAGGACGCAACGGATTCGGAGCCGGAGTATGCGGCAGGTTTTTACGGCCGCGCGAATACCACAGCAGGCCAAATGCCATACCGACGGCCGCTGCGCCGAAACCGTAATGGAAACCCATTCTGTCTTGCAAAATACCGGTCAACAAAGGGCCTAAGAAACCGCCGATATTGATGGAAATATAGAAAATGGAGAAACCGGCATCGCGTAATTCGCGCAGGTCGTCCCGTTCATACAAAGAGCCGACCATCGAACCGGCAGACGATTTCACGCCGCCGCTGCCCAGCGCGATAAACACCAAGCCCAACAGCAATCCCATTAAGCCCGGCACAATCGCCAATAAAATATGGCCGGTCATCACGACGATACCGGCGATAAACAGGGTACGTTCCGCGCCCCAAATGCGGTCGGCCAACCATGCGCCGAGAATGGTGGACAGGTAAACGCTG
>NZ_JBQCXA010000632.1:0-650 GCF_051956855.1 Neisseria sp. P0021.S007
GCGGAAATGAACTGCGATGTGATGCTCAAAGCCACCAACGTTGACGGCGTGTACACCGCGGACCCGAAAAAAGACCCATCTGCAACACGCTATGAAACCATTACTTTTGACGAAGCCTTGTTAAAAAATCTCAAAGTGATGGATGCCACTGCCTTCGCCCTCTGCCGCGAACGCAAACTCAATATCGTGGTCTTCGGCATTGCTAAAGAAGGCTCGCTCAAACGCGTGGTAACCGGCGAAAACGAAGGTACACTGGTTCACTGCTAATCATTGAAACGCCGTCTGAAACAGCCGAACGGGATACATTCGGCTTTCAGACGGCCTTTTATTTTCAGTCGGTTGCGCGGGTATTGGCTCATGGTTTGAAAAAGTCGAGAACCTGCTTGACCATAATGCCCAACCGACAATTCGATAACAAAGGATACTCCATGAATATCACCGTCTTGGCTGTAGGCACGAAAATGCCGCGTTGGGTGGATGAAGCCGTCGGCGAGTACGCCAAACGCTTCGGGCGCGATGTCAATTATGCGCTGAAAGAAATCAAGCCCGAAAAACGCGGTGCGGGTGTGAATGCGGCTCAGGGCATGGCGGCTGAAGAAAAACGCCTGTTGGAAGCCATACCGCAGGGCGCGTTTTTGGTGGTATTGGAC
>NZ_JBQCXA010000633.1:0-650 GCF_051956855.1 Neisseria sp. P0021.S007
CTTCAAAATGGATGGATGGACTCAAACGCTGAGTGCCGGTACCTTGCTCGGTATCGCCGCGGCAGCGATTTTGCTAATCTTGATTTTGATTGTAAAACTGCGCGTTCATGCCTTGCTGACGTTGGTATTGGTCAGCCTGCTGACTGCCATCGTAACAGGTCTGCCTATGGGCAGCATTGTTAATGATGTATTGGTCAAAAACTTCGGCGGTACGCTCGGCAGCGTGGCGTTGCTGGTCGGTTTGGGCGCAATGCTCGGCCGTTTGGTGGAAACTTCCGGTGGCGCTCAGTCTTTGGCAGATGCGCTGATTCAGATTTTTGGTGAGAATCGTGCACCATTTGCTTTAGGCGTGGCTTCTTTGATTTTTGGTTTCCCGATTTTCTTTGATGCCGGCTTGGTGGTGATGTTGCCGATTGTGTTTGCAACGGCACGCCGTATGAAGCAGACCGTTCTGCCATACGCGATGGCGTCTATTGGCGCATTTTCGGTCATGCACGTCTTCCTGCCGCCTCATCCTGGCCCGATTGCTGCTTCTGAGTTCTATGGCGCAAATATTGGTCAACTGCTGATTTTGGGTTTGCCTGTTGCCTTGATTACTTGGTATTTCAGCGGCTATTTATTGGGTAAAGTTTTGGGTCGCAGCATTCATG
>NZ_JBQCXA010000634.1:0-650 GCF_051956855.1 Neisseria sp. P0021.S007
TTCTCATGTTTGGTGGAAGAGGAGTCGGAAGAGGGGCTTTGCACCTTATGCCGTATATCCGTAAGCCACCCCCATCCTAACCTTCCCCCGCCAGACGGGGGAAGGGATTAGGTTGCTGTAACTGAAAGAGGTCGTCTGAAAAACCTGTTTTGGGGATTTTCAGACGACCTCGTTGCATTCCGATACTCTAAATCCATTCTCGCCTCAATACGATACTAAAAAACAGTAACGGCGGTATTCAGTAATCCGCCCCCCCTCTCCCGTCTGGCGGGAGAGGGTTGGGGAGAGGGTGGCTCTACGGGTTGCACAAATTTGATTTTTCCCCAAGCCGTAAAGCCACCCCCATCCTAACCTTCCCCCGCCAGACGGGGGAAGGAACAAGGTTGCTGATACGGTAAAAGGTCGTCTGAAATTTAAAGCTTGGTTTCAGACGACCTTTTTTCATAATCAGACCACGCTAACCATCCCGCCGCCGTCATTCCCGCGTAGGCGGGAATCCATTGGAAATTCTAAGAAACAGATGTTTAAAAAACAGTTGCCGAGAGTTAAAAGTAGATTCCCGCCTGCGCGGGAATGACGGTAGTTGGGCAGAAATCTATGCCACGACATGCAGCCTGCCCCCTCTCCCGTCCAGCGGGAGAGGGTTGGGG
>NZ_JBQCXA010000635.1:0-649 GCF_051956855.1 Neisseria sp. P0021.S007
GACGTGCACCGTACCTGAGCCGTGACAGGTCGAACAAGTCGATGCGGATGTGCCCGGTTTGGCACCTGAGCCGTGGCAGACATCACATTCTTCGTAAGTCGGGATGTTGATGCGTTTTTTCACGCCTTTGGCGGCTTCTTCAAGCGAAATCTCTATGCCGACCTGCAAGTCGGCGCCGCTGTAATCCGGCTGACGGCCGCCAGCGCTGCCGCCACCGCCGAACATTTGGCTGAAAATATCGGAAAAATCGAAGCCTTGTGCACCACCGAATCCGCCTTGGCCGCCGAAACCGCCAAAGCCACCGAATCCGCCCGCACCTGTGCCCTGTTCGAACGCAGCATGGCCGTATTGGTCGTACATGGTACGTTTTTCCTTGTCAGACAAGGTGTCGTAAGCTTTTTGGACTTCTTTAAATTTTTCTTCCGCTTCTTTATTGTCAGGATTGCGGTCGGGATGATATTTCATTGCCAGCTTGCGGTAGGCTTTTTTGATTTCATCGTCGCTAGCGCTGCGGGCAACACCAAGTGTTTCGTAAAAATCTTTATTGCTCATAATTTTGATAGTGTTAAGAATGAATTCAAACTGGGTGGGATATGTGGGCGAGTATCAAAAACTCAAGTCAGTATTTTCAAGGCCGTCTGAAATTGTG
>NZ_JBQCXA010000636.1:0-649 GCF_051956855.1 Neisseria sp. P0021.S007
CCATGGTATAGAGAAAATAAACATCTAATTTTTCCCTGACAACAAAAGATTGAAATCCTTGATTTGTAGCTCCGTCTTTAGTAAGAATTGCCATATCGCCAATACTTGCTCTCGATGTAAAAAGTACCGTTCTATTTGCAGGGAGGATTTGGGCTGAACTTTTTTGTAATCCAAGTAGTGTAATTTTTTTTACACTCCCATTTGCATAGGCAGCTTCTCCAATTTCAGTAGGAGAGTACCAGTCAATATCACCATTCCAATATGCTGAATTCGTTGTATCAGGCGTACCTCCGCCAATAATTTCAACCTCTATACCCAATTTCCTACATTCCCACTCCCCCTCAAACCCTTTAAAGCGGATTTTTGGTATTTTTTCACCGTTTGCGGGAAACATTTTTGCCAGCATTGCCTTTTTAAGCTGACGGCTTTTTTCCAACACCGCACGGCTCTCGGCAATTTGGCTGTCTAAGCGACGGAAAAACAAACCGAGGTGGGTTTGTTCTTCTACCATTGGGAAATCCACCACAAACTCTTTCATGTCTGATGAAAGAATATGTTTTATGGTATTACCTGTTGTAATTTTTGCTATTTCATTGATTTTGCGATTAGTTTGAAATTGATAGCTTAAAAAATATGGGTTAGCCTCTAA
>NZ_JBQCXA010000637.1:0-648 GCF_051956855.1 Neisseria sp. P0021.S007
CTTATCTGCTGAAATGGCAATGATGGTATTAGCGTTTTTCTGCTTTTCTGTTTTCAGTCGGGAAATAACCGCATTAATATCCGCTTTAGTCGCAGAATCGCCATCAATGTAGTAGCTACCGTTGGCATCAATAGTCAGACGCAGCGGGTCTTTAGGCTGCTTTTCCTTCTGCTTTGCTGCATTTTCGGAAGCAGACGGCAGTTCCAAAGGAATCGAGTGGGTCAGTACGGGCATGGTGATCATGAAAACGATCAACAGTACCAGCATCACATCGACCAAAGGCGTGACGTTGATGTCCGACATCGGTGCATCATCGCCGGAATTCATTGAACCGAATGCCATAATTTAGTCCTTTTGATTCAGCAGACGGACGTGCAGATCGTGTGCAAAAGCGTCCATATCTTGAGAGAGGGTTTTCTTGCCGCGGTTGAGGAAGTTGTACGCCAAGACAGCAGGGATGGCGACAAACAAACCGATAGCGGTTGATACCAAGGCTTCACCAATCGGACCGGCTACCGCAGCGATACTCATTTGACCGCTTTGACCGATATTGATTAAGGCGTGGTAAATCCCCCAAACCGTACCGAACAAGCCGATAAACGGGGCAGTTGAACCGATGGATGCCAAAGCAGTCATGCCGTAATCAAA
>NZ_JBQCXA010000638.1:0-647 GCF_051956855.1 Neisseria sp. P0021.S007
TGGCAGCCTGCAACCAACGACAGGCGGTAGGGATGTGGCTGGAGACGCCTTGCCCGTGGTAATAGAGTCGTGCCAAATAGTATTGAGCTTCGGTATGGCCTTGTTCCGCCGCGATTTCAAACCAATGGGCGGCAGATTGGAAATCGACCTCAACGCCTTGTCCGTAATAATACAATTTGCCCAATGTGGCGGCGGCATTTTTGTGATGGAATTCGGCGGCTTCTAAATACAGTTTTCTGGCGCGGTCGTAATCCACCGCTGTTCCTATGCCGTAATGACATGCTTCGGCATCGCGGAAGGTTTGTTCCGTTTTTTGGAAGAGTAGGGCAGCTTCCCTGATTTGTTCATACTGCTGGGGATTATGCAGCGCGGCATCACTGAGCAGCTTTTGGATGGCGGTGGCGCTGCCGAGTGTCGCGGCACGGTGGTAATAGTCGTGCGCTGCGTGCGGGTCGGCTTTGACGCCGAGTCCGTAGCGGTAGAGGTCGCCCATAATGCGCAAAGCTTCCGGATGGCGGCGGTCTGCAGCAAAACGGGTGTGGCGCATGGCTTGGAGCGGGTCTCGTCCGATCAGTTTGCCTGTCAGACTGTGTTGCGCCAAGGCGGCCGCGGCGTCTCCACTGCCTTTCGTGGCAGCTTTCCGATAC
>NZ_JBQCXA010000639.1:0-645 GCF_051956855.1 Neisseria sp. P0021.S007
AACGTTGCGTTCCGGTTGGTTTTTAGTGCGTAAAGGCGTTATTTTAAAGGGCTATCCGCTTCTGCGCTATGCTTTTATTGTAAAGGAATTTTAACAAAGGCAATGAAGGCCGTCTGAAATGCCGTTAATCAACTTTCAGACGGCCTTTAATCGAAGTCTGCCTGCTTACTCAGTACAGGATATGGCAATTTCCGCCACATCGTCCGCACTGTGCGGCAACGCCAGCGTACGGGCATTTTTCGCCCATTTCAGGCATTTTTCACGGTTCAAACCGCCGAGGATTTCGGCCAATTTTTCTGCCGTCAGTTGAGTTTGCGGCAGCAGCAAACCAGCTTCGGCCTGCACCATAAAACGCGCATTGGCTGTTTGATGGTCGTCCACTGCATGCGGATACGGCACCAGCAACGCACCCAAACCGGCAGCCGTCAGTTCGGCAATCGTCAGCGCGCCGGCACGACAAATCACCAAATCGGCATCTCGGTAGGCAGACACCATATCGGTAATAAATTCGACGCACTCGGCTTGCACACCCAACGCATCGTAATCCGCCTGCAAGTTACCCAATTTATTGCGGCCGGACTGATGATACATTTGCGGACGGGCAGCCCCAGGCAAAAATGCCAAAGCCTGCGGAACGGTTTTGTT
>NZ_JBQCXA010000640.1:0-645 GCF_051956855.1 Neisseria sp. P0021.S007
GCGTTGAGCAATGCCCAGCGCGTTGCCTGTTCCATGCCTTGTTTGCCCATCATGGTCAGGTACATCCAGGTAATCGGCAGGATGGACGCGGAACCGAAGGCGGCGGAGGAAACGGCGGTTTGCCCGGCACTGGCGCTGTGCGTGTCGGTCAAGGCGTGTCCCGGTGCAAACGGAGCGAGGTGGGCTTTCAGGCCGATGGGACCCATACCCGGGCCGCCGCCGCCGTGGGGGATACAGAAGGTTTTGTGCAGGTTCATGTGCAACACGTCCGCGCCGACTTCGGCAGGCTGCATGATGCCGATTTGGGCGTTGAGGTTGGCGCCGTCCATGTAAACCTGTCCGCCGTTTTCATGGATGATGCGACAGATGTCGCGGATGCCTTCTTCGTACACGCCGTGGGTGGACGGGTAAGTAATCATGATAGCGGACAAAGCGTCGCGGTATTGCTCGGCTTTGGCTTTCAAATCGTCGATGTTGACGTTGCCGTGTTCGTCGGTATCGACAACGACGACTTTCAAACCCAGCATGGCCGCAGTCGCAGGGTTGGTGCCGTGGGCTGATTTTGGAATCAGACAGATGTTGCGGTGTCCCTCGCCGTTGGCTTCTTGATAGCGGCGGATGGAGAGCATGCCGCTGTATTCGCCC
>NZ_JBQCXA010000641.1:0-645 GCF_051956855.1 Neisseria sp. P0021.S007
TGTCAGGGTCGTGTTCTTCGGGTAGGAATAGAAAATGCAGTGATTTATCGTCTTTTAATTGCGGCAACGCATTTTCCAGCGCGCGCCAAGCCGCTTTACGTCCCGCGCTGTCGCCATCAAAACAAAAATAAATACTGTCGGCCTGACGCATCAGGATTTTGACGTGTTCCGCCGTGGTTGCCGTACCTAAAGCCGCTACGCCGTAGCCGACGCCGAACTGCGCCAATGCAACCACGTCCATGTAGCCTTCGACCACCAAAATCCGTCCTGCCTCTTTTACGGCAGCACGCCCTTCATATAGTCCGTAAAGGTTTTTCCCTTTATCGAACAAAGGCGTATCGGGAGAGTTCAGGTATTTGGGTTTGGAGTCGTCCAATACGCGGCCGCCAAAGCCGATTACCTGCCCACGCGGATTACGGATAGGGAACATAATCCGATGGCGAAAGCGGTCGTAATGTTTGCCTTCGTTGTCGATGACCATGCCCGTATCCACCAACGCAGTATTAGGATAGGGTTGGAATACTTGCGCAAAAGGTTGCCAGCCGTCGGGTGCATAGCCCAAGCCATAATGCGCAATAACTTCCGCACTCAAGCCGCGTTTGTCCAAATAAGCCTTTGCTGCAGGATTGAATTTCAACTGTTGCG
>NZ_JBQCXA010000642.1:0-645 GCF_051956855.1 Neisseria sp. P0021.S007
GTTTTATAGATGAGACTTCGGTTGTGATTGGCGAAGTGTCGCTGGCGGAAGATGTATCCGTTTGGCCTTATGCCGTATTGCGTGGCGATGTGAACAGCATTTCTATCGGCAAGCGCAGCAATGTGCAGGACGGCAGCGTTTTGCATGTGTCGCATAAGAATGCGGCGAAGCCTGACGGTTCACCTTTGATTATCGGCGATGATGTGACGATTGGGCATAAGGTCATGCTGCATGGCTGCCGAATTGGGAATCGTGTGTTGGTGGGCATGGGCTCGATTATTTTGGATGATACGGTTGTCGAAGATGATGTGATGATAGGCGCGGGCAGTTTGGTGCCTCCGCGCAAACGTTTGGAAAGCGGTTTTTTATACGTTGGCTCGCCTGTGAAACAAGTGCGTCCGCTGACGGATGAGGAAAAGGAATTTTTGACGTATTCGTCCGCGCATTATGTCCGCCTGTCCGGCCAGCATAAAATTTCAAAATAAGGAAAACCAATACAATGAACGCAATTTATCTGGCTTCGGGCAGTCCGCGCCGTCGTGAGATTTTGGAGAATTTGGGTTTCACGGTACGCCGCCTTCCTGTGGATATTGATGAAACCCCTAAAGAGGCGAAGCAGCAGTAGAGTATGTGCGCCGTATGGCC
>NZ_JBQCXA010000643.1:0-645 GCF_051956855.1 Neisseria sp. P0021.S007
CGCCAGACTCTACCAGATGGGCGCTAAAGGCGCGGCGGCGGTGGAAGAGGCCCTGCAACAGTTTGATTTGGCGGACGTTGCCGACACCGCGCCCGCATCGCTGCCGCTGGGCATCCGCCAACGCCTGCAACTTGCCGCCGCCTGCTTGCATCACCCTGAAGTATTGATTCTGGACGAACCGACTTCGGGGGTCGATCCCGCCGCGCGCGATATGTTCTGGCGGCATCTTCTGAAACTCTCCCGCGAAGACAAAATCACCATTTTCGTTTCGACCCACTTTATGAACGAAGCCGCCCGCTGCGACCGCATTTCCTTTATGCACAAAGGCCGCGTGCTGGCGGTGGGCACGCCCGCCGAACTGGCGGCAAGGCAGAATGCGCCGGATTTGGAAGAAGCGTTTGTGCAGTATCTGATTGAGGCGGAATCGGATAATGGGCATTCCCAACAAGGTAGGTTGGGTCAAGACCCAACAATGCTTTCGGATTCGACAAGGTGGGTCTCGACCCAACCTACGGCTAAGGCGGCTGATTTTTCAGACGACCAGTATGAACAGAACGCAAAGTCGTCTGAAAGTGAGCAAAGCGAGTTTCGTCAAAATACAGATGGTGTGCATTTCGAACGGGGTAGGTTGGGTCAAGACCGAAC
>NZ_JBQCXA010000644.1:0-645 GCF_051956855.1 Neisseria sp. P0021.S007
GTACGGGACACCGAGGTCGTCTGAAAATGTGTTTTTCATGTTAAACCTCAAAATATCCCCATGATGAAAACAGATTTCCAATCCGCCTTGAAAGCATTAGGCAAACAAGCCAAAAAAGAAGCCGAAGCGCGGGCGCAGGAGCAAGCCTTGGCGAAGAAGCGCGAGGAAGAGAATATCGATTTCGCCAAAGCCGTAGGTGCAGTGACGCCACTGAAAACCGCGCCGCGCTATGAAGCCCCGCGCGATAAAACGCCCATCAAACCCCGTCCGAAAGAGCAGGAAAGTTTGGCAGCCGAAGATTATTTTTATGTCGGTAGCGGCGCTTCTTGGGATGAACCGCCTGCTTCGTTCAGTAAAAACGGACAAGGTAAGAATGACTTGCAACGTCTGCGCAACGGGCATTATCCCGTAGTCGCCGATGTCGATTTGCACGGCTACACGCAGGAAGAGGCGCAACAGGTTTTAAACGAATTTATCGAATTTACCCAAAAGCGTGGCGTATGCGCCGAAATCATTCACGGCAGCGGTTTGGGCTCGTCAGGCTACAAACCCGTTTTAAAAAACATGACGCGCCGCTGGCTGATGCAGCACCCTGATGTATTGGCTTATATCGAGCCGAGGGAAGGCAATGACGGCGCTGTACGC
>NZ_JBQCXA010000645.1:0-645 GCF_051956855.1 Neisseria sp. P0021.S007
CCATATGGACGCGGTCAAGGCAAATGTCACGGATTTCGCGTTCGAGCTTGCGGATGTTTTCGACACGGCTGCGCAGGTTGCCGCTGAGGCTTTCGATTTGGCGGGTGGCGAAGCGGACTTCCAAGAGCTTGTTGGCGATGGCGTCGCGGTGTGCCAGATAATCGGGGTGTCGGCTGTCGTGTTTTTCCAGCTTTTTGATCATCTTGCCGTATTCGCTTTCGATGAAGGCGAAATGATCCAGCACTTTTTGCTTCAATTCGGCAAGATGGGCGGCGGACATGGCTTCGGCATCGCTGCCGGAATCGTCGTCATCTCCGTCTTCATCCTCTTCATCTTCGTCGCTGCTACCGGAATCGTCGTCGTTTGACGCGCTTTCCAAGTGCCCCAAGCCCAATTCGTTGAGCAACACTTCGTTCGGATCGATGATGGCTTCAACCACTTCGTCCACGCGGATTTCATCCTTGCGGATTTGCTCGATCAGCGCGAGGATTTCAGCGATAGAACCCGGACAGGCGGAAATCGCCTGCACCATGTTTTTCAGGGCGTTTTCGATTTTTTTGGCGATGATGATTTCGTCTTCGCGGGTCAGCAGGTCAACCTGCCCCATTTCGCGCATATACATACGCACGGGGTCTGTGGTTCTGC
>NZ_JBQCXA010000646.1:0-644 GCF_051956855.1 Neisseria sp. P0021.S007
CTATTGCCGGAGCAAAATTGGTTGAACATCATGAACCAATTATGCTGATTGGTATTCCGCAATCCAGTGTTGATAAATTCATTGATAAATATATTGGCTTAAATTTTATTAAAAATCCTCCGCAGCCTGGCGTGGCTCCTGGTGATATCATCAGTGGTGCGACTGTAACGTTAATGGTGATTAACGACAGTATTCAGCGTTCTGTCAAATCGGTTATTCATCAATATCATTTGGGTACGGATAAAGCGACTCAAGCCGGTGCTGCTGCCGCTTCTGGTGAACAAGCTGCAAATGAGCCTGCGGTTCAAACCCGTCCCCGTCGTGCTGTGAATTCTGATAAACAAGATATTCAGTCTTGGAATGCACTGTTAGAACAAAAAGCTGTTGGTCATCTGCATATTTCTGTTGACGATATCAACAAATTGTTTGAAAAAGGTGGTAAAGCAGGTGTTGCTGAGCATGCAGAGCAGGGTGATGGTAACGATACATTCGTTGATTTATATGTTGCTTTGGTCAGCCAACCTTCTATCGGTAAAAGCCTTTTAGGTGAGGCCGGTTGGAATAATCTGCAAAAACGTTTGCAACCAGGTCAACAGGCGATTATGGTTGCCGGTGAAGGCCGATACTCTTGGAAGGGCTCAGGC
>NZ_JBQCXA010000647.1:0-644 GCF_051956855.1 Neisseria sp. P0021.S007
TCCATAAACTGCCCGCCTTTAAATAAAATAAGCTATTGAAAAATTTTAAAAAACATAAGAAAATAAGTATCTTCATACCAGAAGAATATCTTTACATTATCCTTTACATTGTCGATAACTAACTTAGGGAAAATATCATGACAAACCTATCACGCGCCCTCTCTTTGACCATCCTCGCAGTCGCACTGGCAGCCTGTGGCAGCGGTGGCGGCGATTCACCCACCACCCAAACAGCAAATAACACCAAGCCGCAAACGCCTGCTACCAAACCGTCGACCGACCCATCGGCTTCACAAAAACTAACCCTGACGCTCATAAATATGCCGGATGACAGCGTGAAGCGGCTTTACGAACTTCCCTATTCCACTGTTACAGGGCTTACGAAAACAATACAGGCGAATGATGGTTCTTCTGATGAGAGAACCCATATCGAAATCGGCGGCACGCCTACGCCTGAAGCAGCTCTGCCTAAGATGGGCAAGGTGATTTATAACGGCTTGGCTTTTAACAAATTTACTAATCCCACAGATGCCGATCTTGTTGCCGGCGCACGCCCAGGCTATTTGAGCTACACCATCGATTTTGACGAGCGTACAGGCGAGGGAGAAATTGCAGGGCTTCAGCTAGATGCCGGAGAGATTAGG
>NZ_JBQCXA010000648.1:0-644 GCF_051956855.1 Neisseria sp. P0021.S007
GTGGGGGGATCACTCTTTTTTTTCTTTCCTCTAGTGTAAAGTTTATTATTGGTAATATTACAGAGTCAAGTAAATTTTTTAAACAAATTAATATGATTTTTTATATTGTTCAGTATATTAATTTATTTATATTTTTTGCAATTTGTATTTCCGTTTTTTGGGTTGTGGTTTTTAGTTTAAAATTTGGAGTATGAGAATGCCAAACGCTGGATTTAGTTTTTTAAATATTGCACGCGAAAATGGATTAAGTACTGCTGATGCGATTCAAAATGCTAATAATATTCAGAAATATTTAGCCACGCCTGAAGCAGATAGAAATTCATTGGATGGCCTTGATGCTGCAATCGCAGCCTTATCTTTTGCCGCTACAAGTGCTGCTATGGGAGCTTCTGTAGCCAATGCAGGTCTCTCTGGTAATGCAAATGCAGCTGGTGCTATGTTGACGGGAGCTGCATATCAATTGAATGGGGCAGTTGCTTCAGCTTCTATGGCTGCAACTTATGCATATTTGAAGAGTAGTAGGTATCTTCAAATAAGCGTATAGTTCCAAATATCACAAATCCATCATCACAACCTTAGGAGTTCAAACCATGAAACCTGTTTTGTTTGCCGCGTTGATTTCCTGTTTCTCCGTTGCTGCATAT
>NZ_JBQCXA010000649.1:0-644 GCF_051956855.1 Neisseria sp. P0021.S007
GGCAGGTTCCGTTGGTTGCAGCCACTTTAACGACTCCGGTTTCTGGCTTGTCGGCCGTCTGTTGAATATGGATGTGCCGACGACCTTGAAGACATGGACGGTCAACCAAACACTTATCGCACTCATCGGTTTTGCTTTATCGTCAGTGTTGTTTGTTTTGGTTTAATCGGAAGAACGGGCGGATAGTGTTTTTGAGATAACACAATCCGCCCGTTTTTAAATACCGTTAAAATCTAGATAAACAAGGAGTAGAAAAATGACGACACATTTTGTCATGATGGGCGTGTGCGGTTGCGGTAAAACCACTGCCGCGCTGTCTTTGCAAAAACATCTCAACCAATGTCCGTATGCTGAAGGCGACGATTTTCATACCCAAGCCAACCGCGATAAAATGGGTGCAGGTATTCCGTTAACGGATGAAGACCGCTACCCATGGCTCGGCAATTTGCGTGACTGGATGACGGAGCAGGCAAAAAATGGGGAAACATATTCCATCGTTACTTGTTCCGCACTCAAACGCCAATACCGCGATATTCTGCGTGGTGCAGAAGGGAAGGTGGCTTTTATCCATTTGACTCCGCCTCAAGCAATCAATCTTGAGCGTATGCTGTCGCGTCAGGGGCATTATATGAAAGCCGGAATGC
>NZ_JBQCXA010000650.1:0-644 GCF_051956855.1 Neisseria sp. P0021.S007
GGATGATAGATTTCGTGGGCAAAGCCCACGCTACCTGAGCTATCTCAAGTTTGTTTTGATTGAATAAAAGGTCGTCTGAAAATGAGCGTGAACGAGTTTCTCTAAAACCCGAATCTCAAAGTTTTCAGACGACCTCGTTTTTGCCTGCAAACCCGCCCCCTCTCCCGTCTGGCGGGAGAGGGCTGGGGAGAGGGTGGCTCTACGGGCTGTACGAATTTGATTTTATCTAAACCCACAAAACCACCCCCATCCTAACCTTCCCCCGCCAAACGGGGGAAGGGACAAAGCTGCCGTCGCAGCAACGCGTGGCGTGGGCTTTGCCAACGATGTAAGACGGCAAATACAACTAACAATCCGTAGCGTGGGTTCTACCCACGAAATAAATGCAAATTTGACTGTTGCCGGATTCCGGTTCTTAGACAATAGGTTCGTGGGCATAGCCCACGCTACCAAATTCGCTTATCCCAAGTTAATTGAATAAAACCCTTATAGATTCAAGAAAAAGGTCGTCTGAAAATCCCAAATCTCCACCACTCAAGCCGTATTCCTGTTTGTTGGGTATACAGCTTGCCGTTTCCCCGCAGGTTTATTTCTTCTGCCAAGCTTGGCGGAGGTATTCGATGTGGTCGGGGAGAGCGTAGAAG
>NZ_JBQCXA010000651.1:0-644 GCF_051956855.1 Neisseria sp. P0021.S007
CCCGTTATGAAAACTTTGGCGAATTGATTGCCTATTGCCGCTTGTCCGCCAATCCGGTGGGGCGCATTATGCTGCATTTGTACGGGCAAACCGATGAAGTGAGCATGGCGCAAAGCGACGGCATTTGCATTGCCTTGCAGCTGATTAATTTCTGGCAGGACGTGGCGGTAGATTGGCAGAAAGGGCGCGTGTACATCCCTCAGGAAGATTTGCGGAAGTTCAAAGTCAGTGAAGGGCAGATTGCGGCCGGCAAAGCCGACTTCGCCTTTCAACGATTGATGGCGCACGAGTGCCAACGTGCTTTTCAAATGCTGAAGGCAGGCTCGCCGTTGGGCAAAACCCTCAAAGGGCGAATCGGTTTTGAGCTGCGCATGATTATTGTCGGCGGCCAGTTGATTTTGCAGAAGCTGGACGGTTGCAAATATGACGTGTTTAACCAGCGCCCGCTGTTGGATAAAAAAGACTGGATGATTATCATCAAACGGGCTTTGATGAAGAAATAAAAAAAAGGCCGTCTGAAATGGATGTTTCAGACGGCCTTGATGTTTTTTATTAGCGGTTTTTCAAACGGTTGATGCGGTTGTCCAAAGAAGGATGGGTGCTGAACCAAGAGTCTTTGGCTTCGCTGGCAATACCCATTGCAG
>NZ_JBQCXA010000652.1:0-643 GCF_051956855.1 Neisseria sp. P0021.S007
GTCGATATTGTAATCGCGTGCGGAGAACAAACCTACCACACGGCTCATCGCACCTGATTCGTTTTCCATCAGAATAGATAAGATATGTCGCATTTTTCTCTCCTTACGCTGACAATGTTTCGCGCATATGCGGCGGCAGAACCATCTCGTCCAAGCCTTTGCCGTTGCCGACCATAGGCAGTACGTTTTGTTTCTTATCAGTCAAGAAATCGAGGAATACCAGGCGGTCTTTTTGGTTTAATGCTTCCAGCAACGCGCCTTCTACATCGGATTTCTTGTCCACACGGATGCCGATATGGCCGTAGGCTTCAGCCAGTTTGACAAAATCAGGCAATGAGTCGAAATAGGTTTCCGATTCACGGTTGCCATAATAAAGTTCTTGCCATTGGCGGACCATGCCGAGGTAGCCGTTGTTCAGGGTAACGACGTTAACCGGAACTCGGTATTGGAAGCAGGTCGACAGCTCTTGGATGTTCATCTGAATCGAGCCTTCGCCGGTGATGCAGAATACATCTTGATCAGGAGCGGCCAGTTTCGCACCGATGGCATATGGCAAGCCTACGCCCATTGTGCCTAAACCGCCGGAATTGAGCCATTGGCGCGGACGCTCGAATGGGTAATATTGTGCGGTAAACATTTGGTG
>NZ_JBQCXA010000653.1:0-642 GCF_051956855.1 Neisseria sp. P0021.S007
GCTGATTGTCATTAGCGCGTTTGTGTCCTGTTCCGAACTCGCGCTTGCCTCGGCACGTAAAATCAAATTGCAGGTCATGGCGAAAGACGGCGGCGATACGCGCGCGCTTGACGTAATCAATATGCAGCAGCAGCCAGGCAGTTTTATTACTGTCGTCCAAATCGGATTGAACGCCGTCGCCATTCTTGCCGGTATCGTCGGCGAGGCGGCAATACGGCCATATTTTGGCAAACTGTTGGAGAACGCAGGCAGTTGGGGCAGCACAGCTGCCTCTTTGCTGACCTTCTCGCTGGTTACAGGTAGCTTTATTTTAATTGCCGACCTGATGCCCAAGCGTATGGCAATGACCCATCCCGAAGCGGTGGCGGTACGCATCGTCCGTCCGATGATGTTTTTGATTTTTATCTTAAAGCCCCTTGTCTGGATTTTTGACGGGTTGGCAAACGCAATATTCAAACTCTTCAAAATCTCAACCGTCCGTCAGGAGCAGCTGACTTCGGAAGATATTTATGCCGTTGTTGATGCAGGCGCGCAGGCTGGTGTATTGAAAGAACAAGAACACTATCTGATTGAAAACATTTTCGATATGCAGGAGCGCACGGTGACTTCCACCATGAGCACGCGCGAATATATCGCCTATTT
>NZ_JBQCXA010000654.1:0-642 GCF_051956855.1 Neisseria sp. P0021.S007
TTGTAGCCCAGTTCGTATAGTTTTACATGATGCCCTTCCGGGATTTCAACGCCCACATTTTCCAAACACGATTTGGCGCAATGCAGATGACAGCCGTCAATAACCAACATCGGCCGTCCGGACTGCGCTTTGCGTACCAACGGCGCGACTTTGCCGCCTACGCCGGAAATGCACGACATTTCAAATTCTCCGGCATGGTCGAGCGCCACGGCTGTGTTGTTGGCCAGCTGCGCCACATCGGAACATCCGGAACAAGAATAAATTAAGGGAAGCTCATTGCGGTTAGGCATTTTCTATTTCCTCCGGTAGCGGTTTTTATCTTTATATTGCCATCCATAGTCAATCTGTCGGGCGCATCATGCGTGGTATGCAGACCCGTTTTCTTTTTTCAGACGGCCTACGGCTTATCCATTTATATAATATTAAAAGGCATCATAACTCAATACGATTAGACATTCTAGAACAAAGCAGATTGCACCTTCTAAAAAATAAAGGCCGTCTGAAAACAGATAACGCTGCTTTTTCAGACGGCCTTTTTATTTGAAGTTAATGATTAGGCTTTGTGTTCGCCATCATTTTCTGCTTTGGGCGGAACGGGGGCAAACCAGCCGACCAGAAGCAGCAGCAGGCCAACAATGATGA
>NZ_JBQCXA010000655.1:0-642 GCF_051956855.1 Neisseria sp. P0021.S007
CCTAATGCCGCCGCGCGAAATAGCCGAAGTGTCCTCCACCATGGTCAAAGGCCTGGTCGGCCCACAAGGCTGGCGCGATATGATAGGCCGCTACCTCCCCGACCCCGTCTATCAAAAAATTCTGCAAGACCACGAAACAAACACATAAAACAAAGGCCGTCTGAACATTTCAGACGGCCTTCCAATTTTCATTGATTATTTACGGGCAGACGTCAACGCCTGCAGGTTTTGATTCAACGTTTCCATATCCAACCAACCGGCGGCAATAAACAGCATCAAAATCACCGTACCCACACACAACACGCCGAAACCATACAACAGATAGCCCACCAAAACACGGCCTACCGTCGCATTCCCCATCCACATCAAACCGCGTACCTGCACCACAAACACCCAAGCCTGCCACAACAGCGCAAACGCAGCCAACGCCGGCACATACAACACCAGCAACAGCGGCAGCAGCAAAGCCTAAGACACCAAAATAAAGCCCCACAAAGGCAGCCGGGGCGCACCGTAATAATGCAGCACCTTGCGCATCGAGCGGCTCAACACCAACCATTTCACAATCACCAAAATCACCGACAGGCACACCGCCGCCGCGCCCATGCCAAACAAAGGCGACATGCTGGCAGCGTTCCACGA
>NZ_JBQCXA010000656.1:0-642 GCF_051956855.1 Neisseria sp. P0021.S007
GTCGGGTTTCATCTGCATGCCGCGAGACATGGCCACGGCTGCTGCGGCGACGGTGGCGATGGTCAGGCTGACGATGATGATTTTGGAAACGTTATCCAATGCTTTATAGCGGCCGCTTGCCAAAATCAGCAGGCAGGAAACCATAATCATGACGGACACCATACCGGCATCGAAAGTCAGTGATGGGATTGCCATTTTGACGATGGCGGCGGTAACGATGGCGACTGCACCGGCATTAATCGTTGCCGATGCAATACATAAAATCAAAAATACCCACAAATAAACGCGGCTTTTTTCGGCATAGCCCTCAATCAGGCTTTTGCCCGTGTCCAGCGTGTAATGTGCGCTGAAGCGGAAAAACGGGTATTTGAACAGGTTGGTCAGAATAATGATCAGCGCAAGCTGCCAGCCGTAAAGTGCACCTGCCTGCGTGGAGGCAATCAGGTGCGATCCGCCGACCGCTGCCGAAGCCATCATGATGCCCGGGCCGAGAGCATTGATTTTGCTCTTCCAGGTGGAAGCGTGTGTATGTTGTTCAGCCATAATTAGTTTCCGCCTTTTTCAGACGGCCTTATTATCAAAAAAAGGCATATTTTAACGTAAATAAAAAGTTTGCCCAATAATATGCGTAATACTTTTTAT
>NZ_JBQCXA010000657.1:0-641 GCF_051956855.1 Neisseria sp. P0021.S007
TCTTTTTGATAGCGCGGTACGGCGTAATCGCCTGATTTGCGGTACAAGCCTCCGGTATGCAGCACGAAGTTGTTGCCCAAACCGATATTGATGCCTGCGGACGTCAGTTTTTCCAAATTGCCGCTGCTCAAACGCAATCCGGCTTCGCCTGATACGCCGTTTTCAGGCATTTTTTCGGGGATTTTGCCATCGGCAACATCGACCAAACCGGCTACATTGCCCGAGCTGTATAAGAGCGTAACCGGCCCGCGCAGGATTTCGACCTGTTGCGACAAGGCGCTGTCCACCATCAAGGCATGGTCGGGCGAGAAGTCCGCCATGTCGCCGGTTTCACCGTGATGGTTCAATACTTTAATCCGTCTGCCTGTTTGACCGCGAATAACGGGAGCGGACGCGCCGCCGCCGTATTGCGAGGCATGAATGCCCGGTACGCCGTCCAAAGCATCGCCTAGGTTGACGGCTTTTTGGCGCAAGGTATCGCCGGAGATGATTTTGTCTGAGGTGGTCGAAGTGTGCAGCAGCCCCGACGTGGTGCGCGGACGGCTTTTGCCGACGACGGTAACCTCGTCCAAGTCCACCGACTGCTCGGTTTCATGCGCTTGGGAGAGGATAGGGGTGCTGATTAAAAGAATAGATAAAAC
>NZ_JBQCXA010000658.1:0-641 GCF_051956855.1 Neisseria sp. P0021.S007
TTGCAGGTCTTAGGTCGTCTGAAAAATGCTTTCAGACGGCCTTTGTTTCAATTTTTCCTCAGCAAACATGAATTACTGCGAATTTGTCGCCACGCTTCCTGACGATACGGACAACCCCAACAAACATTATCACGACACGCAATACGGTTTTCCGATTGAGGACGACAATGAATTGTTTGAGCGGCTGGTGTTGGAAATCAATCAGGCAGGATTAAGCTGGACGCTGATGCTGAAGAAGCAGCAGGCATTTCAGACGGCATTTAAAGGTTTCGACATCGATACGGTCGCCGCATTTGACGAAACCGATATTGAGCGACTGCTTGCCGATGCAGGCATCGTCCGCAACCGACTGAAAATCAACGCAGCCATTTATAACGCGCGACAAATCAGACAAATACAGCAAGAATACGGCTCATTCAAAAACTGGCTCGATGCGAACCATCCGCTCGACAAGGCTGAATGGGTGAAACTGTTTAAAAAACATTTCAAATTTGTCGGCGGCGAAATCGTCGGCGAATTTTTAATGAGTACCGGCTACCTGCCCGGCGCGCATGTGGCAACCTGTCCGGTTTATAGGGAAATATTGGCATGTCGTCCAAAGTGGGCGGAGGTCGTCTGAAACAACATTTGCAAGAAAAAAC